>DJOI01000049.1 GCA_002439605.1 Candidatus Segatella mututuai | reverse complement strand
AGGCTTTTTTCTTCGATATAAATCCTCAAAACAGGAGAAGCCAAGCCAAAAATGATACTTCGCTGATACATTACTGATACTTCTCGGCGATTTTTCCAAGAAGTATCAGCGTAATTAACTATTTATACATCAATCATTTAACATCATATTTCCGTATAACATTGATACTTTGATACTTTTTTTACGAAAAATAACGCCTAAAAAGCAAAAAATGGCAGAGCTATTAAGTATATTATATAAGCTACGGATTTTTACTTTTGAAGAGCTTTCGGAAGTCTTAATGGGTAAGTTGAAGTCCGTACAAGGGTTGCTTGCAAGATGCAAGCAGCAGGGATGGATTGCACCCGTATAATCAAAAATTACGTTCTTCTTTATTTTGTGGCTTTTCAATGTAAAAGAAAGTTAATTACATTAAAACTTAGCCATTTTGTATCTATATAGAATCCATATTGCCACTTTTCTGCCGTTTAGAGCGTAGAATACTGGTAATCAACTAATAATAGATGCTTGCTCTAAATGTAACATTTTAAATTTGCAAGCAGACTTACAGAAAGAGGCTAAGTTGATAGTGAAGAAATGAAAACTGTGAGGAATGAAAAATGGTTTACCTGTGTAACAGGAAGGGTGGTCATCGCTTGATGACCACCCTTCCGCTTGTTGGAGATATAGGGATTAGATATTTCCCGTTTGATTCTTTTATCTGTAGGATGTTTCCTGCTTGTTTGGCTTGTTGAGGCTGGAAGTCCAAGACCAAGGTGAGTGGTACGTTGAAGAGCTCCTTGGCAAGCTTTGGGTTGGAAATCGCCTTGTTGAATTTCAACTTCGGAGTGACAATCACTTCATTTTTCTTTACCTTGATACTCAAGGTGGTGTTGTCTCGCTCCTGTTGGTAAGCGGCGACATCATGGAAGGTGGCTATCCATAGTTTGCCAGCCTTCTCCTGTTCCAAGGCATAGTCGAATATCTTCCAGAGACGAGTCTCGTCACCAAAGCAATCATATCCGATGCGGATGCCGTGGGTCATCGTTACCGCCCATTCTCCTTTCCTTATAATGTTGTTTAAATAGCTTTCGAACCATTCTTGTGTGCGCTTGCTTCCAAGGCTTGCTTGGAAGGTGCGTGTGCCCACTCGGTCTTTGCTGCAAAAGGCTACCGCCTCGTCGTTCTTTCTGTTGCCTGGATAGAAATAGGTGCGAGGAAAGATGCCTGTGTGCTGATAGATGAGTGTGTCGTTGTGCTGTACCTCGTAGCGTAGTTCTTCGGGTATCAGCTTCGATACATTCTTATGGTTGTAGCCATGGCTGGTTATCTCTTGTCCGTCGAGTGCCATTTCCTTGGCTTGTTTCCAGGTGAAGGTTTGCTTCTCTGAGTTCTTTGGTGGGTTGTCCATGCGAGAGCCGATGAGACAGAAGGTGCCTTTGATGCCCAATTCCTTTAATTTCGGAAAAAGGATGGAATATTGTTCTTTCAATCCATCATCGAATGTGAAGGAGATGGCAGCCTGCTTGTTGCCGGCAAACTTGGCGATGGAAACATTTTGGGCATGGATGCCCGAAGTCGCCGTGCTCAAAATGGAGAATAGAATGAAACTGTTTGATTTCATATCGGATACTTTTTAAGAAAGTTTGTAGTGGGTGTGGTGTCCCACTACATGGGTTGGATACTTACTTCAAAAGTTTTTCCTTCTTGATAACTTCGAACATCTTGTTGCCCAACTCTTGCGCTCCCGCTGCATCGAAGTGGAGCATGTCGCTGCGCAGGCTGGCGTTAGGCACATCCACCACATAGATGTTCTTGTCTTCCTTGGCAAGTTGGTGTTGCGCATTCTCCACGCCTTGGCTCCACTGCTTGCTCTTGTGCGAGATTCCACCTATTATAATAGGTAAGTGGGCATATTTTGGGTTGCCTGTCTTATCTACAAGGTAAGTGCGGATATAGGTAATCATCTGCTTCAAATTCTTGTAGTAGTTTTTGGCTTGATGGCGGTCGCTTTCTCCTTGGTGCCAGAGCATGAACTTGATGTCGTAGCCTTCTGGCAACTTGCTCAGTTGGTTGTCGATGCAAGCCCCGATGTTCTCAGTGAAGGCTTTCAAGAGGCTCTTTCCTCCCTTGTCTGAGGCAACGTTCTTGGCGAGATACTCAGGAGAGGCATTCCAATATTGCTTGCTGGTGCTGGAGCAGAGTGTGTCGATGGCTGTGCCTCCGAGGCTCTCTTTGATGACATAGAAGTTCTTCTTCAGTTCCTTCTCTACGTTCCAATATACGATGGCATCGTAAGCCCAGCGTCCAGGAGCATTTCTGTTGTTGATGCGAGGCCAGAAAGTCTCAAACTTTCCTTCGCCCGACAAACTACTGGAACCGAAGCTCCACTGGCAGAACTTGTATTTCTTCTGCTGAATCTCGGCAGGGAGTTCTGAGTTCATCACTCTTCCGTCGGTGTTCGACTGACCTGCGGTGAGTATTACGACGGCAGGTTGTTTCTTGGCAGCCACTGGCATCAAAGTTAGGGCAGTTAGCATGATGCAAAGTATTTTCTTCTTCATTGTTATTATGATAGTTAATGTGTAGTTGTTACATATAGAGAACCTTCTTTGTTATTTGTGCTGCAAAGGTAATGCTTTTTAATGAATGATTAGGTGCTGGAGTACTTTATTTCTTCACATGGTGCTCGTAAGGGTCTTGCCGATGTTTTCGTTCAAAACAGCACCTAATCGTTCATATATTTCCTTGTTAGTACCCCTTGTTTTGGGTATAGAGTCCCTTGCGCACCTCTATTTGACTCTGTGGGATAGGGTAGAGATACATATCTTCGTTGACACGGGTGGCATATTTCTTGTAAGTGCCATCCTCGGTGTCGTCATCATCAATGAACATCTGCTTGATGGTGTCCACATATTCATTGCGGCGCACCAAGTCGAACCATCTCACGCCTTCCTCGGCAAGTTCGTAGCGGCGTTCGTCTTGCACAGCCTTTTGAAATTCATCTTCGGTTAAGTTGGTGTCCAGCTCGGCAAGGCCCGCACGGCGGCGAATCTTGTTAACCATCTCCCTGCCCTCAGTGGTGTTACCCACGCACTCGGCATAGAGCAACATGATGTCCTCGATGCGCAGCAACTGGAAGTTTTGGGGCCAGTAGGTACGGTCAACGATGGTGGCGTCCATGTCTGCCATGCCAAACTTGGCTCGCTTTACCTTGCTCTCGAAGTACTTCACATAGAAAGTATTGCCTTCGCTGGTGATGATGTTTCCTTCTTCATCGACTGTCTCCTTGAGGTTGAGCGTTCCATCCACGCGTTTGTCAAAGTATTCGCCTGTGGTTTCGTCCTTGGCAATGAAGTGGCGTTGCAAGCCCCGCTCGATATATACATGAGGACCAGTGACCAAGTTGTTGCCACACCAATCAGTGCCAGGATTGCTGGGTACAGTGAGAGTAACCATCGGGTTGCCTTGGCCTTTCTCGGCGATATACTGTATTTCGAAGATGGCATACTTGTTGTCGTTCTCATGTAGCCAACTCTTGTTCCAGGTATCTATATCTTCCATCCAATACTTGTTCTTAGCCGAGGCATAGTCGATGACTTCCTTGAAGAGCTGTTGCGCCTCAGTTTTCTTGGCTGTGTCGTTGATAGGAAATCCAGCCATGGTCATGTATACTTTTCCGAGAAATCCTTTGGCAGCTATCTGGGTGAGGCGCTCGTTATGGGCTTTGCCTTGATAGTCGGTTGCGCTCTCTGCGAGGTTTTCCACGGCATACTGCAAATCTGGTACGATGACATTATTATATACATCCACCGCCTCGCTCTGTCCCAACGCAAACGATTCGTTCGTGGTGAGGATATGGGTAGGAGCAGGCACTCTGCCGAAGAATCTCACCAAATCAAAGTAGGCCAAGGCTCTGATGCAGCGTGCTTCGGCAATATATTGCCTTCTTAATGAAGCTGAGCCAATGTCTGAATTTTCCAACTTGTCGAGGAAGGTATTGGTTGCCGATACGATCTTGAAGTAGTCGCTCCAGCATCCCGATACGATATTGTCGGTCAAGAGACCATTGGCGTTGAAGGTGGCTACATCGGCATAGTCGTTCTGCTTGCTGTCGGTCAATACCCAAGTGTTGTCGGAGCGCAATTCACTCATAGCGAAGAGATATTTGGGTATAGGTTTCAACGTACCATACAAGCCCGTGATAGCTTGGTCCATCTGGGCTTCTGTCTTGTAGAAGTTGTCTGTTGTCTGCGTATTCTTTGGCGTAACGCTGAGAAAATCGTCGCACGCGGTGAGACTTAAGGCTGCTACACCTATTATTATATAATGTGTTAGTTTCATAACGTTTGCTTGTTTAGACTTGAATGTTTTTGCCTCGAAAGTTAGAATAGGAAGTTTACTCCAAAGTTGAAGGTTCTTGCCATCGGGTAAGCTCCATAGTCGTAACTGGAGATGCGGCTCGACGAGTTGTTGCTCTCAGGTGAGTAACCACCATCGTATGAGTCGATCATAAATACATTCTCTACACTGGCGCTTAAGCGGATCGCATCAACGAAGGCCTTCTTAGGCATTCGCCAGTTGTAAGATATAGTGACGTTTTTCAACTTGATGAAGTCGCTGCTGTAGAGCCAACGGTTGTCGTACTCCTCGTTGATGCCCGATACCCATGCACATGGAGTGTGTCCATCTCCTGGGTCACTCTCGGAGAACCACATGTTTTTCCATTTTCTCAACACATTGACAGAGGTACCCATGCCTTGGCGGTCAAAGGCACGTCCAAGAGCTCCATATATCTTACCGCCAGTCTGTGCCGTGATGAGGAAGGAGGCTGTCCAGTTCTTGTACTTGAAGGTATTGGTCATACCGTAGGTGCAAGAAGGTTGCGGATGTCCCATGTGCACACGGTCGGCCTCGGTAATCTTGCCATCAGGAACACCGTCGGGACCACTCACGTCGCGATACCGAACGGAACCTACTACCGAACCAGTCTGCGTAGGATATTTCTTCAGGTCTTCCTCGGTCTCATACACGCCTACTGCGTCATAGAGATAGTATTCGCCGGCAGGGCGACCAACCTCTATGACCTGTGTGGAGTTGTCATATCCCGTGTAGATGGTGGAGTTCGCACCCAAGTCTATCACCTTGTTCTTGTTCCAAGAGAACTGGAGATTGGTGGTCCAGCGCAACTTGCCGGTGAGATTCTCCGTCTTCAACTCCAACTCAAGGCCTGTATTGCGGATGTTGCCTACATTGGTGTATCCACGAGTGTATCCCATGACGGCAGGAAGGGTAATCTGATAGAGCATGTCTCGAATGTTCTTCATATAGTAATCTACCGCCAAGGAGATGCGGTTGTTGAACAATCCGAGGTCGATACCTGCGTTCCAAGAGTCAGTCTTCTGCCATCCCAGGTCGTCGTTGGCGGTGCTGCCGGGAATGAAACCTGTGGTCAGCTTGCCGTCCTGGCTGTAGCTGCTATTGCTGAGCACGCCGTATGCGGAGTTGGTAGGGATGGAGTTTGAACCATTCACACCATAGCTGATGCGGAGCTTGGCTTGGTTGACTATCCAAGATTTTTTCCAGAATTTTTCATTGTTGGCTCTCCATGCACCCGATACCGCAGGGAAGGTACCCCATTTCTTGTTCTTTCCGAATCGACTACTGCCATCTCGACGGATGCTGGCATTGAGCAGGTAGCGGCTGTCGAAACCATATTCTGCTCGTCCGAAGTAAGAGATCAAGCGGTCTTCGGTATTGTAAACGGAAGATACGTTTTGCAAGGTGACTGTTGTCATGTCTGAGAAACCTCCATTGAGGGCATTGTTGGGATATTGGGTGGCACCGATGGAGAAAGAGCTTCCGTCCTTGGTCATTTCCACAGACCAACCGCCCACCACGTTGATGTGATGCTTGCCAAAATCTTTGTTGTAGGTAGCCGTTGCCTGTCCTAAGTACTTATGGCTGCGACTTCCCGTCCAGCGCCCAATGCTGTAGTAACCTTCTGGGTAAGAAGCCCAATATCTGTTGAGTGAGCTTGGGGTGAAACGATGGCGCTCGGAGTTAACGAACAACCAACTTCCCAATACTTCCGCCGTTAGTTCAGGAAGAACTTGATAGCGAGCAAAGGCAGATGCGTTGACTCGTACTTGTTCGTCTCGATAACTGGAATATTCCATGTTGGCGATAGGACTGATAGTACTTCCTGCCCAAAGGTATCGGGTGTAAGGCTGGGTGCCAGTATAGACACCCGCTTCAGCTTCAGCCACTGGTACTAAGGTCAACGCTTGCTGGGCTGTATTATCCTTGCCATCCACATTTCCACCCTTGGTGACGGTGAACTGTGGAGCCAAGTCGAAGCCCAAGGTCAACTTGTCCTTGACGGTAGTCTGTGCGCTCATCTTGAGGTTGACTCGCTGAAAACCAGTCTTGATGACGATTCCTTCCTGGTTGATATAGCCCAATGAAGCCCGGAAGTTACTCTTTTTGTTGCCTGTCGATACAGAGAGGTTGTAGTTCTGTGCCAAAGCGGTCTGGAAGATTTCCTTCTGCCAGTCGATGAGCGAGAGGCCGCCATAATTGGGCATGTCCCAACGTGGGTCGTTCACATAGTTGGCGCTCGCACTACCAATGATGGCGATGCGCTCGGCGTAGGTGTCACTCTCCTTGGCACCTTTCAGACCATACTGATTGACGTAGCGAACATTGTTGGATTTCTTTCTCCATTCTATCCACTCGGAAGGGCTCATAATGTCCATGTATCGTTCCGGGCTGCTCAGAGAGTAGTCGGCACTGAAGTTGACACGTACCTTGCCGTCATCATTTCCTTTTCGGGAGGTGATGATGATGACACCATTGGCGCCACGGCTACCATAGATGGCACTGGAGGAGGCATCCTTCAATACCTCGATGCTCTCAATGTCCTGAGGGTTGAGGTTCACAAGGTCGAAGTCTTCGTCCATAGGAACACCATCTACAACAATGAGAGGGTTTGAGTTGCCGCTCTCATTGATGGAGGTCGCACCACGCACGTTGATTTGCACGCCACTGCCCGGGGCACCGCTGGTGGTACGTACTTCCACACCAGCCAGTTCTCCTTGCAAGGCACTCGCCACATTGCTGACAGGACGGTCCTTTAGTTGGTCACCTTTGATTTTTGCTACGGCATTGGTTACATCCCCTTTTTTGACAGAGCCATAACCGATGACCACCAATTCGTCAATCATCTTGGAGTCGTCTTGAAGAGCTATGTCGGCCTTTCCGTTTTTGATTTTCACCTTGGCATTCTTCATGCCGATGTATGATACGTCGAGCTGGCTTACGTTGGCAGGTACGGTCAGTGTGTAGTTGCCATCCATGTCGGTTACGGTTCCAGTTTTACCAGCCTTCACGGTGGCACCTATCAGTGGCTCGCCGTTTTGGTCGGTGATGGTGCCTTTTACTGTCTTTGTGTTTTGGGCGAGGCAAGACATGCTTGCTGTTGCCAGTACCAGTGATAATAGGATATGTTTCATGTTGTTATTCTTCAATGATGGACTTGAATTTATTCCACAACGTATTTTCCTCGTAGGCGGTTTTGCAACCTGTTGGCACGTAGAGGGTGGCTTTGCTTATGTAATCACCAAGTGAATCAGTAAGCTCTGGAGGTGTTGTGGCCTTGAGATGTATCTTGGTGAGTTTGCTCGCTCTGAAAAATACGTTGCCACCCATTTTGTTGACACTGGAAGGTATCGTAAGTTCCTTGACCGCCGTGCAGCCCAAGAAAGCTCTGTCGGCTATTTCGTTCACTCCCTCCGGGATGGTTATCGAAGTCATCTTGCCGCAGTTGGCGAAAGCCAAGGTGCCGATGTTCTTGATGCCCTCGGGTAACTCAAACTTGGTCATCTTCTTGCATTGTGCGAAGCATGAGCTTGGTATGGCAGTGACACCCGTCGGAATATTGACAGACACAAGTGCCGAGCAATTCATAAATGCGCCTTGTCCTATCGTTGTGATGCTCTCGGGAAGCGTCAGCGATGTAAGGGTGGTGTTGTTGGCGAAGGCCATCTCGTCAATTCCCGTAATCTGATAGGTGTTGCCTTGTGAGGTAACAGTGGCTGGTATGACCAATTGCCCCACGTAGGTGGTGAGTTGCGATTTGTTATCTTGATTGAGGTGCAATGGATTGCTGCGGTCGTAGGAAATCATGGCTGTACCATTGCCTGTGTCTGACAGGTAGAGCATGGTTTCATCTTTCATCCTGACACTTATCTGGCTTTGGCTGAAATAATTAGGATCGCCTTCTTGCGTGTCGCTGCTGCAAGATGACAAACTGGCTGATAAGGCGCAAGTTATGACGAGTAATATGATTTTATGGGTCATATCTATTGATTTTAAATGATGCTTCTATAGGGTTTAAATGATAATTCTAATATAATCGTGATGTTGTCTCGATGGGATCTACTTTCTGTATTCGTTTGCACATTGGCGATATTGGCTCCAGTCATACCCGATGTTCATGGGCTCGTTGGGTTGCAAAAAATCGAATGCAGGCAAGAAACCCTCTTTGTCGCGGGGTGCAATCAAGCTCGATGGGTCAAGACTTTTGAAAGTCTTTTTGTTGAGCTGGGTGTCATTGTCCCATTTCTTGGTGTTGCTGTTCCATGTAAAGGAGTTCTCCTTGATGGTGCAGTCTTTTTTGTCGCCATCTACCCAGGTCAGGTGCTTGGAACTCTTGATGGCATCCGAACCAAATGAGAGGCAGTGGTCTATCTGATGTCCATATCCGTTGACGTTTACATTGCCTGTTTCGGAGGCATCCTTGCGATTGGTCATGTTGAAGTTTGCCCCTCCGTTTCTGAAGGCCGAACAGTGGCTGAAGGACAGACCGCCCAAGTGATGGTTGGCATAGAAGCCATTGGCTTTGTTATTGGCCGAAACGCAGTTGGCGATGATATGCATGGGTGCCTTCTCAAACTTGATGCGAACCTTGCTTCCCATGCCGTATCCTCCGCATTTGAATCCGTTGCCGTCGGCGAGCTTCTTCTCCTCGCCATTGACGATGCCCAAGCCATTTTTGTAGGCGATGCAATAGATGATTTTGACGGAAGCTTGGGCATTGATGAGGTCGTAGCCATCATCGCTGTTATACCAGGCACGGCATCCTATCAACACATTGTCTTGGCTGTCCAAGGAGCCTGGATGGCATCCGAACCCATCGCTGTTGCCGCCCTTTCCGCCTTCCGAGAAACTGTCGTAGTTGTTGTAGGCATCGCAATTGATGAGATAGTTGTGGGCACATCTGTTGATGAGATAGAATCCTATTCCCATGCCATCATGCGCAGCGATGTTCTCCAGGATATTGTACGAACCATTCGAAATTCTGAAGTTCTCGCTTTGGGTATGTTTCTCTACGTTTACTGGTATGCCTATGGTCTCAATATTTTTGATTCGTAGGTATTTGGCGGAGAGGAGGAATCCCGTGACGCGAGCCTTTACCTTGATGGCAGAGAAATCGAAGACGGGGCGTTTCCCGTTCTCGTCGAGCAATCCTATGTAACTGATGGGGCATTTGGCAGTGCCGCTTTTGTCGAGAAGATATGCCACGGCATAATTCTTGTCGTGTGCGGGAGCCATCAGGTCGCTCTCTTTCACATGGTAAGTGCCAGGCATGATATACACGATGTCGCCAGGCCCTACCAGGCTTTGTGCTTTGGCAAGTGTGGCAAAGGGCTTGCTTTTGTCCAAGCCTTGGTTCTTGTCGTTGCCCTTTGGCGAGATGTAGTATGTCTTGCTGTCGGCAGCCATTACAATCTTGCCGTCATTCTTTGGGAGATTGATCTTACTGATGGCAATGTATTTCTTCAAGATGTTGGCCTTGTACATCAGTTGTGCCACCAATTGTGCGTTGACTCTTGCCCCGAGTTCATTGGTATGCGTTGATCCACCAGCAGGGAAGAACTGCTTGCAACCTTGTGGTCCCCAGGCCTCCATGAATTTCTTACAAGCTGTGGTGAGGTCGAGGCATTTCACTTGGAGAGAGTCTGCCACCTTTTTCATGTTGTAGGGAAAATCGTATGTATGGTCATCTTCCTCCACACCTTTTGCCTTTCCATTGTCGATGCGACCGAGACGTGAGATCTTGGTGCCGTCGAAAAGCTTGCGACAGATGGATGTCACCAATACAGGAGTGGCACCAAGTGCACGTGTCTCGTTTACGAATTTTGAAAGATATTCGCGATACACATCGGTTGTTACAGATTTTTGGTCGTTGTGCCCAAACTGTATCAGCACATAATCTCCCTTTTTAATCTCTGCCTTGGCTTGTGCCCAGAACTTCTTGTAAAAACTGCGTGCGCTCTCACCTCGGTCGCCCCAGTTTTTCACTGTCATGCCATTGGTGAAATAATCGCCAAAGACTTGCCCCCAGCCATACATGCCCTTTTGATCAGGCTGGCTTTGGTCATAGTCGGCCATGGTAGAATCACCGATGGTATGAATCTTTGCCGACATGGCTAAGCACGCTGTTAGCATGAAGATGAATGAAATGATTTTTCTCATATTTTTTTGCAAAGGTAATAAAAGCTTAGAAAAGGATAAGTATATCCCATGTTTTTTATTCCCGTTATTCCCAAATATCGTAATGAAACTGCATGTTTTCTTTAGAAAGAGCCTCATCTGGATTGATGGGAGTTTCGTCAAATGTAGTTTTTGTGGGATCTGTTTGCTCCTGGGAGCCTGCCATGATGGTAGCACATTGAATGCTGAAGGTATGTATGGCAGGTTTAATGTATTTTTTATTCATTTGGGCTATTTTTTGAAAGTTATTTTTGAATGTATTTCTTACCATTTTTTATGACCATTCCTTTGTAGGAAGCATTGACTATTTGTCCGATTGCATTATAAGTGTTTTCGGTGCATGGCATTTTTATGGCCTGGATTTGTTGGATATTGGTAGTACCTCCAGTTCCAAAGTCAAGGCTCATGCTTTTGGATGCGTTCTGAGTTTGGGCGTTTTTATCTTCAGTTCCCTTTATTCTATAATATGCTTTTCCTGCTTTGATGGTTCCTTCTGCAGCAGGGCCAAAGATAACCTTCCCGTTTTTTGCCCCCAAGAGATAATTGTTGTAACCATCTGTTGAAATATTGGTGGCATTCAAGTGGTAGTCGCTGATAATTGGACGTAAAGCATAAGCAGTATTGATCATAGATTTGCCGTCATCGTTTGTTATGGTTCCGCAATCGGCCGAGGTAAGGGTATAATTAGAATTGGGGTCTCCCTTGAGTATTACACCCGTGCATGCAGGTATGATGTCCTTAATCTCGTTGAGCCCTAAGACCACTCCTCCATCAGAAGAATTCTTGTTAGAGCGAGCGTAATATGCTTTCAGTCCCTCTGGTAGCTTCCAGGCATGATTGTCGGAGAATGTATTGATGCCATATTGGGATAATGTCAGTGTCTTGGTTGCTTCTTCTTCTTCCGAGGTGGGTACAAATTTTACGGCATAAATACTAAATGGACCTTTTGATGTGGATATATAATAAGTTCCTATTGTACCATTGGTGAATGATTTTGTGTCAACTTGCCCAGCTGTTGTTGTAATGTTGTCTATTGTTTTTCCAGCAAAAGCAACGCTCAAAGTTCTTGATGCTTTGGTATAATATGTTACGTATAGAGTTCCTGGACAAGCCACATCCAATGCAATGCCTTCTTTTGCCTCTTTAGCGGAAGTTGGCAATGTCTGGCTTTGACCTCCTGGAAAGTCGATTCTTGTATTGGTAAAATAGGTATAGTCGCCATATATCATTTGAGCTTGGTTTTCAGATATAGTGGCATATTTATCGGCAGAATGTCCTATGATGTACAATCCGCCATAGTTGAAGGGATTATTGTTGGCAACGTTGTCATCTTGAATAAATTGGTCAAAGTTCCAAAAGGTAGTTTGGTTGATGCCTTCATTCTCTTGGGCTGAGAGAGAAGTAGGGATGAGTGTCAACAATAGAACTCGTAGAAAAGTTATCTTTTTCATTAGTTATAAGTTTTATAGTTTGTTATTTGGATGATTCATTTCTTGATGAATTTCTTTCCGTTCAGGACAACTAAGCCTTTGAAGCTATCGGCTACTTGCTCGCCTGAGATGTTGTAGGATTGCGATGTTGCATGTGTGCCTTTGGTAATGGTTGGCTTGGCGATATCGGTGGGTGTATAGCCTTCTGGTACAAACATCACATAGCATACGGTGGAAGCGGAACCTCCAAAGAGGAATGTGCCACCTTGGCTTGCATGGTACTCGAAGTAAGAAGAACGGCCTGTTTCCTTATTGTCATACACGCTTTTGGCATCGATGCTCTTTACTTTTTCTCCATCGAAAAAGAGCTGGATGTCTCTGTCGGCCTTTGCATACTCTGATACAAATACAATATAGAATGTTCCGGCTACTCCGGTGGTGATAGCTATGCTTCGGTCGTTGGTGTTCTTGCATTCTGTGTCGGCAATGAGGTCGGCGGCAGGTGCCAATGCCGTGTTAGCTTGTAGTTTCAAGCCTACGGCAGTATTCTTGTATTTCCAGCCGTTGCTGAATGTACCTGAGCGTTTTTTGTCAACATAGGTTGCTGTGTGATTGGCTGTAGAACGAATGTACAGTCCGTTGAAATCTTTCAATGAGTTTACGGTCTCTCCAGAAGTCTGCTCGTCGAAAGTCCAAACCTTATATTCATTGACGATTGTTGTAGCACTGGCTGTGAGAGTTGCCACAGCGAAAGCGATAAGGGTAAATAGCTTTTTCATAATTGTTGTTGTTTTATTCTAAGTTTATAGTTTCTGTCGCAAAAGTAATGTATTTATACCAGAGATATTTGTATTATTGTGCATATTGATGGAAAAATATGTGCGCAGTTTACTTATTTCCCCTGGAATATCAGTTTTTTGCCATCTTTGATGTAAATATTTCCAGAGAGAGGATGTTTGACGGGCATGCCTGTCAAGGTATAGTATGTCTGTTGCCTTGTTGGGGTGCTTTTGATGTTGTTGATGGAAGTCTGCGGAGAATTCTTGAACGAGCCATATCCATAGTCCTTGCCGTCATCTTTGAGTTGCATAAAAGTGATGCTTGGTAGATTTCCATAGGGGTCTCTTGACGCAATCAGCTGCTTTGCGCTCAAACTTATAAAGTCTCCGTCGCTGAAGTTCTCATTGCTCCAGCTTTCATCTACGTATATGAAGGAGTTGCCGTTTATGGTGCAAGAGTTGGTGTCAATGTGGGTGCCGATATTGGCAGTTCCATACGATAGGTTGTGTTCAATGACATGACCATAGCCATTTACATCTATGGCATCGTTGATAGAGGCACCACGGCGATTGACGAAGGAAAAGTTGTATTTTCCATTCTTGTAGGCAGAGTTGTATTCCATCTTGACACCACCGAGATGATGGTTGGTGTAAAAGCCGTTGGCTTTGTTGGCCACAGACAGGCAGTGGCTTACCACATGCATGGGTACCTCTGAGATATTGATGGCTTTTTTCATGCCATAACCGCCGGCCTTGAATCCATTGCCATCCGCCCGCTTGTTACCTTCTTTGTCGTATCCGTTTCTATAGGCAATGCAATATTTGGCGGTGGCTGGAGAATAGCAGTTGATGAAGTCGAAACCATCATCACTGTTTTGCCAAGCTCTGCAAAAGATGAACTTATTGCCGGGACAGTTGGTGTTGACATGGCAGCCGAAGCCGTCGCTGTTGCCCCCGTTGTTTACTTCGATATTATTGGAATCGAAATTGTTGTAGGCATCGCAGTTGGTCAGCACGTTGTAGGCTGATTTGCCTGTCAGGTAAAATCCGATGCCCATGCCATCGTGTGCGGCGATGTTCTCGAATGTGCAGTGGCTTCCCCCGTTGATGCGGAAGTTTTCCGATTGGGTGTTACTGGAAGATTTGGGGACGGTAATGCCAAGGACTTCCAAATTGGAAAACTGGAGATAGTTGGCATGGATATAAAATCCCGTCAGTCGCTTGCCTGTGCTGACATTGGAAAGGTCGAACACGGGGCGGTTCCCATCGCTATCCACGATACCACGATAAGCGATGGGATCTTTTTCTGTTCCACTCACGGCAAAGTCGTAGATGATGTCCCATACGGTACTTGATGCCTTGTCCATCACCTCGTTCTTATCGACAAGATAGGTTCCAGGAAGTATATAAACGATGTCGCCAGGCTTGACCAAATGCTGTACGTTGGCGAGCGAAGCTTTGGGGAAGTCCTTGCTGGTACCTTTGTTGGTATTATTACCTGTTGGTGAGATGTAATAGGAGGTGGCATGCGAGAAGGAAACCGTCCCAGCCATCCATAGGGATATGAATATTTTCTTTACCATGATGATAGCATTGCTTTGTAATGCTTTTAGTTATTACTTTGTTTTATCTGCTGCAAAATTACCTTTATTATTGGGTAAAATAATGGAAAATCATGCATTTCGATGTAAATATGTATTGCAATTCAAAAAAATGTATTATATTTGTAATTTGAAATAGATTAATCGTGTGATGAAACAAATACTATTACCGCTATTCAGGGGCACAGCTTTCCTGTGCTTTTTCTTATGCAGCATTTTGCTCTCAGTGCATATCCATAGCCATGCACAGACCTCTTATCAGCTATCTGTCGATAATGTGCTGCCAACGAATTATGTGCGTTCGATACTGCAGGATAAGTATGGTTATCTCTGGTTTTCCACCACATCGGGCTTGGCCCGATATGATGGCTATCAGACGGATGTGCTGAAACCATCGGCATCAGGCAATCGCAAGCTGATGCAAGATTTCCGCATCTTGAATATCAAGCCGTGGGGTGACCGCTTCTTGTGGATAAGACTGCGTGGACATCTTTATAGTTGTTATGACATAGAAAAAGATGTTTTTGTGGATTACACGGGCGATGACAGCTATAGCCAACCTATCAAGGGATATGCTTTTCTTTCAGCTCATGATATGATAGTGTGGGGAAAGAAAGGGGAGGCAAGGCGCATTCATTTTGATGGCGAGCGATTTTCTTCTGTGAAGTTCTCCCTTCCAACCCAAGAGATGGTTAATTTTGTCTTGGCGGGTAAGGATGAATATTGGGTGTCGGGTGATGGTGCTATCTATCTGTGCAAGAATGGTAAGTTCCTCCAGGTATACTCTTCTTTTGTCAATAGATCGGTGAGAGAGGTGACGGAAGCGGTTTATTGGGGTGGGTTCATCTTCTTGACAACCAATGATGGCATTTACCAATATGACTTGAAAACGAGACGGTTGGCGCGTTCTTCCTATAACCCAAGCCAGCCTCATGTGGTGCTCGACAACTTGGGCAATGTCATCATCTTGGCATACGATGGTAGTGATGTCTATTATCTGACTCCAAGGAAGACTTATCATTTCCAGGGTATCTACAACAAGCATCTCCTGCAGTTAAATAGTGAACCACGTTATCAGTTTTATGCGGCAAGTGATGGCAAACTTTGGATTTCTACCTTTGGCAATGGGCTCTTTTCTTACGATACCCAGCAGGAGGCATTGGTGTCTTATGCCGACTTGTTGCCATCTCCTTATATATTCTCTCCATTCGTGGACAAAGCGCATAATCTTTGGGTAGCTGTGGAAAATATGGGCGTATATGTCGTTAATTTCTCCAAGTCAGAGGCTAACTATCTTTATTATAAAGATGGAAGTGATGGTATCAACCGTGAAAATGATGTTCGATTGCTTAGACGTATAGGTAACCATATATATATCAGCAATATACAGAATGGAAGCAGTGTGGCAAACGGGCTTTTGCAGAATTGGCGCTCCATCCGTGGCTATCAGGATGATGTCACATCTGTGGCGCAAGATGCCCATGGTAGGCTCTTTGTTGGAACTCGCAAGAAGGGAATCTTCTCGGTGAGTGACGGCAAGAACTTTGTGCATACCGACAATCCAGCATCTATAGGAAAGGGTAAGCTAAGCGACATTTTCTTCGATAAGAAAAATAGAATGTGGGTTTCACTCTTTGACTCGGGGCTTGATGTTTATTTGAACGGCAAGTTTGTGCATGTCGTCGAGAGCAAGTCTTTGCAAACTCGCAATATGGAGATGGACAAGAAAGGTAACATCTGGCTGTGTACCAGTCAGGGTGTCATGTTCTTCAATCCCGATGAACTCTTGCGTAACCACAAGGCTTATCGGATGATACATGTATCCACCGCCGACCAAATAAATGATGAAGTTCATTGCGTTTACGCAGATAGCAAGGGGCGTATTTGGATAGGAAGCATCGGCAATGGAGTGAAGATGATTGATGGCAAGGACACCATTACCTATACTACGCGTGATGGACTTGCCGATAATAACGTGCAAAGCATCGTGGAGCATAAGCAGACGGGTGATATTTGGTTGGGAACCGACAATGGCATCTCTCGTTTCCGCAAGGGAAAATTCAACAATTTCTTTTTTGGTGCCAACTCTTTGGAGAATGCTTGTACAGAGGATAATGCCGTGGATTTGGACAATGGCGATTTGGCATTTGCCACCCATCATGGTGTCATGACTTTCAATCCCTGTCACATCCATGAGAGCAAACCTGCTTTCCCTTTGGCCATTACAAAGATAGAGGCCAATGGTATTTCTATCGGTGATTTAAAGGATGGAGAGGCGCGGCTTGATGGAACATTGGCGCGTGCCAAGGAGTTTTCCATCAGCTATCATCTCAACTCGCTCACGTTCTTCTTCTCCGACTTCTACTACGCCAAGAAGAACGCAAGTACGTTCACTTATTATCTGGAAGGGTACGACAAGGGTTGGAGCAGTCTTTCGCATGTCAATTTTGCGCAGTATCGCAATTTGCCCGTTGGTCATTACACCCTGCATGTGCGCTCTTGCAACGCCAATGGCGTTTGGTCGCCCAAGGAGGCAGTATTGCAAATCACGGTGAGACCTCCGTTCTATGCCACTTGGTGGGCATACCTTATGTATATAGGTCTCGTGGCTGTAGCCATCTACTATGTTTATGTCAATTTCCGCCGCATCAGTGCCTTGCGCAACAAAGTGAAGGTGGAGAACCAGCTTACGGAATACAAACTTCGTTTCTTCACCAACATATCGCATGAGTTCCGTACACCGCTCACCATTATCCAGGGGGATATGGAAAGGCTCAAGACGGTGGACAAAGTACCTGGAGAGATGAAACAACCGCTCTCGTCGATGGCAAAGAGCGTGGCACGAATGATGAGGCTCATCAATCAGCTCTTAGAGTTCCGCAAGATGCAGAACGACAAGTTGCAGTTGGCATTGGAAAAGACGGACATCATCGCTTTCTTACAAGATATTTTTCTTAATTTCAGTAATATAGCTGAGAATAAGCAGATTAATTTTATGTTTCTGCCTTTCGACAAGAGCTACGAAATGTATGTGGATCGTAATTACCTCGACAAGATTATCTACAATCTTTTGTCGAATGCGCTGAAATATACACCGAGCCGAGGAGAGGTGTCCTTGCGTGTGTCACTGAATGCGAATCAGCATTTGCTCATTTTGGTGGAAGACACGGGAGTGGGCGTGGAGAAATCCAGGCAATCCCAACTCTTCCAACGATTCAATCGCAGCAACTATTCGCACGATAGCATAGGAATTGGTCTTCATCTTACGGCAGAACTGGTGCGCGTCCACCATGGCCGCATCAGTTATCAAGATAACCAACCTCATGGCAGCATTTTCCGCATAGAGTTACCAACGGATGAGAAAGAGTATGAAGAGAAAGACTTCATGGTGGTGGATAACGTTGTGACCATCGAGGAAAACAACCAACCTCGCACTGTGTTGGGACAGGAATATCATGAGATGCCGCCAGTCCCCCTCAATCCTTATCGTGTGCTTGTAGTGGAGGATGATAATGATGTGCGAGAATTTTTGATGAGAGAGTTGCGACGATACTTTGAGGTGGATGTGGCTACCGACGGTCAAGAAGCTTGGGAGAAAATGCAAGCAATGAAACCGGCTTTGGTAGTGAGTGATGTGATGATGCCACGTATGGATGGCTATCAACTGCTGAAGAAGGTGAGGACTGAGGCTTCGCTTTCAGATTTGCCAGTGGTTCTTCTTACTGCGCTTACTGCCAATGAAAAGAGATTGAAAGGCATAGATGCGGGGGCGGATGCTTATATCGAGAAACCTTTCCATACCAGCATATTGATAGCAACCTGTTGCCAACTTTTGGAACAGCGCAACCATTTGAAGCAAGTGTATGGCAGGCAGTCTGCTGGTGCCGTCAAGGCCGTAGTGCCTGAAATTATCAAGGATGAACAAGACAAGAAGTTCCAATCTCTTCTTGATACTTGGCTGGCTGAACATATCACTGACCCTCAGCTTAATATAGATAGTTTTGCCATGAGCATGGGATATGGCAGGACTACCTTTTACAAGAAGATGAAGAGCATTACAGGAACAACTCCAAATGAGTATATACGCACAATGAGAATGAACAAGGCTGCGGAACTACTGAAAGATGACAGGCTTACCGTGGCAGAGGTAGGATATAAGGTTGGTGTTGGCGACCCTTATTATTTCAGCAAGCTGTTTAAGAGCTTCTTTGGAATCAGTCCTGCGAAGTATCGAGCAGGCAAGAATAATTAGATAGAAGTCCTGAATGGTTCTTGTAGAGTGGCGTGTAGCCGATAGTTATACACTGCACAGGGCAATCACAAATGATAACCTGCGTAGGGCAGGGTATGCTACTTTAATGGGTGAATATCTCGAATGGCACCCAAAATAGGAACCGCCGTATGCGGAACCGCATGCACGGTGGTGTGAGAGGTCAGAAGACGAAAGTAGGAAGAAAACTACTTCGTTTTCCTCCTACTCGATTTTATGGCAAATAGTCTTTTATAGTTGTTATTTTATTTTCAAAAAGTTTGTAAATGCACGGAAAAACATACAAAAAGTATCGTAAATTTAATATTTTGTGATAAATTGTTATGTAAATATTTGTTTATATAACAAAAAGTGTGTATCTTTGCACCCGATATTTGAGAGTTGTTTAATTTTTAAGAAAGAGAAATTATGACAAAAAGACTAACCATGTTTATGGGGGGG
>DJOI01000054.1:63872-64886 GCA_002439605.1 Candidatus Segatella mututuai | reverse complement strand
GGATACTCCTCGAAAGCATAGAGCACGGTGCTTAGATATCGCTCGCCTGTGTCGGGGAGCAGAGTCACGATCTTCTTACCTTTATTCTCTGGCCGCTTGGCTATCTCGGTGGCGGCGAAGGCTGCTGCGCCCGAGGAGATACCTACCAGGAGACCCTCGGTCTGCGCCAGCTCGCGGCCCGCCTTGATGGCGTCGTCGTTCTGCACGTCGAGCACCTCGTCGATGTACTCGGAAGAGTAGGTCTTGGGGATGAAGCCTGCGCCGATGCCCTGAATCTTGTGAGGGCCGCTCTTGCCACCGTTCAGTACAGGTGACGTGGCAGGCTCCACGGCGATGATCTTCACGTCGGGGTTCTTTTCCTTCAGGTACCTGCCGATGCCAGAGATGGTGCCGCCCGTGCCTACACCTGCCACGAAGATGTCTACCTCGCCATCGGTGTCGGCCCAAATCTCAGGACCCGTCGTGGCGTAGTGCTTGGCAGGGTTGGCAGGGTTCTCGAACTGCTCCAAGATGACCGACCCTGGGATGGAGTCGCGGAGTTCCTCGGCGGCCTTGATGGCGCCAGGCATACCGTCCTTGCCATTCGTCAGCCTTACCTCTGCGCCGTAAGCCTTCACAAGGTTGCGGCGCTCGACGCTCATCGTCTCGGGCATCGTCAGAATCAAGTGATAGCCCTTGACGGCCGATACGAGAGCCAAGCCCACACCTGTGTTGCCGCTGGTAGGTTCGATGATGGTGGCTCCTGGTTTCAGGATGCCCTTCTTCTCTGCGTCCTCGATCATGGCGAGGGCGATGCGGTCCTTCACGCTTCCGCCAGGGTTGAAGAACTCAACCTTTGCGATAACTGGGGTCTCAAGTCCTCTGTGGGCTGAATACTTGCCAAGCTCCACCAAGGGGGTTTTACCGATGAGGTCGGTAATCTGCTTATATATCTTTGCCATATCCTATTTCAATGTTAAATGTTAAGTGTTAAATGTTGAGTGTTAAAATGTTAAGTGTTAAATGTTAAATGTT
>DJOI01000054.1:43403-63801 GCA_002439605.1 Candidatus Segatella mututuai | reverse complement strand
AACATTTAACATTTAACATTCAACATTTAACATTGTCATCTTTCCTTCACGTAAGTGAACGCCTCGTCGAGTGCGTCGATCAAGTCGTCGATGTTCTCGATACCGATGCTCAAGCGAACGGTGGAAGGGTAGATGTGCTGCTGCTCCAACTCCTCTGGGCTCAACTGTGAGTGGGTTGTGGTGGCTGGGTGGATGACGAGTGACTTCACATCGGCCACGTTGGCCAAGAGGGAGAAGATTCTCAAGTGGTCGATGAACTCCCAAGCCTCTTTCTCGCCGCCCTTGATGTCGAAGGTGAAGATGGAGCCAGCGCCGTTGGGGAAGAGTTTCTTGTAAAGCTCGTGGTCTGGGTGGGTAGGAACGGCAGGGTGGTTTACCTTGGCCACCTTGGGGTTCTTCTCCAAGTACTCCACTACCTTCAATGCGTTCTGTACATGGCGCTCCACACGGAGGCTCAACGTCTCCAAGCCCTGGAGGAGAATCCATGCGTTGAATGGAGAGATGGTGGCACCCGTATCACGAAGGATGACGGCACGGATGCGGGTAACGAAGGCTGCAGGGCCTGCCACGTCTGCGAAGACAGCACCATGGTATGATGGGTCTGGCTTGGCGAGGGTAGGGAACTTGTCGGCGTTGGCCTTCCAGTCGAACTTACCACCATCCACGATCACACCACCGAGGGATGAGCCATGACCGCCGATGAACTTGGTGGCAGAGTGAACCACTACGTCGGCTCCGTGCTCGATAGGGCGAATCAAGTATGGAGTGCCGAATGTGTTGTCGATAATCAATGGGATGTTGTGGCGATGCGCAATCTCTGCCAACTTGTCGATGTCGGTGACATCGGAGTTGGGGTTGCCGAAGGTCTCGGCATAGAGAGCCTTGGTATTGGACTGGATGGCTGCTTCCACCTGCTCGAAGTTACGAGGGTCCACGATGGTATGGGTGATGCCAAGGTTGGCGAATGTATGGGTGATGAGGTTATAAGTACCACCGTAGATGTTGTCGGCAGCTACGATGTGGTCGCCCGCGCCGAGGATGTTCTGGATGGCGTAAGTCACAGCTGCTGCGCCAGAGGCTACTGCCAAGCCTGCCACGCCACCTTCGAGGGCAGCCACACGATCCTCGAACACACCCTGCGTGGAGTTGGTCAAGCGGCCATAGATGTTGCCCGGGTCACGAAGGCCGAAGCGGTCGGCGGCGTGCTGAGAGTTGCGGAACACATAACTGGTGGTCTGGTAGATAGGTACCGCGCGAGCGTCGGTGGCTGGGTCTGGATTTTCCTGACCTACGTGCAACTGAAGTGTCTCGAAGCGAAGTTTCTTTTCTGTACTCATAATCTATGTCCTTTCTTTAATTTAGTTATTACCTAATTCATTCTATTCATTTATATAAATATGCCAGTTGAACATTTTGTTCTGATTGACGTTGCAAAGGTACGACGATTTTTCGGATTATGAAATCGCACAGTAGTGGCATTCTATCTACCACATTTGTGGTATTCGGGTGTTTTTTTGCATTTTTTTCGGTTTATACCTTATTATATATAGAGGGAGGGGAATGATAAAAAGGGCTATAATTCCGCCCTAACTATGTTAAAAATGATAGTTAGGGCGGTGTTTCGCTTGTTTTATTCAAATATTTTGATTATCTTTGCACCACGAATAAAGAGTGTAAACATTATATAATCAGTAAGTTATGGCAGAAAATGGCATAGTGGGACGTAAGTATGAGCAGGAACTTATCGCTGAACGATGTGAAAGTGGTAAGGCTGAGCTTATCGCAGTTTATGGTCGTAGGCGTGTGGGCAAGACATTTTTGATAAGAAAAATGTTCAACGATCAGTTCGCTTTTTCGTTTACAGGTATGTATGAGGTGTCTCGTGCCGCCCAACTGGAACAGTTCCGTTTGGCTTTACAGCAATATTCTGGCAAGTCTGTTTCTCGGTTGAAGGACTGGTTTGAGGCCTTTCATGCTTTGCGAGAATATCTCTCCACGCTCTCCGATCAAGAGCATGTGGTTGTATTCTTGGACGAGTTGCCTTGGATGGATACGCCAAGGAGCAATTTTATCTCAGCTTTTGGCTATTTTTGGAACTCCTGGGCGTCTATGATTCCTAACTTGAAACTTTTCGTATGCGGTTCTGCAACAACATGGATGCTTTCTCGCTTGATAGGCGATAGGGGAGGACTATATGGCAGAGTGACTCGCCAAATATATCTCAAGCCATTTACATTGGGAGAAACCGAGCTATTTCTCAATGAAGTGAAGAATATGTCGCTTACTCGTCTGCAAGTTCTTGATGTTTACATGATATTGGGCGGAATACCTTATTATTTGGATATGTTGGAGCAAGGTGTTCCATTGGATACCTGTGTGGACAGATTGCTTTTTGCTCAAGATGCTCCTTTGCGTGGAGAATTTGAGTTTTTGTTTCGTTCCTTGTTTAATGATTCCAAGCATTATCGAAAGGTTGTGGAAGTCCTCTCTGACAAACTAAAAGGAATGCCCCGAAAGGAATTGATGGAAGCGTTGAAAATAAAAGGTGGTGGACAACTGTCAGAAATATTAGACAACTTGATCAAGTGTGATTTTGTTAGGAGATATACCGCTATAGGTAAAAGTGAGCGAGATGCACTTTATCAGTTGACGGATTTATATTCTCTGTTTTATACTCGTTTTGTAGCAAGCAGCAGTGGGCAGGATGAGCATTTTTGGAGCAATATGCGTAATGATGGAAGTCGGAACGCTTGGAGTGGTTATGCCTTTGAGCAAGTTTGCTTGCATCATATAAGTCAAATCAAGAAGGCATTGGGCATATCTGGTGTATTGGCGAATGTTTACTCTTGGTATAGCCGTCCTTTTGTCGATGTTACGGGCGCTGAATGGAAAGGTGGGCAGATAGATATGCTCATCGACCGTGCCGATGGTGCCATCAATATCTGTGAGATGAAGTATGCCAAGGATGAATATACGATAACAGCAGAGTTTGAGCAACGTTTGCGCGAGCGCATGTCTTCTTTCCATGCTGCCACCAAAACGAAGAAAGCCTTGCTTCATACGTTCATCACTACTTATGGCGTGAAGCGAAATCTGCATAGCGGCCTAGTGAACAGTGAGGTGAAACTGGATGATTTATTCTCTTTGTAATGTAGATAGGTGTGCTACCCCCCCCCACACGGGTGCGGATAAAGTTTTAAACAACCGATAGGCACCACATATACTCCGTCTTTGCGCTGATAGGCATAGTCGCCGACAGCGGTGAGTACCATCGTGGTCGTCTTTCCGCACCACTTTGGACCTTCGATTAGAACAGCTCCGACTTCTTCTAATCTGTATTCCAATAGTTTATCTGCTATTCTTTTTTTTGTATTCTTTCATCTCTATTGTCGATTTGATTTGGTGCAAAGATACGATAATAGATTGGTAATTCCAAGTGTTTTAAGAACTTTTTTGCAGTGTTTGGCTGTGATTTGTTGCAGTGTTTGGCTGTGGTTTTCAACATAGCCTCCCTTTTCAGGGGATGCATAGATAATGAGTTTGAATTTTTTGCAGCCATAAGTGTGTCAGAAGATGGAATATATGTCGTTCCGATAAGTTGTTTGAAGGATTAAGCGTGTTCCTTTGTTGAGGTTCATATTATATAAATAGGTATGGGGAGGATATGTATCCTTGGAAATATGATGATAGCGGAAGTAACGACTTGGCGGCCTTGAGAGTCGTTTGTTTGCCAACTTCGCAAACGTTTACGTAATTTTTCGTAGAAAAAATGTATGCTTAGTGGATTTATTTCGATTTTTTTAACTAATTTTGTCACTTCTATTTGGAAGAAGTGTGCGTTTGAAACGACAAATTAGGAAATGTAGTTCTTTAAAAATAATTTATCAAGTAAACAGTAAGTAAAATGAAACGTTTAATTCTATTTCGATTATGGATGCTGGTGAGTATCGTCATTCTAACAACAGGACGAGCTGTGGCTCAAACGAATGCTACTACCACTACCACGCAGAAGGTTTTTACTTCTATTCAATCTATGCTATTCGCAGCTCAAGAAACGGATGGCTTTAAGCATCAGGATGTGGTCATTCAGTTTGACGAGTCGAATCCTGCTACCGTGGTGGCTGTGATGAAAAAGTCAGACCCAGACATCAAGGACGTAAAGTTCGTCAACTCATTCTTTATCGTCGATAAAAGTAAATATGGCCTATGGGTCTCACCCAATGATATTGACAAGGGCTTTTCGTTGCCTTCCGATTTGGCTATCGGTAGCAAGATAACAGGTTCTATCATAGGCGATTACAATGAGGGCGAGAGCAAAATACCGTATTTTGGTTCTATACATAAACAGAAGAAAATAGACGGGACGACTTATACGACAACTTTTAACATAGACCATTCGGGCGAGGCTACCGCTACTTCGCCAGCTACTTATCCTGTAACTGCGGTCGAGGATGTGCACACGATAGCCAAGAATAGTCCTGAGGATGGAAATATAGTGAATTCTTCGTATGGCCCGTATTTGAATACGATAGTCAGCGTACCGGGAACCATAAAGGAGGCAAGGGATAATAATGCCAACAGTACGGAGTTTTATTTGGTGCAGGACGAAAATACAAGTGCCACAGATGCTAATAAAGAGTACCGCATTTACTTTAATTGTTCGCAGTTGGATGAGATTGATCTTAACGACTACGTAGGAACCAGCGGAACTTTCGAAGGTATATTGGTGAAGAGAAACAAAAGCGAGGCAAAGCTGATTGTCCTGAAGGACGATTTCTTCCAGATAAGCAAGATTTATCTTGACGAGAATGATGTGGAGGATCGTGTCAACACCTTGGTGGAGCAGGGGGCTTTCAAAAACAAGGTGGATGTCTATGTGCATCGCACGAAGCTGGTCAACCAGGCAGGGGCATGGAATACTATCTGTCTGCCTTTCGACTTGACAAAGGAAGAATTTAAGACGGCTTTCGGTTGCGAACTCACGGCTCTTGCCAAACCTACCACGACGACCGAGGAGACTACCCACCAGTGGGCAGGACAGGTAAGCGACAAAGGTGTGCTTTCCTTTACCAAGCTGTCAGACAGCGAGCTCAACATCGTGGCTGGCGTGCCTTATCTGATGCAGGCTTCGGGTGCGCAGACTTGTTGCACGAAGACTATTAAGGGGGCGGAGAACATGGATCCTGAAGATCTCATCGAGCAGGATCCAGGATATTATGCCCATATCGGAGAGAAACGCATCACCGTGGTGCCTCCTCACGAGGTCAAGGCTTCGTATGGCGACAACATCGTGAATGGCGAGTTCTATTTCCGCGGACTGTATGGTCGCAAGAAATATGCGGAGGATAAGGATGGCAAGCTTACGGCGACTCTTATTTCCGACAACGGAAGCCAGAAATATCAGTACATCAGCACGGCCAAGGGCAACTATCTGAAATATCTGCCTTCTGATTCTAAACTCCAGTTTAACGGTCTGCGTGCCTATTTCTACTTCCCCAACTGGAACGCGGAGAACAACAACGCAGCCCAGGCGGCAAACATAGGGACAAATGCCAAGATTCACATCACAGTCTTGCCGTCGTCAACCACAGGCATCAGCGACATCTCGGCCGAGGAAACCGCAAGGCAAGCCGAACTCTACAATCTGGGCGGACAGCGTGTGGATGCTTCATACAAGGGCATTGTGGTGCGCAACGGCAAGAAATATCTCCGCAAATAAAAGTGTGTGTGCAGCGAGTTGCGGCACGAAGAAACTCATGTAAAATAATAAATAAAAGATAATAGAAATGAAAAAGAAATATGACAAACCAACCATGATGTTGGTGAAGATGGAAACAGAGCATTTCATTGCCCAGAGTGGTGTAAACCAAGTTGTCGATGGAGGCGTTAATGCAGGAGGCTCTTCATCGGAAGGCGGTGGTGAAGACAATGGCAACGGCAGTGTCGGCGACATGGCAAAGCCCTGCGCCCCTTGGGAAGCATGGGATGAATAAGAAAGGAGCATAAGACCGAGAAAACGAAACAGGCTTCAATGGTGTTGCAAGCCTGTTTCCATAGCAATCGAAGCCAGCTTCATCGACCGATGAAGCTGGCTTCGATATTATATATATCTTTCCTTTCGCATCTGGCTGTAGCCATCAAACATCGTAGGACTGGCGATGGCTTTGCGAGAGCAGTAGTTGAATTCCACCTTCTTGTCGCCCTGGCTGGATTTCCAACGGATGGTGAGCTTCACGGTCTTGCCCTTGGTGTCGGGCAGCACGTTGTTGAGGTCGAAGGCCACGAGCGCATCGCCAGGTCGGTATTGTGGATCGCCATTCTGGTTGTGGCGAAGCTCCACCTCGTATGGATTCTCTGGGTTTACACCTGTGAGGAGATTGATGTAGTGGGGCTTTACGCCGCCCCAGAGGGCACGGAAGCGAAGGGTGAGATAGCCATCCTCGGCGATGGTAACCCAGTCGCGGACGATGTCGACGGCATCGTTGCCATACTTGGCATCGTTCTCGTCAGAGGTGGGGAGGCATGGCTGGGGCTTCTTGGTAAGGATGCTGTCTATCCAGTTCACGCTGATGACTTGGTTGTATCCGTCGCTCTTCTCGTTGAGTACATCGTAATTGACGAGAGCCCGTACTTCCTTGCCGCCATAAAGCGAGGCTTTGAGATTTTTAGCGAGCAGGGTGGTGCTGTCGTCGAGCTGCAGATAGCAGGCGTCTCCGTTCTGCTTGACGGTTACCAGGGCGTTTGGCATGACTCGATTCCAGTCGTAGTCATCATCGTCGTCATCACACGACTGGAAGGTGAAGGCTGACAGGAGCAGGGCTGCTGCGAGCCAAGTTTTCTTAAGATTAATCTTCTTCATGTTTATGTTCCTTTCTTCTATGTAGCTTCCAAATAAATTGGAAGGTATTTGTGAGCCCACTTGAGGAAAGTGTCCTCATTTTTGCTCATATCTTGATTTGGGTGCAAAGATAGAGTTTTTTTTTGAATTTCCAGATTTGGCTAATGATTTTTCTGTTATTTAGTATTAGTTAACTTCTTATTGTTATAATAAACCTGTTGGCGGAATTAATTTAGTGCATACTTAATTCCGCCAAGAGAAAGAATGCATCCATTGTTTATCGTGGTGAGCCGATTTCTTATGGACTTTTGCAGATGAAATGTTGTGAATGAACTGCTTGGTTTTACTCAAGTTTCTTAGTCTTTTAAACAACCGATAGGCACCACATATACTCCGTCTTTGCGCTGATAGGCATAGTCGCCGACAGCGGTGAGTACCATCATGAAAGATGGGGCTTTCATCTTGGTGGTATCTATCTTGGAAGCAAGGGTGGTAAGGGTTGAAACGCCTTTCTCGATGGCTTGTGAGCCACCCAACTTGATTTCGATAAGGCCGTAAGAGCCGTTGCGAAGATGGAGCACGGCATCGCATTCCAGACCGTTCTTGTCACGATAGTGATAGACATTGCCATCTACAGCATCTGCATATACTCGAAGGTCACGAACGCATAAGGTCTCAAAAAGCAACCCAAAAGTTTCCAAGTCGTTGATGAGGTCGTCGGGATTTAAACCTAGTGCAGCTACAGCAATGGAGGAATCCTCGAAATATCGGGTTTCTGCTGAACGAATGGCAGTCTTACTTCGTAGATTGGGATTCCACGCAGGCATATCCTCTATGACGAAAATCTTTTTTAGGGCACCGATGTAACTTTGAACTGTTTTGTCAGCTAAAGTCTCATCATCGTTTTCCATCATGTCTTGGCGTATCGCTCCGATACTAACTTGGCCTCCTTGTGAACGAGCATATGAACGTAGTAGCAGCTTGGTTCGTTCACTACTTCTTGTAACTTCGTCCACTCTTGAAATATCAGTTTTTACAACTGCATCATAATAGTCGTATGCTTGTCGCAAGGCAGCTCGTTTGCTCTTGGTTGTGGCGCTTGGCCATCCACCACGGCATACAAGAAAGGCTATATCTTCTATCTTGAGTTTGTTATAGCCTTCGATTTCTGTATCCCCTTTGAATAGTTGGATGATGCTAACTTCGCCAGTAGATTCACCTGATTCCCATAGCGACATAGGGCGCATTGTAATCCACGCAAATCGCCCTGTACCTGTATGGTGAATTTTCTCTGTTGATGCAGGTACGGCAGAGCCGGTTAGTATGAATTGTCCCTCTTCTCCTCGATGGTCAACTTCGAATCGGATAGCATCCCAAATCTGTGGTATGATTTGCCACTCATCTATTAATCGAGGGTTCTCCCCCTTGAGAAGCATCTTGATCTTCAAATCAGCCATTTCTATATAGCTGTTTTGATTTTCTGGATCCGCCATGTATAGCACACTTTTTGCACGTTGCTCGGCTGTGGTTGTCTTTCCACACCACTTGGAACCCTCGATAAGAACCGCTCCGACTTCTTATAGTCTGTCTTCCAATAGTTTATCTGCTATTCTTTTTTGTATTCTTTCATGTCTATTGTCGATTGAATTTGATGCAAAGATACGATAATAGATTGGCATTTCCAAATGTTTTAAGAACTTTTTGCGGTGTTTGGCTGAGATTTGCTACTGTGTTTGGCTGAGATTTGTTACTGTGTTTGGCTATTTATGATACTGTCGATTTCTCGTCAGATCCCTTCTCTATCTTCTGCTCTTCTCTATTAAGAGATTCGTTCTGATTGGGAGACCCATTCCGAAAAAGAGACTCTTTCCGATCAAGTGTTTCAGTCCTATTATATAATAAGGTATAAATGCTTCCGCCTATCAATAGGAGGCTGATGATACCGATGAGGCAGGCTATCACGAGTCGCATGCCATGGGATTTCTTTTGGAAAGAGGATAGAGTGGAGATGTCGCGCTTGATTTCCTCCACATGTTGGTATCGCTCTGAAATAGGGGCTTTGCATCGGGCGATGATGGCAGCATATCTTTTGCCTATGTTCATCTCTTCGAGAATGCAACCTAGGCTATAGAGGTCGTTTCTGATGTCGGCTTGGCGAGCGGTGACTTGTTCGGGAGCAGTGAAGCCTGGTGTGCCGGCAGGTTGTTTGAGAATGGCATAGCTGTCGGCATCGGAGAGCCCGAAGTCGATGAGTTTCACATGGTTGCCATTATAGGTAATCATGATGTTGCTTGGCTTGAGGTCGCGATGCACTATCTGCTTGGCATGTAGATATTGCAGGGCATCGAGCAGTTGGAAGATAATCGGAAGGAGAGACTTTTCGATATTAGTCTTCTCTTCTTTCGGATGCTCTTTGATAAATGCATCGAGCGTTCTGCCTTCTATCCACTCCATCACGATGCAATGCCCCAAGCCTGGTATCTCCTCCAAGCTGTTGGCTGATACGATATTGGGGTGTTGCAAGGAGATGAGTATCTCGAATTCCTTGCGCAATAACGAACGATAGATTTCTTGTTCACGAAACTCAGGTTTCAGGCCCTTCAGCATCCACCACCTGCCATAGCGCTTTGCTTTGCAAAGGAGGTTGTAACCCTTGCAAGGTATCGGCTGCAAGTCAGAAAACAGTTCCGTACAATGCGCCTCTTGTGGTAGGATGATGCCCGAATTGGTATCCATGTCGCAAAGATAATCATTTCTTTTTTTTAAAATGCTTATTTCTCAAAGAAAAGTATTATATTTGCAACCAAAAACTTAAAAATCTGAATGACTTATGGCATCCATTATTTCCATTATTCCCATCGTGCTGCTGTTCGTCTTGATGCTCGGCTTCAAGATGGCTGGGCATAAGAGTGCGCTTCTTACGCTCGTGGTAACCATATTGCTGGCGCTTTTCGCAGCCTCTCCGCTGGGCATGATTGCACCTGCTCATGCTGAGGATAGCATCATTGCCCTGACTGGATGGGCACTGGTGGAAGGGTTGCTGAAGGCGGTGTTCCCGATACTGATCATCATCCTGATGGCTATCTATAGCTATAATATCTTGGTGGAGAGCAAGCAGATAGAAGTGATCAAGAAGCAGTTTACAAGCATTACCGACGACAGGGGACTGCTGGTATTGCTATTGGTGTGGGGATTCGGCGGATTGCTCGAAGGCATGGCAGGATTCGGAACGGCGGTGGCGATTCCTGCTGCGATATTGATAGGCTTGGGATTCAAACCGATGTTCTCTGCTTTGGTATCGTTGATAGGTAATACCGTGGCTACGGGCTTTGGCGCCGTCGGCGTACCTGTCACCACGCTCTGCAATGAAGTGGCAGAGGGCGGTTCGGCTTCCGTGGCGCAGATTTGCGAGACCTCGGCCTTCGCCATCATCCAGTTGGCTCCCTTGTTTATTATTCTGCCTTTCATCATCTTGACGCTTGCTGATAGGCATCATCTCATCAAGAACCTTGTCGTCGCCCTTTGGGTGGGAGTGATTTCTGTGGTCGTACAGTTTGTCTGTGGCTATTATCTTGGGGCGGAGACTCCTGCGATTATTGGATCATTGTCTTCGATTATCGCCATCATCGCTTACGCCAAGGTGTTTGCAAGAAAGAGTGGGGCGGAAGATAAGAAGGCTTTTACTTTAGGCGATAGCTTCAAGGCTTGGAGCGTCTATCTCTTTATATTAATCTTTATCCTGGTGTCGGGCGCACTCTGTCCACCTGTCAATGCCTTCCTAAGGTCGCATCTCGTGAGCGAGGTTCATCTGCCAGTGATCGACAGTACCTTTAAGTTTGGCTGGATTTCGAATGCAGGACTGATGCTCTTCCTGGGCGCCACCATCGGCGGCTTGATACAAGGCTTGAGCCTCAAGCGATTGATGGTCATCTTGGCTCGCACCACGGTGAACCTGCGCAAGACGGTGTTGACCATCTGCTCCTTGATAGCCTTGGCGAGCGTGATGAACTATAGTGGTATGATTACCTCCATTGCCTCGGGGTTGGTAGCCGTGACGGGCGATTCCTATCCGTTGGTGGCTCCGATGATTGGCGCCATAGGTACTTTCGTGACAGGTTCGGACACTTCATCCAATATTCTCTTTGCCAAGCTCCAGGCGCATGTTGCCAATCAACTGGGCATGACGAGTACGAGTACGTTCTTCGGGGTAGAGGGCAGCCAGAGCAACTGGCTTGTCGCTGCCAATACCACGGGTGCTACGGGCGGTAAGATGATTAGTCCGCAAAGCATCGCCATCGCCACCGCCGCCTGCGACATGGAAGGCAAGGATGGCGAGATATTGAAATCTGCCATCCCTTACGCCGTGATGTACATCGTGCTGGGCGGCTTGATGGTTTATTGGGGATGTTAACGATTTTCTACGGACAAGCTGTGGTCGTGCTTCTCGATGTCGTGCTTCGACTTGCTCTTGATGACAAGCCATACGCCCGAGAAGACAAGGAGGGCGGCAAGAGCCTGCGCGCCTTTGAATACAGCCAGGCCTGCCAATACGCTGACAGAGACAGAAACCAAAGGCTGCACATAATTGTATACTGAAACCACGGTGGGGCGAAGTGTCTTTTGACCAATCATCATGCAGATGTAACCCATGTAGGTGCCGAAGAAGATGACGTAGCCCGTTTCCCACCACGTGCTCATCGGAACGTTGGCGAAGTCGATGGAAGAGATATGCCCGATGGTGAACGGCCAGATGAGGACGGTAGCCCAGAGGAACATCCATTTGTTGATGGTGAAGAGCGAATACTTCGTCAGCAGGTTCTTGAAGAGCGACAGGTAGAGGGCGAAGGAGAGCTGCGCCGACATGCAGAGCAAGTCGCCCCAGATGTTGCCCACCTTGGCATTGCCCGCCTGTGCACTGGTCAAGATGATGATGACGGCACCGGCGCAACCTATCAGCACGCCTATGGCTTTCTTCCAGGTGATAGGCTCCTTGAGAATCAAGAAGGAGAGAATCATGGCGAAGATAGGCATCGAGGTGGTCATGATGCTGGAGTTGCTTGGCGAGGTCATGTTCAGGCCGATGGTGTAAGAACACTGGTTGAACACGAGGGCGAAGATGCCTGCTGCGCCAAACAAGAAGATGTCCTTTACGGGCACGTGCTCCTTCTTGGTGAAGAGCGAGGTGAGCCAAAAGAGGATGGCACCGCCGAGCACACGGAAGCTCACGAGGTCGATGCCGTCGATGCCGTGCAGCATCGCATCCTTGCCTACAGGAGCCATCAGCCCCCAGAAAGCCCCGGAGCAAAAGAGGCACAAGTGGGCGATGAGAGGTCGTTTGTTATCCATTTTACCTTATTTGTATTTAAATCTTCTTTATTTTGAATAAAATCGAGTACAAAGGTACAAAAAATCGGAGAAAATGAGTATATTTGCGGTATTAAATGTTACTATTATGCAGAAATATGCCGACTATATCAAGCAGATAGAGATAGACTCTCTTTGGAGTGGTACCAAGCACATATTGTGGAACCTCGACCGCAGGGTGAACATCCTGAGCGGTGTGAACGGCGTGGGCAAGAGTACTATATTGAATAAAGTGGTGAAAGGACTGAGTGCCGGGGGCGAGTTCCCCAGCCATATGCTCAAAGGGGTTCACCTGCAGGTGGAACCTGCCGAGGCGAAGTGGATTCGCTACGATGTGATTCGCTCGGTGGACAGGCCGTTGATGAATGCGGAGATGATCAACAAGATAGACCTCTCGCTCGTCACCGAGCTCGACTGGCAGCTCTTCCAGCTTCAGCGCAAGTACCTCGACTACCAGGTGAACATCGGCAACCGCATCATCGCCGTGCTGCAAAGCGGAGAGCCAGATGCCGCCCAGAAGGCGCAAGCCCTGAGCGAACCGAAGAAACTCTTCCAAGACATCGTGGACAGTCTCTTCCAGGAAACGGGCAAGGCCATCGTCCGCACCGCCAACGAGATACGGTTCAACCAGATGGGCGAGCTGTTGATGCCTTACCAGCTGTCGGCGGGCGAGAAGCAGATTCTCGCCATCCTGCTCACCGTGTTGGTGGAGGACAACCAGCCATACGTCCTATTTATGGACGAGCCTGAAATCAGTCTCCACTTCGAGTGGCAAAAGCAGCTCATCGGCTTGGTGCTCAGGCTCAACCACAATGTCCAGATCATCATGACCACCCATAGCCCTGCCGTGGTAATGGACGGCTGGACCGACCGTGTGACGGACGTGAGCGACATCACTCTTCACTAAATTTTGCGAATCCATGAGCAAAAGACTAACCGACAACATCAACTCGCAGTATTTCGAGGCAGCCAACAGGATGGCTTCGAAGAAATCGAGGCGCAAGATAGTGGTCTACGTCGAGAGCTACGACGATGTGTTCTTCTGGCGCTCCGTGCTCGGACGCTACGAGGACGACAAGCTGACTTTCGACATCATGCTGCCTTCGCGCAACCAGCATCTCGATAGGGGCAAGAAAGCTGCCATTTCCAATATGCTCAAGGGCGTGGGACGAGACATGATAGCCTGCGTGGATGCCGACTACGACTATATATTGCAAGGTTCCACGGAGATGTCGAAGCAAATCTTGGAGAATCCCTACATTTTTCACACTTATGCCTATGCGATAGAAAACTTCCAATGTTACGCCAAGGGGTTGCACGAGACGTGCGTGATGGTGACGCTCAACGACCATGCCATCTTCGATTTCGAGCGCTTTCTGCAGTCGTATTCGCAAACCATCTGGCCACTCTTTGTTTGGCACGTCGCTTTTCTGCAGCGCCGCAAGATGACGATGCACTTCGACATGTGCGAGTTCAACAAGGTGGTGGTGCTCCCCTCGGTGCGCGTTCAGGAACCTAAGTGGGCGATAGATTATTTGGGCAAGAAGGTCAGGGCGAAGATATTCCAGTTGGAGCGCAGGTTCCCTAAGCTCAAGGAGGTTTTGCCGGGGGTGGAGCGCATGTTGCGCAGTTTGGGCATCAACGAGAACAATACTTATCTTTATGTCCAGGGGCATCATCTCTTCGACTTGGTGGTGTGCCCGCTGGTGCAGACCGTGTGCGACCTTTTGCGCAACGAGCAGGAGAACGATATTCGCAATCGTGCCATCCACAGAGAGCAAGCGCGTACCGAGATAGCTTGCTACGAGAACAGCTTGGGCAATGTGAAGATGATGATGAAGAAGAACACCTACTATCAGTTTTCGCCCGAATTCCAAAAGATACAGGCGGACGTGGAGAAGTTCTTGAAGAAAAGATAAGAAAACAAATTCATATTGCGAACTGCCCACGATCGTTTTGTAACGGATTTGCATCAAGAAAGTCATAGTATCGAAATTTGATTCTTCCGAGTTATTTGTATTTTTGCTTAAAATATCTTGAGCAAATAATGATTACACATACAGAAATGACACGTAAAAAACAAAGAAGAATCAGGAAAATAGTCCTTTCTATGGCTTTTCTCCTGTTTGTCACGGAAGTGACGGCTCAGACAGCCACCGTCTACACGACAACATCAGACGGAAGCCTTGGGCTTTCAAAGACTACAGTACCGGTCCAGGCTGGCAAATCATCGGAAAGCAAGAAATTACTGTTCGATACTTCAAGGGAACGCCAGACAATAGAGGGCTTTGGATTTGCCCTTACTTATGCTTCGTGCTATAATCTGATGAAAATGTCTAAAACCAACAGACATCGTTTTCTGCTCCAAACCTACTCGCCTACCGAGGGCTACGGTGTGAGCTATGCCCGGATAGCCATAGGTAGCTGTGACTTCTCCAGCAAGACCTATTCGCTATGCGATGAAAAGGGACTGGAGCACTTCGCATTGCAACAGGACGAGACCAAATACATCATACCCGTACTCAAGGAAATACTGGCTATCAATCCCGACATGAAGATCATCGCCACTCCCTGGTCGTGTCCGACATGGATGAAATCGTTCACGCAAAATGGCAATATAGCTTGGAGTGTATGGCAAGGCGGATACCTCAATCCCAAATATCAACAGACATATGCCGACTACTTCGTAAAATTCATAGAGGCTATGAAAAAGCAAGGGATAAATATCTACGCCGTAAGTCCACAGAACGAACCGCTGAACGGTGGTAATACTGCCAGCATGAAAATGCCATGGGACGACGAAGCAAAATTCGTGAAGGTTCTCGCATCAACGTTCAAACGTAACAATCTGGAAACAAAAATATACGTTTACGACCATAATTTCAATTACGATGACGAAAAAGACCAGGACAATTACCCGATAAAGGTATATAACGCTCTTGGCAACGATTTCGAAGGCAGCGAACTTGTCGTTGGTTCGGCTTACCACGACTATGGTGGCGATCCGTCTGAGCTTTCCAACATTCATGTTCAGAAGCCTGGTAAGCAAGTGATATTCACCGAAGCATCGCTTGGCGAGTGGAACGATGGGCGCGACTTGGAATGCGGCACGACCAACGTCAACAGCAAGACCCATCTGAACGAGGACATGGAACGCTTGATGATAGGTCTGCTTAACAAGTACTGCACGGCGGTGATGTATTGGAACCTGATGCTTGACAACAATGGTGCCCCGAAGCTGAGAGGAGGTTGCCAGAACTGTTATGGCGCGGTGGATATCGACTCAAAGAATTACAGCAAACTCACGTATAATCGTCACTATTATGTCATAAGCCATGCGTCGGCTGTAGTGCGTCCAGGGGCGGTATGGCTTTCTTCTGGTAAGGTATCAGGAATCGCAAGTGCCGCCTTTCGCAACCCCGACGGTTCTTATGCCGTGCTCATGTCCAACAATGGTGCGTCTGATGTGGAAGTAGGAGTGTCTGGACAATCTTCTGCATGGCATGTTGATGTGAAACTTCCTGCGGAGAGTATAGTCTCGTTGCTTATTCCGTATAGTGGCATTGTTTCTTCTATAAATGCCATAGAAGTGGACAATCCCGATGATGATGAATATTACAGCATCGACGGAAAACGCATAGCAGAGCCTGTCGTCGGACAAATTCTCATACATGGAGGGAGAAAAATCATTAGATATTGAAAGCCCGAACAGTTGCCATACTTAGGGTTGTTTGGCAACTACTTACCACCCGGCATAACCACAAAAAAGGGGCGTACCTCCAAAGGTACGCCCTATCATTGTAATCTATAAGGAAATATCAAAACGAAGGTTTCTCCTTCATGCCAATGCGTTTATTGCTGAGATTTTTCGTACATCATCTTCACGTCGTACTCAGTCAACGGTGCGTCGTAGATTTTTGCACTGACGATATCCCAGTTGCCACCAAACTGTCCACTTGTAGTACCTGCATCGCAACCGATGCCAAACCATCTGGCAGCCTCTTTGTTGGGCAAATGGAGCTCGCCTGCGGCATCGACGGTATTCGCCAGCTCGCCATTGATGTAGACGTAGGCTTTGCCTTCTTCCTTGTTCCATACTCCTACAACATCATAGAAGGTTCCAACTTCGGGAGTGACACCACTGGTACACCAAATCCACTTACTCTTCGTCCCATCGGCCGACACATTGGGCAGGAAAGTAATCTCGTCCTCTCCATTAAGGCCATTTTTCTTCTTGCAGATCATCAGACCCGTACCGCCTGCTTCGTGAGCAGAGAACCATTTAGACTCAGCGTCGGGCACTTCCTCGTTGACACGTACGATGGTTTCGAGGGTATGGCCGTCTTTCAGTTTATTAATGAAGTCCTCGTTAGAAGCGAAGTCCATCTTGCTGTAAACGCCGTTAGTACCGAGATCACCAGCTCCCCACTTGTTGGCGTAAGTGGCAACGTAGCGACCATATTCGTCACTGTAATATGTCGGGACGGTTGATTCGACATAGTTACCGTTGTTATTCTTATAGGTCTCTATGGGATTATTCATCGGGGAAACATCTGTCACCGAACCATCTTCACCGAACTGTACATCGAGCATGTCGGCTACAGGAGCGGTAAAGTCGAAGGATATATTGTCGATGTCGCTGGCGGAAGCTGTGTAAAGCTGGGTGTTGTTGCTGTCATAGAACGACACCTTGGTCTTGTTCTCTTCGAGAGCGATGCGGTCTACTTTTTCCTGACTTTCATAGAACACAACGTGACCGTTCTTATAGACATAGACGTTTCCGTCATCGGCGTTTGCGTTCAGAAAGCATCCACAAGCCAAAAGCGTGGCTGCAAATATGTGTTTGAGTGTAATGTTCGTCTTCATAGCATTTATTTTTTAACGATTTTCTTAACTGCAGTTTTGCCTCCTGCCACTGCCTTGACTACATATATGCCGTTATCTATGGAAGCAAGAGAAATGCTTGCCTGGGTTCCATCCACCTTGCCTTGGGCAACCTTGCGACCGCTCTCGTCAATCAATTCGACAGAAGAGAAGGGCTTCTCTGATGTCAAGCGCACGGCATCGGAGTTGATGGAGAAGACAATGCCCTGGTCGGAAGATGTTTTTACTGAACCGATGCCGGTGGTCTTGTCTCGGAACATCACATAGTCGAAGTTCGACGCACTCACAGGGATGGTCTTTCCGTCGGTAGTGACAACGTTCACCCCCGTCGTGGTAAATTCGATGCGCTGTACACCTTTGACGGACTCTACTGATTGGGAATTTGATGCACTGTAGAAATAGACATCTGCAGCCCATCCATGCATAGCTGGCAGCAATGTCAACAATGCCATTACAAGTAATTTTTTGTGTTTCATATTTTAATCTATTTTAAAAGGTTCTTGCTCAGTTCCTCTATCATATATGACGGCGCAAAAGTAATCATTTCATATCACACCTCCAAATTATAACGCACTGAAAGAGGGATTTTAATACAACGTTATAAGATGTTTCGATGATGATACAAAACCTCCGAATTTATTAAAATATAATAAGGATATGGAAATTCCACGATTGGGCTGTTTCGTGTTTTAAAAAAGCCATGACCAGGGGAAATAAATAATTTTAAGATGGGAAAGTTAGGGAGAAGTTATCGCCCCCTTGGTCGATCGGGAAATGAATGGGCGACAGCCTTTGTTACTTTGTTTTCAGACTATCAACTATAAGGCGTTTGTCCCTTAATTCCCCATGGCATAACTTCTCTTGACTTTCCCGGTAAATTACACGTATGTCTCGAGGAATTTCAGCGTTCCTTCCACTTTCAGGGTTTTGGTGGAGGCAGGAACCACAATGCTCTCGCCGCCCTGCAGTGTAATCTCGCCGCCCTCGTTGTCGGTGATCTTCGCCTCGCCCTTCAGGCCGATGAGGATCACGAAGCTGTCGAGCTCGGAGTAATCCAAAGTCATGGGCTCGTCGAGGTCGTAGACCGCAGTATTGAAGAATGGGCAGCGCACGATGCTCACTCCCTGGTTCTTCACAGGCTTGTATTCCTGTCTGTAATTGGGCAGCACGGTGTAGTCGATGCATTCGGCGGCTTGCTTGGTGTGTAGCTGGCGGTAGTTTCCGTCCTTGTCCTTTCGCTTGTAGTCGTAGATGCGATAGGTCACGTCGCTGGTCTGCTGTATCTCTGCCACAAAGCAGCCAGTGCCGATGGCATGTATTCTGCCGGCAGGGATGAAGAAGCAGTCGTCTTCCTTTACGTCGTACTGTGCCAGGGCATCGGTGATGGTGTCGTTCTCCACCATCTGCTTGTACTCTTCGGGCGTAATCTTCATTTTCAACCCGTTGTACAGCTTGGCGTTGGGGTCGCACGGCAGGGCGTACCACATTTCGGTCTTGCCGCGTTCCTTGCCTTGCTTGTGCGCTATCTCGTCGTTGGGATGCACCTGGATGGATAGGTCGCTGTTGGCGTCGATAAACTTGATGAGCAACGGAAACTCATTGCCGAAGCGACGGTAGTTTTCCTCGCCTAAGAAGCTGCCCTTCAGTTCGGCTACCACTTCGTTGAGGCGTTTGCCCTGCATCTCACCGTTTGCCACGATGCTCTCGTTGCCTGGCACGCCAGAGATTTCCCAACTCTCGCCCACCTTCTCCTGCTGCAGGTCGAGGTGCTTGAAGGCGATGATCTTGTTGCCACCCCAGATGGTGGACTTCAGTAATGGTTGAAATTTCAATGGTTTCATTGTTCTCTTGTTAATAATTTATAGTCAGATAGAATAAGTTTATTTATTCGATTTACTTTCTCCTTCTGTATTATGAACAATACGGATAACGAGGCAGAAATACTTGCCTTTAGTTCTCTTTCCAGAATGCCGGTGTGAAGATAACCAGCACGGTGAAAATCTCCAGACGGCCGATGAGCATCATCAGCGAGCAGAACCACTTGGCCAAGTCGGGCAGTTCGCTCCACGACATGGTGGGACCGATCTCGGTTCCCAACGTAGGGCCTACGTTTCCCACGCAACTCAGCGTGATGGTGATGGCGTTGGTGTTGTCTATTCCCATCGCTATCATCGTGAACGAGATGATGACACAGATGATGAGATAGATGGTGAGGAAAGCCAGCAGCGTGCCTCGTTTCTGCATGGGCACGTTCACGCCGTCTATCTTCAGCGGCAGCACGGCGTTGGGGTGCAGTATCTGGCGAAACTCGTTCTTCACCATGCGCAGCAAGATGACGCCGCGTATGCATTTCAGTCCGCCGCTTGTGCTGCCCGAGCAGGCACCGATGAACATGCACATGGCCAGCACCACCCACGTGACGTGTGGCCAGAGCGCGGCATCGTCGTTGAAGAGCCCTGTGGTCGTGATGAACGAAACCACCTGGAAGATGGCGCAGCGAAAGGCGTGTTCCACGTCGTAGTTGCGCATCACCATGAGCTCTATCATGATGAAGGCGCTGAAGGCTGTGACGATTGCTGCGTAGAACCTGAATTCAGCGTTGTGAAACAGCTCCTTGACCTTGAGCTTGATGACTGCGGCATAGAGCAGTGTGAAGTTGACACCCGAGAGGAAGCAGAAGAATGTACAGATGTATTCGAGCGATGGCGAATGGAAGTACTCTATGCTGGCGTTGTGGGTGGAGAAGCCGCCTGTCGCCGTTGTCGCCATGGCGTAGTTGAAACTGTCGAAAAGCCCCATCCCAGCCACATAATAGGCAATGATGCAGGCGATGGTGAGCACGAGATAGATGCTCCATATCCACTTTGCCGAGGTGGAGATGCGGGGGTGCAGCTTGGTCTTGATGGGACCGGTGGCCTCGGCAGCGAACACCTTGGTTTGTCCGCCCACGAGCGACGGCAGCAGGGCAATGGTGAAGAACACGATGCCCAAGCCCCCAATCCAATGGGTGAGCGAACGCCAGAACAGCAAGCCGTGGGGGAAGTGCTCCACGTCGTCGATGATGGTGGCTCCTGTGGTGGTGAATCCCGACATCGTCTCGAAATAGGCGTCGGTGAAGTTGTTGATATAGCCGCTCACCATGAATGGCAGCGTGCCGAAGAGGCTGAAGACAATCCACGAGAGCGAGACCACGAGATAGGCATCGCGCCGCGACATGGAGTTGTCGGCTCCGTGGCCTCGCCATTTCAGCACGAGTCCTCCGCCGATGGTGGTCAGTGTCGCCACGATGAAGGCGAAGATGTCTTCCTGCTG
>DJOI01000054.1:38792-43236 GCA_002439605.1 Candidatus Segatella mututuai | reverse complement strand
ATCTTCTTCATGTTGATGTTGTGGCAGAACACCATGACGTAGTCGCCCGCCTGTATCTGCGTGTTGCCCGAGACGAGCATCCCCTCCTCGCCGCGCACCAGTCCGCCGATGGTCACGCCGATGGGCATTCCCAGTTCCTTGACGGGTTTCTTGGTTACCTTGGAGCCTTCCTTGGCGATGAACTCTGCCACGTCGGCATTGGCGTTCATGAGGAAGCGCACGTTCATCACGTCGGCGTCGAGCATCATTTGGTAGATGTAGCTGGCGGCAATCACCTTTTTGTTGATGATGGTTCCTATGTCCAGGCTCTCCGCCATGCTCACGTAGTCTACGTTTTCCACGGCGGCCACCGTCTTCCTCACGCCCATGCGCTTGGCCGTGAGGCAAGCCAAGATGTTGGTCTCGGCGTTTCCCGTCAGCGCCACGAACGCCTGCGTGCTGCGTATTCCCTCCTCGTTGAGCAAGGGAATGTCCCGACCGTCGCCGTGTATGACGAGCGTTCTGTCCTCGTCGAGTATTTCGTTGAGGTACTCGCATCGCGCCTCGTCCTTCTCGATGATTTTGCACTCCATGTACTCGGGCATCTTCTTCACGGCCCTCACGGCGGTGCGTCCTCCGCCCATGATCATCACGTTCTTCACGTCCACGTAGTGTTCCTTGCCCACAATCTTCCTGATGTAGGGGATGTAGTTGCGTGTGGTCATGAAGTAGGCAAGGTCGTAGAGCTTCAGCTCGTCGTTGCCTCCGGGTATGATGGTGTCGTCGCCCCGCTTGATGGCCACAACGTGGTAGGGATCGTCGGGGCCGCTGATGTCCTTGAGCGGCTGGTTCAGTATCTCGCACGTCTGCCGCAGCTTGATGCCGAGCATCACCAAGGCACCGTCGTGCACGTCCCATCGCTGTCTCACCCAGCTCATCTTCAGTCCGTTGTTGATGTCCACGGCAGCAAGCATCTCGGGATATATCAGCTTGCTGACGCCCAGCCCCTGGAAGAACTCCTGTGCCTGCGGATCCATGTACTCGGGGTTGTCCACCCTTGCCACCGTGCGCTTCGCCCCCAAGTTCTTCGCCAGTATGCTGGCTGTGATGTTGGTGCTCTCCCATGGTGTCACGGCGATGAAGAGATCGGCGTCTGCCGCCCCGGCGTCGCGCAGCACCTTCAGGCTCGTGGGCTTTCCGGGCATGGTGAGCAGGTCGCAGTCGGAGCCGATGCTTGCCAGTCGCTCCTCGCTTTCGTCGATGAGTGTTATCTCCTCTTTGCTACGAGACAGGAGTCTCGCCAGATGGGTTCCGATGGCGTATGCGCCAGCTATGATGATTTTCATTCCTTTGTTGCTTCCTTTATTGCTTCTTTGATTGATTCTTTGTCCAGATGCACGATTTCTCTGAGCTGGGCTATCGTGCCGTGTTCCACGAACTCGTCGGGCAACCCCATGCGTTTGATGCGTGGGCGATGGCCGTGGTCGCCCATCCATTCGAGTATGGCAGAGCCGAAGCCTCCCATGCGCACGCCGTCCTCTATGGTCACGATGCGGTCGAACTTACCGCCTATCTCGTGCAGCAGCTGCTCGTCGAGTGGTTTGAGAAACCGCATGTCGTAGTGTGCCACGCTGAGTCCCTCCGTCTCCTTCTCCGCTTCGGCGATGGCCTCGGCGGCATCGTTGCCGATGGGTCCGAGCGTGAGCACGGCCACGTCGGTGCCTTCCTTCAGCTTCCTGCCCGTTCCTGTCTTTATTTCTTGCATGGGGTTTCGCCAGTCGGTGAGCACGCCTCTGCCCCTGGGGTAGCGTATCACGTAGCTGCCGTGGCCTGGCAGCTGGGCTGAGTACATCAAGTTGCGCAGCTCGTGCTCGTTCATGGGCGAAGCGATGGTGAGGTGGGGCACGGGGCGCAGGGCGGCGAGGTCGAAGGCTCCGTGGTGCGTGGGTCCGTCCTCGCCCACCAGTCCTGCCCTGTCGAGGCACAGCACCATGGGCAGGCCGAGCAGCGCCATGTCGTGTATGATGTTGTCGTAGGCCCGCTGTGCGAACGAGCTGTATATGTTGCAGAAAGGCATCAGCCCTTCTTTCGCCATTCCTGCCGAGAAGGTGACTGCGTGTCCCTCGGCAATGCCTACGTCGAATACTCTGCCGGGCATTTCCTTCATCATGATGCTCATGGAGCATCCTGTGGGCATGGCGGGCGTTACGCCTACGATGTCGGGGTTCTGACGTGCCAGCTCGAGGAGCGTGTGTCCGAACACTTCCTGGTATTTCGGCGGCTGTCCCTTGGTGTCGCCTAACAGTCGCTCTCCCGTCTCGGGGTCGAACTTTCCGGGTGCGTGCCATATCGTGGCGCTTTTCTCGGCTGGCTCGTAGCCCTTGCCCTTGGTGGTGTGCAGGTGGAGCAGCTTGGGGCCTTTCATGTCCTTCAGCTGCCGCAACATGCGCACCAGCTTGCCGATGTCGTGCCCGTCGAAGGGTCCGAAGTATCGTATGTTCATTCCCTCGAAGATGTTTTGCTGGTGGCTCAGCGCCGACTTCAAGGCGTTGTTGAGCCTCAGGATTCCCTTTCGCCTGTCGTCGTTGAGGTATCCCTTGGAGTGCAGCCATTGCGAGGCCTTGAAGCGCAGCCTGTTGTAGGTTTCGTTGGTGTCGAGGTTGAGCAGGTATTTTTCCATTCCCCCCACGGCTCGGTCGATGCTCATGTCGTTGTCGTTGAGTATGATGAGCAGGTCGTTGGGCGTGCTCGATGCGTTGTTGATGCCCTCGAAGGCGAGTCCGCCGCTCATGGCTCCGTCGCCTATCACCGCCACCACGTGGCGTTTGCTCTCACCCTTCCTCCTCGCTGCCACCGCCATGCCGAGTGCCGCCGATATCGAGTTGCTGGCATGTCCGCAGGCGAAGGTGTCGTATTCGCTCTCCAGTGGCGAGGGGAAGGGGCGTATGCCGTGCAAGTGGCGGTTGGTGCAGAATTCGTCGCGCCGTCCCGTCAGGATCTTGTGCCCGTAGGCTTGGTGCCCCACGTCCCACACGATGCGGTCGTAGGGAGTGTTGTATACATAATGCAGGGCTACAGTAATCTCGACGACCCCCAGCGACGAGGCGAAATGTCCTGGGTTTACCGCCACCTCTTCGATGATGTCCTCGCGCAGCTCCCTGCAGAGCTCTGGCAGCTCTTGGGGGCTCAGCTTGCGCAGGTCTTCGGGATATTTTATCTTGCTTAAAAGGTTAAACTTCTCTTTGTCCATGTCTTCATCTCGTGAATAACCTTGCAAAGGTAGTGTTTTTTTTTCAGTATGTGCCATTTTTGGCCGATTTATTTCTGTTTTTCCACATTTTCTTCGTATATTTGCATCCCGACAAACTAATTACAATAACATAATGAGAAAAAACATCATCCTTTTGGGAGCCTTGTTGGCTGTTTCGGCAGCTACGGTGGCTCAGACTCGACAGGGAGGCATCTCCGCGCAGATGCTCTCGCAGATAGAGAAAATGCAGAAGGCCGGGGCGGCCGACAAGGCGCTCTTCAACGCCATCGCCAACAACAGCATCGACGACTTGGTGAAGAACCGCGCCAACGTGGGGTCCGTGGACACCCACTTCAGCGTGGAGACTCCCTCGCAGAGCATCCACAACCAGAAAAGCTCGGGCCGTTGCTGGATGTTCAGCGGCATGAACGTGCTGCGCGCCGACTTCGCCAAGGCCCATGCCGACTCCTTGTCGGTGGAGTTCTCGCAGGACTACTTGTTTTTCTACGACCAGCTGGAGAAGGCCAACCTCATGTTGCAGGGTGTCGTCGACCTTGCCGGAAAGCCCATCGAGGATGCTCGGGTGCAGTTCTTCTTCAAGAGTCCGCTTGGCGACGGCGGAACCTTCTGTGGTGTTGCCGATCTGGCCGAGAAGTACGGGCTCGTGCCCATGAACGTGATGCCCGAGACCTATTCGAGCGAGAACACGGGCAGGATGAGCCGCCTCGTGGCGAGCAAACTGCGCGAGTACGGGCTGGAGTTGCGCCGTATGGCCGCCGCCGGCAAGAACGCCAGGCAGATTTCCGCCCGCAAGACCGAGATGCTCGGCACCATCTATCACATGCTCTGCCTCACCCTGGGCGAGCCTGTCAAGGAGTTCAGCTACGCCTTCCGCGACAAGGACGGCAGGCAGGTGGGCGAGGCTAAGACCTATACCCCCCAGAGCTTCTACCAGGCCACCGTTGGCAGGAAGCTCAACGGCACCTTCGTCATGGTGATGAACGACCCGCGCCACCCTTATCACAAGACCTACGAGGTGGAGTATGACCGCCACACCTACGACGGCCACAACTGGAAGTATCTCAACCTGCCCATGGACGAGATCGCCAGCCTTGCCATCGCCTCGCTGAAGGACGGACGCAAGATGTATTCCAGCTACGACGTGGGCAAGCAGTTCGACCGTAAGCGTGGCTATCTCGACCTCGACAACTACGA
>DJOI01000054.1:0-38615 GCA_002439605.1 Candidatus Segatella mututuai | reverse complement strand
TGGGGTGCCGACAGCGGGCAGAAGGGCTGCCTCGTCATGACCAACCGTTGGTTCGAGGAGTATATGTTCCGTCTGGTGGTGGACAAGCAGTACGTTCCCGCACAGCTCCTCAAAGAGTTCGACCAGAAGCCCACCATGCTCACGGCCGACGACCCTCTCTTCCAGCCCGAAGACTAAGCGAACCACCGTGCTTTTTGCAGGCCGAAAGCCGTGTGGAATAAAAAAACGTGGGCGGGCTTCCTGTGGTATGGAAGCCCGCCCATGCTTCGTCTTGTAGCCTGCTTTGGGGAAAGTCGAAGCTGCCCCCTGCTACTTGTGCTTCTTGTAATATTTCAGTGCCAGGGACACGTTCTCTTTCAGCGCCCTGCTCGAATAGGTGGCACCGCTCACCCCGTCGACTTTCATCCCCGATGCCTTGCCCACGCTCTTGCCCTCGTATTGCGCCAGCAAAGCCTTCGCACGGGCGAAGAACTTAGGTGTCTCCTGGTTTCGCAGCGTCTCTATCCTTACTATCTTTCCCTTTTCGATGTACACCTTCAGGGGCGTGTTGCCCTTGAATCCCTTTACGTTCTTGCCCAGCTGGGTCGTGTTGACGACGGTGGCCTTTCCCTCCCGCGTCATGATGCCGTCGGAGGGCATGAAACTCATCGTCGTCAAACTGCCCGCCACGAGCACGAAGCCCAAGGCGACCCATGCTTTCATTTTCTTCGTTTTCTTCATTTTTTGCTATATATTGTTAGTTACAAAAACAATCCCCTCGCGAGAGTTCTGCGGCAAAATTACAACAATTAGTGTTAATGAGGAGGAATGTTGTCTGTTTTTTGAATAAATTTAGTACCTTTGCTTCCAAAATTAACAAAATATCATGCAAGAAAAGAAAACCCGCGAGCGCATCATCGCTCTTGTCAACAAGGAAGTAGTCCCCGCCATCGGTTGCACCGAGCCCATGGCCGTGGCGTTGTGTACGGCCAAGTCAGCCACGCTGTTGGGCAAGCGTCCCGACAGCATCGAGGTGCTGCTTAGTCCCAATATGCTCAAGAACGCCATGGGCGTGGGCATTCCAGGCACAGGAATGATAGGCCTGCCCATCGCCGTGGCGTTGGGAGCCCTCATCGGTAAGCCCGAGTACGAGCTGGAGGTGCTCAAAGACCTCACCCCCGAGACCCTCCAGCAGGGCAAGCGATACATCGAGGATGCCGACATCGACATCAAACTGAAGCAGGGCATCGCCGAGAAGCTCTACATCGAGGTGGTCTGCCGTTCGGGAAAGGACCAGGCGGCGGCCATCATCTCGGGCAGCCACACCCACTTTGTCTTCGCCGAGCGCAACGACAGGGTGGTGCTCGATGAACGGCAGCCCGGAGGCGTAGAGGATGCCGACACCGACATCCAGCTCTCCATGCGCATGGTGTACGACTTCGCCACGACCGCCCCGCTCGGCGAGATCAGCTTCATCTTGAAGACCAAGGAATACAACATGCGGGCGGCCGAGCTTTCCATCAAGGGCAACTACGGCCATTGCCTGGGCAAGACCATGGACCGCCCCTTGAGCCACGGCATCTTCGGCAACAGCATCTTCTCGCACATCATCTCGCGCACCGCTTCGGCATGCGATGCCCGCATGGGGGGAGCCATGATTCCTGTGATGAGCAACAGCGGCAGCGGCAACCAGGGCATCTGCGCCACCAATCCCGTGGCCGTCTACGCCATGGAGAACGAGAACACCGAGGAGGAGCTCGTCCGTGCCCTCATGCTCAGCCATCTCACCGCCATCTACATCAAGCAGAGCCTCGGCAAGCTCTCGGCGCTGTGCGGCTGCGTGGTGGCTTCCATAGGTAGCAGCTGCGGCATCACTTACCTCATGGGAGGCGATTACCAGCGCATCTGCAACTCGGTGAAGAACATGGTGGCCAACCTCACTGGCATGATCTGCGACGGAGCCAAGCCCAGCTGCTCGCTCAAAATCTCGTCGGGTGTCAGCACCGCCCTGCTCTCCGCCCTGCTCTCCATGGAGGGCAAGTGCGTCACCTCGGCCGAGGGCATCGTCGACGACGACGTGGATCGCTGCATCCACAACCTTACGTCCATCGGAGCCGATGCCATGCGTGCCACCGACGACATGGTGTTGGGCATCATGACCCACAAGTGATGTTGCTGGGGCGAAGACTTCTGTTGTCCCATTCGCTCCCTCTGTTTCCTGCATTCGCTCCCACGTTTCCCGCATTTGTTCCCACGAACGCCGCATTCGCTCTGAGGAATCTATTTGCGAGAGATAGGGTGCTGTAAGGCGTTGGTTTGTAATCCGGGTGCAAAGTTACAACAATTTTTCGGAATGGATGTTGACTCCCATGGGAGTAAACAAAGTTAATTTTGTTAACAATTTTAATATTTTTTTAATTTTGGAGTTATCGCCAGCTGCCGTTGCTGCCAAAGCATTGGAGACTTTTCCTATATTTGTCTCCAATTCTGTCTCCAAATACCATGTCTCCCTCTCATTATCAATACTTTACCTCAATTTCTCGCGTTGAGTATATATAAATGTAAAAATGAAATGGCATGGCAGATGTTTAGGGGTAAAATTTGGTTAATTAGGTGGAATATTTGGTTAATTAGGTGGAATATTTGGTTAAATGGGGGTAAAATTTGTTTAAATGGAGGCAAAATTTGTTCGAGTTGGAGGGAATTTTTGTTTTTTCGTTTTTTGCGAGTTGTGGATTATGTCGCAAAAACAAGGTAGTCTCCAAGTTGGAGACTACCTTGTTTTTAGTGCCAGTCTCCAAGTTTTTTGAGGACGTCTCCAAGTTTTTGGGGGTAGTCTCCAAGTTTTTTGGGGGTAGTCTCCAAGTTTTTTCGCCTCTTTTCTCGTTTTTTTTTTGCATCAAATGTTACCTTACATGGATAATATTGTTAAATTTCAATAACAGGAGAGAAAAAAACATCGTGCAATTTGTTATTTTGGAATAATTACAATATCTTTGCAAACGCAAGTTGCAAGATATCATTTCAATATTATTAGCAATATTATTCCAAAGTCATTAACATTATAAACAAAAGCATCATGAAAGAACTGAAAGGAACAAAGACCGAGAAGAATTTGTGGGAAGCATTCGCTGGTGAATCGCAGGCCCGAAACAAGTACACTTATTTTGCCAGCAAGGCAAAAAAGGATGGATATGTACAGATAGCCAGCATCTTCGAGGAAACGGCAGCCAACGAGAAAGAACACGCCAAACTGTGGTTTAAGTACCTCATGGGCGGCGAGATAAAGAGTACAGCCGACAACCTTCTGGCAGCAGCCGATGGCGAAAACAGCGAGTGGACCGACATGTACAAGCGCATGGCTGAAGAAGCACGCGCTGAAGGATTCGACGAAATTGCATCCAAGTTTGAGATGGTGGCCGAGATAGAGAAGCACCATGAGGAGCGCTATCGCAAGCTGTTGAAGAACGTAAAGGACAAAGTTGTATTCTCACGTGATGGCGACTGCATCTGGCAATGCTCCAACTGCGGGCACATCGTAGTAGGAAAGCAAGCTCCCGCAGTTTGCCCAGTTTGCAACCACCCACAGAGCTACTTCCAGATAGAAGCTCGCAATTATTAAATTCCCCCATACAGGACTTCCGCATACAACTTATACGACCGTGGAAGTCCTGTCTTTGATTCCAAGTCTTCACATCCGCAGCGCAAGCCCCTCCTAAGCAGCGCAAAAAGCAAGCCTCAAGCATACGGGAAGGCGACACCTATCGCCATCATCAGCCAAGTGGATCTTCCCATATATTTGGAGGCTTCAAAACACGTATAGTCTCCGTTTGGCACAAGATGTGCCAAACGAGAAAGCAACAGATGTATACTTTTTTAGAATGGGAGGTCGTCTGCGCTACCAGACTCAGAAGCTGTCGGAGCTGCCGAGGCTGGAGGGAAAGGAGTCGTGGATCCTGTTGCTGGAGCTGCTGCTACAGGAGCACCAACTGGCGGGAAGGGAGCATCCACTGCCTGCTGTCCACCTGGCATGGCCACAGAATTGGGGTCAACGTGCTGAACATTCCAAGCGCGAACATTGTTGAACCAACGACCATTATACTCATGGGCATCGATATCGAAAGACACCGAGATTTCTTCGCCGCTCTGAATATTGAACTGTGCCAGACGATCCGCTCCGAACACATCGAAGACCAACTTCTTGGGATACTGTTCGTGGGTTTCGATGACAAACGACTGCGACTTCCACTCGCCTCTTGCAGAGACTCCGCTTCTTTCAGGCAAAACGGCAATAACCTTTCCTTGTAATTCCATATTATTTTATAATCTTGTTTGAATAATGTTACTTCAACTTTCCTCTCGAGAAACTTGTTCATGCTCGCACCTTGCAACCAAAGTGAAAGCAGAAGAAAGTTTTTCTCTTTGAACTGCGAAATTACTAAAAATAGTTCATAAACTGAAACTTTTTCCCATTTTTTTTGTATGTCATCGATATTTTTTGTATTTTTGTGGTCAGTAAAGAAAAGAATGTAGAACATAACAAAATTATAAACACTCATGAGATTTGTTTTATCAAGCTCCGCCTTGAGCAGCAGGCTCAACATGCTTGCGAAAGTAATCAGCAGCAAGAACTCCTTGCCTATTCTTGATTGCTTTCTTTTCCAGGTTGCTAACAACGTGATAAAAATCACAGCAAGCGACAGTGACAACGTAATTAAAAGCGTCATCGAACTGACTGAATGTGAGGGAGAAGGCGAATTCTGCATCCCCAACAAGGTGATTCTCGACGCACTGAAAGAGCTACCAGAGCAACCTCTTACCCTTGATGTGGACACAAACAGCTATGCCGTGAAAATCGTCTACCAGAATGGCTTGTACAACTTCACAGCACAAAGTGCCGAGGACTATCCTCGCACACAGAGCATGAACGATGCCGCTCATTCGATTACAATACCTACCACCGTCATGATTGACAACATCTCACGGAGCCTATTCGCTACAGCCAACGATGAGTTGCGACCCATCATGAACGGCATTTACTTCGATCTAACCCCAGATGCACTCGCTATTGTGGCAAGTGATGGACACAAGTTGGTACGTAGCAAGAACTTCTCCATCAAGAGCGAGACACCGGCTTCGTTCAATCTCCCCAAGAAGCCCGCCAACCTGCTAAAGAACATCCTAACAAAGGACGGCGGTGACGTACTGATCAAGTTCGACGACAGAAATGCCGAGATAAAATATCATGACGGAGTGCTGAACTGCCGACTGATAGACGGCAGATACCCCAACTACAACTCGGTGATTCCGACCGACAACCCAAGCCAGGCCACAGTGGACCGCCATGCTCTTCTCAGCGCCTTGAGACGCGTGCTCCCCTTCGCAAGCGAGAGCAGCCAATTAGTGCGCCTGCACATGGAGAATGGCCGTTTCGAAGTTTCTTCCGAAGACATAGACTTCGCCACATCAGCCAAGGAACAGCTCTCTTGCGAGTACACAGGAACACCTATGAGCATCGGTTTTAAGGGAAGCAGCTTGATGGAAGTTCTGAGCAATCTAAACAGCGAGCAGGTTGTCATCATGCTGGCAGATCCAAGTCGTGCGGGCATTATCGTTCCTGCCGAACAGCCCGAGAACGAGGATGTGCTGATGCTGATTATGCCAATGCTGCTGAACGACTAAAAAGAATCATATATAATGAAATTAAATCTCAAAAAGCCCTTGGTAGTCTTCGACCTGGAGACTACGGGACTTGATATGGTTAAAGACCGTATCATCCAGATATCGTATATCAAGGTCATGCCCGACGGCAACGAGACTCGGAAGAATCTATATGTAAACCCCGGAATGCCCATTCCAGAAGAAGTTGTCGCTCTGACTGGCATCAGCGACGAGGATGTGAAAAACGCGCCAACATTCAAGCAGTTGGCTGTCAACTTGCAAAAAGAGTTCGAGGGTTGCGACTTTGCTGGCTACAACTCCAATCGTTTCGACGTACCTATGCTCGCCGAGGAATTTTTGCGCGCTGGCATCGACTTCGACTTCGGCAAGTGCCGACTGATAGATGCGCAGACTATCTTTATGAAGATGGAGCGTCGCAATCTGGCTGCCGCATACAAGTTCTACTGCGGAAGAAAGATGGAGGAAGACTTTGAGGCCCATCGCGCCGACCAAGACACAGAGGCTACATACCGTGTGCTCATGGGCGAATTAGACAAATATGCTCCTGGAGTTCAAGAGGAACCAGAACGTGTGCTCAACAACGACATGGACGAGCTGGCGAAGTTTTCTATGCAAAACGACAACGTAGACTTTGCCGGTCGTATCATCTGGCAGGAGGTCAAAGACGCCCAGGGCAACGTGCTCACCGACGAGCAGGGGAATCCACGCAAGCACGAGGTGTTCAACTTTGGTAAATACAAAGGTTGGGACGTGGCAGAAATCCTTCGCAAAGACCCGGGTTACTATACATGGGTATTGGGCAGCGACTTCACTTACAACACGAAGCAGGTGCTGACCCGCATCCGCCTAAGGGAGTTCAACAAGAGATAAAGCCATGCGTTCGTAGTGTTTGGCATTTTGCGTTTGCCGAGTATGCAATCCGTCCCGAATACCAAACATAGTTCAACATAAATTGTTCAAAGCAGAAATGAGTCTTAAAGGAAAGAAAATAGTACTGGGCATAACAGGCTCGATAGCAGCCTACAAGGCTTGCCTCATCATAAGAGGGCTCATCAAGCGAGGAGCCGAAGTACAGGTTGTCATCACACCTGCTGGCAAGGAGTTCATCACCCCCATCACACTCTCTGCCCTAACCCACAAGCCCGTCGTCAGCGAGTTCTTCTCGCAGAGAGACGGTACATGGAACTCGCACGTCGACCTCGGTCTGTGGGCAGACGCCATGCTGATAGCTCCCTGCACTGCTTCCACTATTGGAAAGATGGCAAACGGCATCGCCGACAACATGCTCATCACTACTTATCTGTCGATGAAAGCGCCTGTCTTTATCGCTCCAGCCATGGATCTCGACATGTACAAGCATCCATCTACCCAGCACAACATGCAGACACTCCTAAGCTACGGCAACAGAATCATAGAGCCTGCCTCGGGATTCTTGGCAAGCGGACTGGAGGGAAAGGGACGCATGGAAGAACCCGAGATTATTGTCGACTATCTGGACCATTTCTTCGATAAGCAGCTGAAGCAAGACCTCGATGGCAAGAAAGTCATGATTACAGCCGGACCTACCTACGAAAAGATAGACCCAGTGAGGTTTATCGGCAACTACTCTTCGGGCAAGATGGGATTCGCACTTGCCGAGGAGTGCAGAAGGCGAGGCGCCAACGTGACATTGATAACAGGTCCCGTAGCTCTACAATGCTCCAAGGACATCAAACGCATCGATGTGGAAAGTTGCGAGGAGATGTATGATGCTGCCATCCATGAGTTTAACGACAGCGACGCTGCCATCCTCTGCGCCGCTGTTGCCGATTTCCGGCCATCCGTGATTGCCGACAAGAAGATAAAACGAGAGAAAGACAATCTGGTATTGAACCTCGTCCCTACCCACGATATAGCTGCAGCCTTGGGGCAAAAGAAGCAAAACAACCAGCGCGTCGTGGCCTTTGCCCTGGAGACCAACGACGAGGAAGCCAATGCCGAGAAGAAACGCCAAAAGAAGAATGCAGACTTCATCGTGCTGAACTCCACACGCAACGGTGGAACCACCTTCCGTACCGACGACAACCAGATAACAATCATATCGGAGAAAGGCAAGAAAGAATATGAGAAAAAGCCGAAGACTGAAGTGGCTCACGATATCATTGACGAGCTTGTTGACATACTGTAGTTACAGCCTTCAGGCTCAGGAACTACAAGCCAAGATAACCATCAACCATGCCCAGATACAGGGCACGGACAATGCTGTATTCGACAACCTGCAACAGACACTCGAACAGTTTGTCAACGACAGACAATGGACCAACCTGCAGTTTCAGAAGAACGAGCGCATCAACTGCAACTTCAATATCACGGTGACGAAATACGACAAAGACCAGAACCTCTTTACATGCAAGGCGATGATACAAGCCAATCGACCCGTATACAATGCCGCCTACACCACCACTATATATAATAATGTGGACGAGAACTTCACGTTCAACTTTGCGCAGTTCGACCAGCTGGACTTCAACGAGGAAAATCTCGACAACCAGCTAACAGCCCTCTTTGCCTATTATGCCTACTTCATCATCGGACTCGACCTCGACACCTTTGCGCCCATGGCTGGCGAGGATGTGCTACAAAGATGCATGAACCTCACCAATAATGCACAAAACCTGTCGTACCCTGGCTGGAAAGCCTTCGACGACAACAGAAACAGATATGCCATTATAGCCGACTATCTGGACGGAGGTATGCAACCATTCAGACAATTGCAGTACGACTACTACCGCAAAGGGCTTGACGAGATGGCAAACAATGCCGAACGTGGGCGCACGGAGATTACAACCACACTCGAAAACAATCTGAAGAAAGCGAAGGAGAACAAACCGCTCAGTCTGCTGCCACAGATATGGACCGACTACAAGAAAGACGAGTTGGCGAACATCTACAAGGGCAAGGGCACGCAGAAGGAGAAAGAGAGCATCTACGAGCTGCTCTTCAGCATCAATCCCTCGCAGAACGCACAGTGGGACAAAATAAAGCAATAAAGAAACTTACAATATGCTCAAACAGCTATACATCAAGAACTTTACGCTCATCGACGAGCTTAACATCCAGCTCCATCCTGGCTTTTCGGTCATCACGGGCGAGACTGGCGCAGGCAAGAGCATCATCCTTGGAGCCATCGGGTTGCTGCTCGGCAATAGAGCCGACTCTAAGGCTATCAAGGCAGGATGTGGCAAATGTACCATCGAGGCACACTTCGACCTGTCGAGATACGACAATATGAAAAACTTCTTCAAAGAGCACGACATTGACTATGATGCAGAAGACACCATCATCCGACGAGAGTTGACAGCCGCAGGAAAAAGCCGAGCCTTCATCAACGACACACCTGTTGCGCTCAGTTTGATGAGGGAGTTGGGCGAAAGCCTTGTCGACATCCATTCACAGCACCAAAACCTACTGCTGCAGAAAGAGGATTTCCAACTCAGCGTGGTGGATGTCATCGCCCAGGACAGCCGGTTGCTGAATGACTACAAGACAACGTACAACCAGTATCACCAGGCTCGGCAACGACTCGCCAAGATGAAGGAAGAGATTGCACAGAGCCGCGAGAACGAGGAGTTCCTCAAATTCCAATTCAAGGAACTTGACCATGCCCAGTTAGCGGATGGCGAACAGGAATCGCTGGAGCAGGAAGCCGAGACGCTGACACATGCCGAAGATATCAAGACAGCCCTCTTCGATGCCGACAACACGCTGACCAACGAGGAAGGAAGTATACTGGAAAAACTGAAAGCCACTTGCCAGCAGCTCTCTTCCATCAAGGAAATATATCCCACCATAGCAGAGGCTGCAGAAAGACTGGACTGCAGTTACATCGAACTGAAGGACATCGCACAGGAAATAGGTTCTAACGTAGACCGCGTGGACTTCGAACCAGCAAGGCTCGATGAAATCAACAACCGGCTCGACACCATCTACTCACTGCAGCAGAAGTTCCATGTGCAGGACATCAATGCCCTGATAGAAATCAGAGAACACATCAAGCAACAACTCGACCACATAGACAACAGCGACGAAGAGTTTACAGCCCTGCAACAGGAGGCCGACCAATGGCTCGCCAAAGTCGAAGAGGTAGCAAAGAAACTGACACTGATCCGCACCAAGGCTGCCAAGAAGATAGAAGCCGAGATGAGACAAAGACTCGTGCCATTGGGTATCCCCAACGTGCGTTTCGAAATCAGCTTCACTACCAAGCCACTCTCGTCCGACGGAGCCGACAAGATAAACTTCCTCTTCAGTGCCAACAAGAGTACCCCCCTGCAGCCTGTCAGTCAGGTGGCTTCGGGAGGCGAGATAGCCCGTGTGATGCTCTCGCTCAAGGCGATGATCAGCGGAACTGTCAAGTTGCCTACTATCATCTTCGACGAGATCGACACGGGTGTAAGTGGGAAGACCGCCGAAAAAATGGCACAGATCATGGCAGAGATGGGAGAGCTTGACAGACAGGTCATCTCCATCACTCACCTGCCACAGATTGCCGCCATGGGCAGGCATCACTATAAGGTTCTGAAAGAAGAAACACCCCAAGGCACACGTTCTCACATGACAGAACTCACCGAGAAGCAAAGAATAAGTGAGATAGCGCAGATGCTGAGTGGAAGTGACATCACCGAAGCTGCTCTCGCCAATGCGCAGGAATTGCTCAGAAGCTATCACAAATAACCATTCCAGAACTCTAAGGAAATATGCATATATAAAATAGGAATATGAAAAGACTGTATACAATCATGGTTGCCATGTTTGTGGGAATATCAAACATCATGGCACAACCAGGGTCTGTGCAAAAGATTGCAAAAAGTGTCTTCACACTGACAACATTCAACAAAGACGGACATATCATCGCCTCAACACAGGGCGTGTTTATTGACAACAAGGGAACCGCCATCAGTACCTTCAAACCATTTATCGGAGCTACCAAGGCAACTATCGTGGACGCCAACGGACGTTCTACTGACGTAGATGCCATTTTGGGCGCCGACGAGCTGTATGATGTGGCTAAGTTCAGAATTAATGCTTCCACTACAGCGGCCAATTTGGCCAATAACACCACACCGGCAGGAAGCAAAGTGTGGCTCGTCCCCTACTCTATTAAGAAGCCCGCTTTCCAACAGGAAGAAATCAGTAGCGTAGAAACGTTCAACAATACTTACAACTACTACATCTTCACCACTACTGTGCCCGACAATGCCATCGGATGTCCGTTTGTCAACAAAGACGGCCAGGTCATCGGACTGATGCACAGCAACGGAACTGTGACAGCCATCGATGCGCAGTATGCCAAGCAACTCAAAGTGACAGGACTCTCCACCCTTGACGCCGCACTTCGCGAGACAGGAATCCGTACAGCCTTGCCCGATACAGAGCAAGAGGCTGTCATGATGATGACCTTGAAAAAGGGACAGACATCTCCTGCCGACTATGAAAAATATGTGAATGAGTTTATCGGCAAGTTCCCAGCTTCCGCCTATGGATACAAGGAAAAGGCTATCAAATTGTCACAAGATGCCAAATACGAGGAGGCAGAAAAGTTGATGGAGGAATGCATCAAAAAAGCGACAAAAAAGGACGAAGCCTACTCGGCTTACGCCGATATCATCTATCAGAAGACCATCTACAAGGGAGATTCCATCTATTCCGCATGGAACATCGACAAAGCCATCGAGATGATTCGCAAGGCCTATGGTGTCAACGCCCTGCCTGCCTACAAACATCAGGAGGCACAGTATTGCTATTTCAAGGGTGACTACCAGCAGGCTCTCAGCATGTTTCTCGACCTTACCAAGACCAATATCAACAGCGGTGAACTGTATTACGAGGCTGCCCAGTCGAAAGCTCAGCTCAATGCGCCCGCCAACGAGATAGAGGTTTTGCTCGACAGTGCCATCTCCGTAGGGCAGAAGACAGGCATGGTCGCACCTTACTATCTGGCACGTGCACAGTTCTTCGACCGTCAGGGTGAATATCGCAAAGCTCTGCCCGACTACAACCAGTACGACTCCTTGACTCATACCGTTGACCCGACGTTCTTCTATGCCCGCTACAAGTGCGAGACGAAGTTGCGCATGTGGCAACAGGCTCTGTTGGACATAGCCCGCACCTGCTATCTGGCACCTAAGGAACCTACTTACTTTGCAGAATGGGCAAGCCTCGATTTGCGAGTGAAACGTATCGACGAGGGAATCAATGCAGCCAAGACTTGCATCAACCTGGCTCCCGAATATGCCGATGGTTATCTGCTCTTGGGTCTCTTGCAGCGAGAAAAAGGACAGAAGCAGGAAAGCATCGAAAACCTCAAGAAGGCACTGGAGTTGGGAGATCCACGTGCAGAGAAATATCTCAAGGAATAAGTTTCCATACGTGTCACTCACGCTGCTGAGAAAAAGCAAATCGATTCCTTGATTTATATCCCTAACGACAGTTTGGGTTTCATGCCCTGTTGAGCGTGACCAATTAGAGTTATAAATATTTTGTGGTAGACACTTAACAAACGCAATAATAGCAAATAATCTAAAAAATATTTGGTAAATTGCAAAAAAAGCAGTAACTTTGCATTCGCATTAAGAAATAGTGTATGGTTCCGTAGCTCAGTTGGATTAGAGCAACAGCCTTCTAAGCTGTGGGTCTTGGGTTCGAACCCCAACGGAATCACTGCAAAAGTTAAGCAAACACCTTGCAGACAGAATTATCTGAAAGCATTAATGAGGGTGTGTCATAAGTCCATGACACACCCTCTTGAAAAAAACGAGAGATTATCATCTATCATTTCATTTCTACGAATTCCGCCGGCTTCATGCCAAACTGCTTCTGAAAGCACTTGGAAAAATAGCTGGGACTGCTGAATCCCACCATGTAGCCCACCTCGCTGATGCGATAGTCACCCTCTTTCAACAAGCGCGCCGCCTTCTTGAGTCGTACCAACTGTATCATCTCGTTAGGAGTTACATCTGCCAAGCCACGAATCTTATTAAACAGCGAGCTGCGGCTCATACATAATTGACTTGCCAAAAACGCTACATTCAATTCAGGATTGGCAAGATTTTCCTCGATAATTTTTGACATTTTACCCAAGAAATTATTATCCATCTTGGTAGGTGCAATCTCTTGAATAGGTTCCAAAGGAGAATGTGAGAATTTTTCCTTCAACAAGCGCCGCATCTCCAACAAATTTCGAACACTTGCATCCAGATATTTCATAGAGAATGGTTTCTCTATATACATGTCGGCACCACAGTTCATACCTTCCGTCTTACTATCATTGTCCGTCTTGGCAGTCAACATCACAAATGGAAGATGAGAAATGTTCTGGTCTTTCCGCACGAGACGGCAAAACTCAGGGCCATCCATTTCTGGCATCATCCAATCACTGATGATGACAGATACCAAATGTTCTCTCAGCACTTGCAACGCCTCCTTGCCATTCTCGGCAGTAAACACAGAGAAAGCCTTTGCAAAATGGGATTTGACAAAATTCCGCATGTCCTCATCGTCATCTACTATCAGCATTCCTGGCAAAGCAGATGCTTGCCCAACTCCAGGAAGAAAGCTGTCTGTTGCCGTATCTTCATCCATAGTCGATAGAATTCCCAAGCTATCTTGAGCCAAGACCCGTGGCGCTGCTTTTTCATCATTTGCTTCCACTGCCACATCTGGCTGTTCCACTGGCAAAGTAACAACAAAGCAAGCTCCCATGCCAACTTTAGAATTTACCTCAACCATACCATGATGAGCCTCAACCAAGTTCTTAACGATGCTCAGCCCAATGCCTGTCCCTGGCTTATTGTCACGAGCCTGATAGAATGCAGAGAATATCTTTTCTTGATCATCAGGACAGATACCCTCCCCATTGTCCTCCACCTCGAAGTTGAAGTTCATGCCATTGGGAAGCACTTTACATGACAACTTCACATAATCCTTGGTATACTTAGTGGCATTTGTCAACAAATTGCTCAATACCTTAGTTATTGCCTCATTGTCTATGACTGCAGAAAAATCATCCGCAGGATACTCCACCTCAAAACGAATGCCTTTCTGGCGAAATGTAGGTTCAAAGCGTTCTGCTACCGCATGCATCAGCCTGGCAATATTTTGCAATTTAAAATGCATCTGTACCCCCTTCTGCTGCACCTTGTTGAAATCGAGCAACTGGTTGACGAGCAGCAACAATCGCTGAGCATTACGGTCGATGACATCCAGAGTTTGGGAAATTCCCTCCCCAGCAGCAAACTTGTGTCCCCAATTCAGCCATTGCTCCTTCAGAGATTCCAAAGGACCAATAATCAGGGTCACTGGCGTACGAATCTCATGCGCTATCATCGTAAAGAATTGCAAACGGGCATCACGCACCTCCTGTTCTTTTTTCTCGGCAAGTCGCTCCAAGTCGCGCTTATGACGCACTTTCTCACGCTTCAATCGACTCTGAGAATAGAGCCAAACAAGACCACCAATGACAAAAAAATACAGAATCTTTGCTGGCAAGGACCACCAAAAAGGAGGATGAACCTCTACCTTGAGGCTTGCCTCCCCTTTCGACCAAACTCCGTCATTATTGGTTGCCTTCACACGAAATGTATAGTTTCCTGCAGGTAAGTTACTATAGGTTGCACGATGCTCTTCCGTAGTAATCCAGTTTTTGTCAAACCCTTCCATCTTATACATATAGATATTTTTCTCAGGTGAGACATAGCTTAACGCAGCAAAAGAGATATTTAGCACATTGTCATCATAAGATAAATCTAACTTATCCTCATGGTTGAGAGGCTTAGGAAGCTCCTCCGATTCCACCTCCAACTGCTTATTGAACAGTTGAAAAGAAGTAATGGCTACAGGAGGAGCCACTTGATTTACCGCCACCTGATATGGATAGAAGGCATTAAAGCCCATAGATGTACCAAAATACATACATCCATCGGAAGCCAACAATCCACTGCTTGGCAAGAATTGGTTACTTGTCAGTCCATCATAGCGATTGAATATCCGAACAGGCTCTCCCGGCACATATTTTAAAATGCCATTATCCGTAGATATCCAAAATGTGCCTTGATACTCCAAGGCACATACATAATCATGTACAGGAGCTTCTATCTCGACAAGTCGAAATTTTCCCGTAGCATCATCGTACTCGCAAAGTCCATTGGAAGTTACCACTATAAGTTTTCCGTTCGAGCAGACCACCAGATTGTTGACCTGATTGCACAAGAGAGAAGCAGAGTCATCCTCCACATGCACATATTGCTTCCATTTATTATCTTTGGTATAGCACCACAATCCTGTGCTTTGTGTTGCAAACCATACATTCCCGTACTTATCTTCCTTGGCATCTATGGTTAGACTCTTGAAGTCTTTTACTGGCCTAAAAATCTGCTTTTTATCATCCCATAAGTTGACCTTCGTCATGGACGTTGCCCACAGCCGATGCTTTCCATCATGAAAGATTTCATAACAGCTGCTTCCAGCCATCTTCCCATCCAACTGAAACACTTGCTGGAAGCCAGAACTTATATTCAATCTGATAAGTCCATTAGCATAAGTTCCTACCCACAAATCGTTTCCATCATTGAGCAAGGCATGCACATTATATCTTTGCATCTTGGCCTGTCCAGGATAATTCAGAAACTTTTTAATCGAAGGATCATAACATTCCAAGCCAGCGTCATCCGTCGCAATCCAGACCCGTCGTTGCGAATCCTCGGCAAAACGCCCCACAACATTGCCTTGCAACCCACTTCTACCAGCATAATAGGCTTGGAAACGATGCAAAAATTTATCAGAAGGGATATAAGACACACCACCATAGAAAGTACCTATCCATAGCCCTCCCTCACTATCCATCGCCAGTCCATAGACAAATCGCTCAGTGTTTTTTCGGACAGGATTATCCACCTCAGACAACATCCGCCAAGAATGGCTTTTCATATTGTACTCCAACAGACCATCGTCACTGGCGACCAGCACATTTTGATTAGAATCATAAAGTAACTTATGAATATGTGTGGTGACATGGCTAATAGATTCGTCGATAAGAAGCTGCGAGCTACCATCAGCGCTCACCTGAAAGAGTCCCTGGTTCCAAGAACCCACGAGAATGCTTCCGTCAGTATTGGCAAGCATAGCCATCCCCCCAATATTAGCATTGGTATCTTTCAATGGAAATATCTCAAAAATATCATTTGCCTTATTGAGCCTAAGCAAACTTCCCCTAGCCTGATTACTCAAAGCCCATACCTGATTATTCACGTCCACCAACAAACAATCCACCTTTCCGCGTGAACTTTTAACCGCATAGTTGCGACACTCATGACTGGTGAGATTATATCGAAAGATGCCCTTGTCTGTGGTTGACACCCATACGTTTCGCTCAGTATCGACTGCGACATCAGAGATGGAAGAAGTAATACTTTCATCCAACAGAGTAAATTTTCCAGTAAGAAAGCTAAGAAGATAGATTCCTTTCGAACTTCCCACCAGCAATCCATCGTCACAAACAGCAAGAGCAGAGACATACTGGTTTAAATTCAAGTTCGGATTGTAATATTTCTGTACACCATAGCCATCATAACGACACAATCCATTATCAGAACCAAACCATATATACCCCTGCTTATCTTGTACGATACATCGTACGCCATTACTAGGAAGTCCATCGTCCATCGTGACAGACCGAATCATAGAACGAGATCCACCATCCGTATGCGCCACTGCGATGGACTGTCCAAAGGACAATTCCACCGCAGCCAACAATAAAACCAAATATCTCCTCATCAAAAACACTTTATTTTGAATTGACCAAATTCCACTTAGGAGGATTTACGCCCAGCAAGTTCTTCACGAAGAAATCGTAGCGTTTGTGCTCTCCGTAAAGCTCACCCATCGTATGATGAGCACCAGGAATCACGACCAGTTCGAAATCCTTGTTTGCCTTTTCCAAGGCATTCACCAACTGGTAGGTGCTGGAAGGATCCACATTGTCGTCTATCTCGCCGACGGCAAGCATCAAAGGTCGCTCTAACTTATGGGCATTCTCTACATTGCTGCACTCCACATAGCTGGAGTCTACTGGCCAGCTCATCCATTGCTCATTCCACCAAATCTTGTCCATACGGTTGTCGTGACATCCACAAGCGCTGTAGGCAGCCTTGTAAAAATCGCCATGGAGCAGCACAGCAGTAGTGCTCTCTTGACCGCCAGCCGAACAACCATAGATACCAACATTGTTGACATCCATATAAGGGTACTTCTTCGCCGCAGCCTTAATCCACAGTTCACGGTCAGGGAATCCTGCATCCTTGAGGTTTTTGTAACATACTTCCTCAAATTTCTTGCCTCGATAAGAAGTACCCATAGCATCGAGCTGAACCACGATGAAACCCAATTCTGCCAAAGAGGTCGTATACCAATTGTAATTCGTGAAACTCTTAGGAGTATAAGCATCACCAGGACCTGCATAAATATATTCGATGACAGGGTATTTCTTGGTTGGATCAAAGTTAGTAGGCCGCTGGATAATACCCCACATATCGGTTTTTCCATCCCTGCCCTTGGCTACAAACACTTCAGGAGCCACCCAGTTATGCTTTTTCAACACAGAGATGTCCGCTGTTTCCAAAGTTCTGACCAGCTTGCCTGTTTCTGCTTCGCGAACAACAGTAACCGGAGCCTTGTCAACCTTGGAATAGGTGTCTACAAGATAGCGAAAATCACGAGAATATTGTACATTATGATTACCCTCCTCTGGAGTGAGAGACACCAAGTTCTTGCCATCTATACCTATCTTATAATAATGAACCAAGTAAGGATCCTCTCCCTTGTTCATGCCACTGGCGGAGAAATAGATGCAACCATTCTTCTCGTCCACGCGCTGGACGCCTCTAACGAACCAATCACCCTTGGTTATCTGCCGAATCACCTTGCCTTTCTGCACATCATAGAGATAGAGATGGTTCCAGTTGTCGCGCTCACTCGCCCAAAGCAATTGCTTGCCATTGTTAATGAACTGACGCAAAATACGTGCATAGTTCACAAATTTGTCAGAGCGCTCTTCCACTATAGTACGCAACTTGCCAGTCTCGGCATTCATTGCCAACATCTGATACAAATGATGTCCACGCTTGTTATATTCCATTGTCACTTCCTTTCCATCTGGTATCCACTGCATCCACTCCAGCTCATATTGGTTTTCCAATTGGTGTGGGTCAGCCTCCACTTTCTTGCCAGTAGCAATGTTGATGATGACAGGCAGATGTTGTGGCAGTTGATCACCAGGCTTGGCATACTCCTGTTTGTGGAGGATAGGCTGCAACTGATCAGAAGGAGAAGACTCCACATAGTAAACATAACGCTTCTCCACCGGTATACGCTTACACACGAAAAGATACTTGCCATCAGGGCTCCACTGGATGCGATTAGAATAATAGCACCCGATGGTTCCGTCCTGCGTCAATATGCGCTTGGCCTGTGTATAAGGCTTGCCAGCCTCATGCAGAACGACATTGTATCCCTCGATATAAGCCTCCCACTTACCATCGGGCGAAGCAACAGGATAGGCCTTGTGTTCCTCATCCACTTCCATCCAGTGACGCTGGTGAGGGCGACCAAACACCGGCTTTCTTGCAGGACGTGGCTTGATGCCAAGAGCCCTCTCCATCGCCTCCTGCGAGTCATAGCTTCTCTGCTCGTCCTTGTCTGCATCATAAGAAACATATTTCTTGCCCTGGGGGGTAGAAACCTGATAATGCAACACATGGGTAGAGTCGTGCCATGCCGTAGAGCGTGCCCAATGATACACCGAATCTACTTGAAAATGACGTTTCAAAGCGTATGCTCGATTATAATCCTCCAAAGTTCCTTGTGCCGAAGCCGTAACGACAGGCATGGATAGAGCCATACCCGTTAGCAGTGTCATTGCCGAAATCTGTCTTTTCATAGCCGCTTGCATCGCCATTTTCAAAGCGATGGATGCAGCAACAAGTGTCTTACTTTTCTTCATTAAATTATGCTTCATATTTAATTGTTTAGAAATCTCTCTGCAAAATAACAACTTTTTTTTGACGAAAACTAATAATATCGTCCAAAATAATGTGTAAAAGGAATAATAGGGGAGTGTAAGAGCATGCCAGACAATAGGAAGATGCTCAAATTTGTATACAACTTTTAATTGCTCGGTGAGATGAATCGAGGTATAGAAAGATACTGAACTTTCCCTTTCGCTCTTGGCTGCGCAACTCCTTTGGACGGTCTGTCAAGCGTGACAGGTTTTTCAGGGTGTAGAGCCATTTGTCATAAATCGTATGCAATTTCTCCAAAGGCTTGTCAAACTTTGCAATCTCCACATACATGAATGTCAACTTGTCGTTAAAGACTTTCTTGGTCTTCTTGTCCAATAGGCCGACATCGTGTGCTATGGCCTTCTTGTCAAAAGCCTCATCGTGCATGTCGAAGTTCAGAAGTGCCACGACATAGACATGGGCTAATTTGAAATTCCAGCCCGCGCTCTTTGGCACCTGCTCCTTGATAGGAAAAGTAGAATAATAGAGCGATCTGTCCTTGAAGTACTTCTGGTAGGCGTTTTGCATTTCCACGATGAAATTCTCGCCTTGCTCATTCTCGCAGTATACGTCGAAAATGGCCTTGCGGTCGGTATAGACGTCTCCAACATTCTCGCTGTTGAGGTACTTCACATCCTTGATGACTTGCTCTTTTCCGAACAGAGAGTTCAAGAAATTGATGAGCAGGTCTTTGTTGGAAGCGGTTCCAAAGATGCGCTTGAAACCAAAGTCTGTCAACAAACTAATATATCGTTCTTCTGATGGCCTCATAATTTTTGCCTTTTTATTGGGAGCAAAGATAAGGATTCTTTTTGACATATCCAAGTGTTTATGAAAAATTGTAAGAAAGCTCCACCTTTGAACGTAATTGTTTCGGGAACTGCATTTTTCTAAAACTTATAAACGCTTACGTTGATTCCACAAGCAGGAAAGAACGTACAAACGTAAACAAACTGTAATACAGATTGTTACATGCATTCTTGTGCGGTGTGCAGCCTAAAAAAAATTGCGCCCAGAAGGCGCAACTCCAGTTGCTTGCTGTCTAACAGAGACAGATAGCCAATCTCTGTTAGACAGTCTGCTATTCTTGAAAGACAGGTAAATAGCTTCGGCAGACAGATTTCTAAATAAAAGCTGTAAAATCACTCTATTGCTCCATAGCTTTCTTCAGTCTTTTCACTGCGGCATTGATCATGTCGTGGGTTCCACTGCCGTCGGTCACATATTTCTGAACCATCATTCCATAGCTGATGGCATCTCTCAGTTCCTTGCTCGTGTTTTCATCTGGCCATCCAGCTTTTCTCAGGAGGGCTGATAGAGGGCGCAAGTCTTCCATCTCGGCAAGGTTACCTGGACGCATGGTATTGATGGCCCGATTCAGGATGGCAGTGTTGCCTTCCAATTCATCTTGGGTCACTTTCTTCTTGCCCTTGGCAATCAACTGCTGCGCCTGACTCATCGCCTGCAGCATTCGCTCGAAGCCATTCGGAGCCCATGGCGCATACTCTGGCACTTTCTGAGAAAGGGCATTCCACTTATCTTGTTCAGCCTTGCGCTGTTGGGCGAGATTGAGAAGAGAATTCAACTCCGTGAAATCCACCTTGGCATTCTTTTTCCCATTCTTGCCATGGACATCTATCTGGTTGAGACGATAATAGTGAGTGCTATTGGCATTGCGATAGTAATCTGGTTGGAACTCCTTACCATCCATCTTCAAGGTCAGGAGGTTGGCTCCAGCTCCAGTGCTGACGCCATTGGATTCTCCCACCGTCACCTTGTCCAATTTAGAATCGATGCTCAACGTTGCCTGATTCCAAGTCTGCACACCAGTTCCAGCCATTACCAAAGGGCCGTACATCAAGGCTCCTACCCATGAAGTCTTCAGAGGAGTACCGTCGAGACTCGCCACATCACAGGAAAGTTTATCAGCACCATACTCGATATGCTTGCTAAATGGCATGTCGATATCGATGACATCACCTACTTTCCAATGCTTTTGGTCAAGTTCGATATAGCTACTTGGCTGAGGATTCTTAGCAACCTCCTTGCCATTGACTTTCACCACAAAGCCTTGTGTCGCCCAGTATGGCGCACGGAGTTTCAAGCTGAAATCTCCCTCCCCTCCCGCAATCTTTATAGTAGAATGTTGCGCTGGCCACAAACATTCCTGCTGAATGGTCACGCCTTTTTTCTTCCAATGCAAAGTAGTTGGCATATAGAGCCCCACCCAAAGCGTATTGTCATTGGCAAAATACACAGCCTGCTGATACTTGGTGTGATTCTCCGAACCAGTACCTCCGCAACAGGTACTTTGGGGAGTGTTGTTGCCGAAAGGTTTGGTGGCATTCAGTCCGACGGCATATTGGTAGGTAGTCTCATACTTGTCAGGATTAAGCGAACCGACGATTTGATTGTACAAGGTACGCTCGTAATAATCCATATAACTGGCATTGTCAGGATTGTAGCAGTTCAAGTCCTTGGTCAACTTCAAGAGATTGTAAGCACAACAAGTCTCGTTGATGTCAGGATTGGCGACCGTTTGGTTACCCTGCACACCATTGGTAGCCATGCTCAATATCTGCGAGTAAGGCTGACGGAACATCTCTCCATTGCCCACACCTCCAGGTGCATACCTATATCTACCCTGTATCAATTCCCAGAAATTCTCCGCCAGGTTATAGTAATAAGGCTTGTGGTTAGACTTATAGCTGCGCAAAGCACCAATAATCATCGGGATATGCTGGTTGGCATGACGGGTGCGGATGTCATCCACGTTCTTGCTCAATGGGTCGAAGAACTTAGGAGCATCGAAGCAGTTGGCAGCCTCGATGAGCTTGGCTTTTTCCTCAGGATTGGAAACCATCTCAGAGAGTCTGGCGAGCGATTCGCTCATGCCGCCTACCTCTCCTGCGATGTACATATCCCACATCTCATATCGGTTGCCAGGCACGGCACGTCTCTCCTGCTGCGTACCATCCGCCTTCACATAAGTGCGATAGTGCATACGATTCCAGACCCACAGTCCCATATCCTTAGCTATCAAGAGAGCCTTGTCGCAAATGGCCTTGTCATCAAAATAGGTGGCGATGTCGATGAGACCAGCCAACTGTTTGTGGACACTATAATAAGGTGCCCATACCCAATCTGAGTTATTATAGGCACGATACATCTCGATGAGGGCGCAATGTTGGGCAGGGATGGCATTCAGATAGCCATATCCATATTGCTCAGGGTGTTTCTTGTATTCATCGAAGGCAGCCCATGTGCCCTTCATCTCCCGAAGTTCAGTCTCAGGAGCGAAGTCACGTGCCTCCCAGTTGCGCTTCAACACCTTATTATATATAAAGGTACGTTCCTGGCACTCTCTCAGTTCATTCACCATTCGTATGATGTTCTTGCGAAGAATCGCTTTCTGAGCGGGGTCAGTGGCTACAGCGTATGCCTGTGCTATCGCTGACATATAATGTCCTGAGCCATGCCCCTTGAGTTTGGTATCGGGAGAATCCCAACCATCGCTCTTGGTATAGCCTTCCGTACTCAATCCATAAGTGTCACGGTAATTGTAGAGTTGTTGGGTGACATCCCACGAGCAGATTTCACGGATAGCCTCATCACGGTTATGGGTGAGTCGATTATCGCCATTGACAGTAACATCCGAAAGCGAGAATGTATGTGCTTTCTCCTGTGAAGGAGTCACATACGAAGCATCCACAACCTTCACCTGTGCCAAAATAGGAAAGCCATTGTCGGTGGTTTCATCACCAATGACATAACCTGCCACGGTGTATTCCGTGCCGACAGGATGATTTTGGAGATTTGCCTCGCTTTGCTCATCAGTCAAAGCAGAGTTGCTCCATCTCACCTGTCTGAACTCAGCATATCCGTCAGAGTAAGTTACCCAAATCAGAAAAGGAAGTCGTGGAGCCGTGCCCTGTGGACAATCCACCTTGACAGCGGTTACCTCCTTGATGACGCGAGGCTTGGAAATTTTATTTTTATGCACATGAGCATTATCGGGAACAATGCATGGAACAACAACCATTCCAGCACTAACCCCAGAAGGCACAACAGCAAGCAAAGTGCTGCAAAATGCCCAAGTTAAGAATGTTGTCTGTTTAGTCATAATTAAAAGTAATATTTATTTTCTGCTGCAAAGTAACAATAAAAAAGGAAAAAAAGCCATAAGAATGTTCTTTTTTATGTCACAAAATCGTACAATCAGACGATATTACTCTTATTTATACCTTTCTTGCTTTGCACAATCAGAAAGATTTACCTCAAATCGAAAATACCCAAAGAAGGATGTGCCAACAAAGACACATCCTTCCCATAAAAGTACACTATTATGCCTTACGCATAAGAATATCATTCTCCATAAACATAGAACTCTGCAAGAGAAGCTGCACCATCTCGATGACTTGAAGTGACAGAGAACTTGATATAACGAGCTTTTGTAGATGATACTTCAAATAGTTGTTCTTCAACAATTCGCTGCAATTGGTAAGAATCCACCTCTGTCCATTTAGCATTATCTGTACTTACAGAAATCTTAACATCTTTTGTATCAGCATAATATGTGTTTTGACGCTGGTAGAAACTTACATGATCTATAGTGTGTACACTCTTCATATCAATTGTAATCTCATAAGGTAGTGCATGACTTCCACCACTCCACTGAGAATGCCAATAAGTAGAAAGGTTGCCATCCAACATACAAGACACTACGCCGTTGCCAGAGCCCTCTCCTGTAGGTTCTTCCGTATTAGCCGTAACTTTCCAAGAACTTCTGTCAAGACGATTACCCATGACACGTACCACCAATGGAACAACCTTGCTTGAAGAGGTTTCAAAACGAGAAACCTGACTCAGAGCAACAGGAAGAACATAATCTCCAGCAGGCAATGACGAAGCCTTTATCTTCACATCTACCTGAGCTTGATCCTTACCTTTCTCCAACTTCACGCTATTAGGAAGCTCATAATATGATTTTGGCAAAAGAGTAAATTCCGTGGAATGCAGTTGATTATATGTTGCCACATAGCTTTCATCAACACTCAAGCCACAATCCACATCCCACTTATTGCTTACATCCAAGCCAATACTCAAAGTCTGGGTATAGTCAGCAGCCTTTGCTTTCTCGATAATTTGAACAGAAGGAGTCTCAGACACAAAACCTATCTTCGGAGAAACTACCGCATCTACAATAATGAGATATTCATTGGAATTAGCATTGACGGAATCTGACTTACTCTCAAATTTCAAAGGCAAGACCCATGTAGCAGCTTGTTCTGTAGCCATTACTGTTTCGATGGCATGAGGATCAAGAATCACTTGACAGGTTTTATACCGATCAGAAGAAGCATAATCAAGTGTCGTATTGGTAATGTGATAGCAATCGGATGACAATGTCTTGTAATTGACTCCCTCCAGTTCACTGTATTGAGCCCGAAGTTCTTCATCGGTAAGCGTACGGACATCCACATGAGCAGTCAACGAGGGGTCGCTACCCACCTTCATAACGGATATATTGGTCGTATCAGCATCACCTGTATCATATAGCGTTTTGTTATGTTTGCCACTATCTTTGACGACCAGAATCTTGTGATATTGACCCGGTACCAAATTCTGCAGTTCGTACTGAGAGTCATCACAACTTGTGAATGCCAAGAGTGCAGCAGCGATATATAAAAAATATTTCTTCATAATAATCTTATCTTTATCAAGTTTGACAAATGATTAATAACCAGGAGCCTGTACCAACTGAGGATCACTATACAACTCCGTAGATTGGATAGGCAGCAAATACTGACGGTCGTTCCACAGAAATGGTTGGTCAACCTTGGTAGGTGTATTAAACTCTTCGAAGGAAGGATTAAGAGCCATGCCATTAAGCCCATATCGCACACCTGCTTTCAGAACTTGAGGGGCAATACACCAACGGCGAATGTCATAATAACGCTGACCTTCGAAATATAGTTCCACAAATCTCTCGTTACGCACCCAGTCGGTCAAAGACATCTTATCATTGATATCAGATGTCTTCAAGCCAGGAATCCCTGCACGCTCACGAATTATATTCAAGTTATCCAAAGCCTCCTTAGTCTGTCCCAAAGCTGCATAACACTCAGCAAGATTCAAATAAAGCTCAGCCATACGAATCAATGGACGGCGAGTAGCGGACCACTGCCAGTTGCCATCAGACTTAAACTTGATATTTGGGTCGATGAACTTACGTGTGAGATATCCTGTACCAGCTATATTACGTGCATTCTCAGAACTATAACCATTTGTATGACTATTCTTGAAATTCAACCACATAGGTTCTCCATTGGATATTTTCTGCTGATACTGGCATCCATCAAAAGCAATCCAAGCATAAAAACGTGCCTCACGATTGCCATGCAATTTGATGATGTCATTCTTTACATCCTCTGTATCCATAGTACCATTAGCTAAGGCAGGACTCGTCGTACCAGGATAGAAGCGTCTGTACCATTCGCTCTTGTTAGGGAAATTGGAATCATACTCTGGTAATTTGCCATTTTCGGTATAGAAATGAGCCACTGCATTGGAGGTCGGAGCATGTGATGCATATCCACCATAATGCCAAGAACCATCACTCTTTTTTAAAAGACGCACAGGCAACGTATACCAGGCATAAGCACCTCCATTGTTTTCATCATCCGCAATTCTCATACCCCAGATGATTTCCTTATTGCCGTCACCTTCGGTAGTATTAGTAAGATACTGGAACATACGAACTCTCTCCTTGAAGAGTTTGTTCTCTTCGGTATCACTCTCCTTTCCTGGTACAAATGGCAAACCTATCTCATCACGTTCTGCTTTTTTATTGGCTGTTTCGAGATCAAATAATTTATGACCTGCTGCCTTTGCAGCCGCAAGAGCCTCTTGGCAAGCTGTCAAAGCACGCTGCCACTTCTCTGGATCATACTTGTTGCTGACCAACTCTTTGCCATAACCTTCTGTCTCAACAGTATTTTGCCAGCCAGACTTAAAGAAAGAGCCATTCCAAAGTGGACTTGCAGCGTAAAGTAAGACTCTTGCCTTCAAGCTTTTGGCTATGACCGATGTAGCACGCCCCAACTCATCCGTAGGCCTAGTCGCAGGTAAGTCCTTTGACGCTTCATCTAACAAATTTACTATATAGTTCACGCAATAGTCGAAATGAGAACGTCCAGGAATCTGGGTATTTGTTATATTAGGATCTACCAAACTGCTCACGATAGGACAAGGACCATAGGCAGCCAACACGCGGAAATGGTAATAAGCATCCAAGAACTTGGCTTCTGCACGATACTCCACCTTATCTTCTTCGGTAACACCTGTAGGATGAAGTTCACCCAATAAGTTCTCGAAACGATGTATCTGACCAAGTTGGTTGTAGCTGGCATTCCAGATACTCGCATCAACTGTGGATGCAGAAACCGTACCCCATGCGAGTTGCTGTGGGCTGTATCCCCACATAAGAGGCTGTACGATTTCATCTGCACTCTGCTCGTACTGCAAGACAGCAAATGGTGTGGAACGTGGCACATAGCCATAGCATGAATACAGAAAGCCCAGAGTGGCACTCTCGTCCTTCATTGTATCGTCAAAGTCAGCTTGTGCTGGTGGTATCACATCCAGATAGTTGCAAGATGTAAGCAAATTTACAGGCATGACAAGCATCCATACCGCTTTTATGATGTTATTCTTTAGTTTCATAGTTGTCACTTTTAAATATGATTTATAATCTAACCTGAACGCCCAAATTGAAAGTACGCTGCAAAGGATACGAGTACCAAGACAGCTCAGGATCCCAAAGTTTGAAAGGACTAAATACTGCTATATTGTCACCACTGAAATACACTCTACAATATTTGAATGTGTAACCCAATTCCAATGTTTTGAAACGAATAAAACTTGCATTTCTAACCCAATATGAGCTTGGCTGTATATTATTGGAAATATCAGCGTTGGTCAACCCCAAACGTGGATAAGTTGCATGAGGATTTGGACTATCCACTGACCAATGATCATCGGCTATCCACTGCATCAGATTACGTCCCAAGTTCTCCAAATCTCCATCACCACCAGATGCCAGAAATGGAGAATAGCCAGAATTAATCATTATCTTACGTTTGCCTGATCCATTGAAGAATACGCCAAAATCCCACTTCTTCCATTGTACGTTAACACCAAAGCCATACTGAAGGTGAGGTGTCCACCCATCAGATTCCAACATCACTTGGTCTTCTGTCGTTATCTTACCATCACCATTGATGTCACGATATTTGATATCACCAGGACGAACGGTCGAACCCAGCTGACTTTGGTCTGCCCAATTGTCTATTTCTTCTTGACTCTCAAACAAGCCTTCTGCGACATAGCCTGTCAACCTACTGAGGGGCTTGCCCGTTGTTGTCTGCCATACGTATGGATAATTTGGCTCATCTACATAGTCATAACGGTTACTATTATATGTAAGATTGGCACGAACATCCACATTCAAGTCTTTGTTCAATTGCTTGTTCCAGTTCAAGGACATCTCAAATCCATAATTAGTCACCTGACCGATATTACTCCAAGGCTTAGCACCCCAATAACCCAAGAGGGTTGGCCAAGAAGAACGAGCCATCAAGATACGGTCACGTACATCATGGAAGTAGTCGAAAGTGATATTGACTTGATTGAAAAGGTTCATATCTACACCTATATCAAGTTTCTTTACATGTTCCCATCCTGCGTTGCTTACGGCCAATGTCGAGAAAGACGGACCATATTTCCACACTTCCTGACTTGGCAAACCTGTCCAAAAAGAGTAAGAACTTCCTATACCAATATTGTTCTGGTAAAGAAAATGTGGCGCACTACTCGTAAATTGGTCACTACCAACCAATCCATAAGAACCACGCAACTTCAAGAAGTTGACATATTTTTCCAAAGGCTTCCAGAACTTCTCCGAACTGATGACCCATCCTAAGGATGCAGCAGGGAAAAATTCAAATCTATCTCCCTTGGCAAGACGTTCTGAACCATTGTAGCCAAAGTTGAACTCAAAGAGATACTTATTGGCATAGTCATAGGTAAGACGTCCTGATATACCCTGATTTCTATTTGGAAGCACATCACTACGATACTCACGCATCATATACATCAGCATGGCTGTCGCATTGTGTTGACCGAAACTGCGTTTCCAGTCGATACGACCATCCAAATAGAATGTCTGGTCACTACTTTTTCCCACACCACTCTGCGTAATGTAATCTGCACCAGTCTGAAGAAGTTCTGTCTCAAATTCACCCGTCTCCACATTATAAGTTCCAGGTTTCAAGCAATAATAATAAGGTGATATGGAACGACTATAGCTGGCACTGGACCAGTTTTTGAAGTTCACCAAAATATGAGCACTCAATCCTTTAGTAACAAAGTCCAGATTCTGATGAAGGTTCAAAGACGTATTCAAAGTGTTAAAATTGGTCTCATTGTAAGAGCTCAACATATACTGGTAAGGATTGACACCCAGTGTACCACTCTTTATTTCCTTATTACCGAAGCGGATTAACTGTCCATCATCTGCTTGCGAAGGGAAATAGGCAGGGAAAGCCACAGGATTGATTCGCATCACCTGCCAATAAAGATCAGAAGATGAATAGTTAGGACCCTTGTTGTTTCCTATTTGAGCCATCATGCGGAGCTCTGCTGTCGTAGTGCTCGTCAGCTTGTAGGAAATATTGTTTTGGAAGTTATATTCCCATCGATTATAGTTATTGTTATAGAAGTAATTCTTGGGGGCATTAAACAATCCCGTGTCATGATTAGCCTGCAAACTCATATAATAAGTGACACGAGAACCACCCCCCTGAATATTGATATTGGCACGCTCGTTGAAGTTACCACTCTTGAAAAGCAAGTCGTACCAATCTACATCAGGATAAGCATAAGGGTTTACATGATTGGCAGTATTCTCTATTTGCTGCTGTGAATAATAGGGAGTAACCGTACCATCTGCACGAGCTGCTTGAGCCTCATTATAGACCTTCATGTATGTAGCTCCATCTGCAAATTCAATTTTGTTCATTGGACGATTGTAAGATGCTTCCAAAGTCACATTAATCTTAGAACGGCTATTTTCCTCGCCACTCTTAGTAGTAACAAGCATCACACCGTTGGCACCACGGTTACCATAGATTGCCGTAGCGGAAGCATCCTTCAAGATAGAAAAGCTCTCAATGCTTTCTGCTGGAATATTGTCAAGATCGCCAGCTGAAATTTCTACACCATCCAACAAGATAAGAGGTGTGGCCACACCACCAAATGTATTGATACCACGAATGTAGAAAGCCGAAGAACTACCTGGCTGACCTGAAGACACCGTTGAAATCACACCTGCCAACTTTCCTGCCAAGCCATTGGTGAGAGAAGAAGATGGCGTTTTCAAAAGGTTACCCTTGATGGTTGCAATAGATCCTGTGATGGAAACTTTCTTGGCAGTGCCAGCGCCCACCACAACTACTTCATCCAGCTGTTGGTCGTCAGGCATCATCTTGACAGTAATAACACCCAAGTCACCCACATCTACAACTTGCTCCTTATAACCAAGATAAGTTACCACAAGTTCTGTTTTACTTGTTACATTGAGAGAGAAATGACCATCAATATCAGTCACTGTTCCCAATCCTTTTCCATTTTTTACCTTGATGGTCACACCAATCATAGGCTCACCAGTTGAGCCATCAATTACAGTTCCTTCAAGTTTTCTCTGAGAATCTTTCTGTTGAACACCTAAGGCCTTACTGACAGACGTGTTCTCGAAAGCCATAACCTGAGTCGCCTCCAACCAAGAAAGACCTAAAGCCAGAGCTACTACTACATAAGTTTCTTTTTTCATTGACATCTATGTTTTAGGTTTTAATTAAAATGATTTTCATTTTCTAATTGATAGAAAAATTAAATCAGCTTAGTTCCCACTAACTTCACCTGATATGGCCATTGCGCCAAAGCTTGCTCAACCAATGTCCAATGGGCATCTTTAGGACCAGCTGTTACTACAAGCCATAAATATTTTAGTTTCTCATTACTTGGAGATGTAAAAGACGCACTTGCCTGACGATGGTCATAATCAGCAGTAACCATATCACCATAAAGTGATTTGCCAGACTCCGTGACTCCAACAAAACCAAAGCGATAAGTTGCACTCTGAGGCTTTGGACAAGTATATCCTGACTCACCCATCATACCCTCGAAATCAACCTTCACGGTCTCTCCTGCAACAGGCACACTCAACTTCAAAGTATTGAATCCATAGTTCTCTGGACAGTGTTCCTGATTAACCTGATACCAACCATTTCCCTTGTCATTCATATAAGAAATCGCACTTGGGAAAGAATTAGCATATTGTCGAGTTACGTTGCGCACACGATCGTCATCAAAATTGACCAAACGAGCATAGCAGTCATACATTTCATCCACAAATTGCTCTTGGGTCAAGTTTTTCAAGCGCTGATAAATGTTAACAGCATCCTCTCCTTGGCGAACATTCTTATAAATATCAGAGATTATCTCGAAACCATGTTTCTGACTCCAATATTCCAGCACAAACGGAGAGTGATAATTGTTCTCTTGATGCAAGAACGCCTTATGCGTAAGTTCCTTGAAAGCATTCCAATGATATACCTCGTCATCAATCCATTTAGGATTCACGTGCCAAAGCATCCATTGCGAGGTCATCTCCAAAAATCCTCCAAAAGAATTATCAAATGCGCGATAACCATCAGCAACCAATTGCAATTGGAAACTATGTCCTAATTCATGAGCAACGGTATTGAGGTTTTTGTCCTGCAAACGATTAGGTGCAGCCCAAAACGCTCCTACCTTATTATCATATGTTCCACCATATGCTGTACCCTCCAGCGAATACTTTATCATGACATTCATGCGATAAGTATCAGCCAACGAGCCTTCCTCCTTATGAAACCCTAATGTATCACGATAACATTTGTAGAAATGTTCCAGCTTGGCCTTAAGATTATCCAAATCCACATGCATATCATGCCCTTCTAAAGATGGTGGAGAAGCCAAATCCTTGCCAAAGCCACATTCCCAAAAAATCGCAAGATTGTCTGTATAGGCAGCACGTGCATAACTATAATCGGTAGTGTCAACACGCCAATCCTGACTTAGAAATTCCTTTGGCTTATAGATTTTCTTGCCAGAAGGTACTTCATAAATAGTTTTTGTTTCCTGTCCTGTCACAGTATTGTCATCTGAGCAAGAAACAATAGACAACAACAACAAACACAGTCCGAATAGTTTTAATTCATCTCTCATAAATTCTATTTTTTATTAAAGTTGCTGCAAAGAAAGTTAAAAGTCGTAACAATTAGCTTAAAAATCATACAAAAATGCTAACAAAATCGTACAAAAGCACGATTTTGTTAGCATAAACACTATTCTACCTCTTTATTTATGAGTCAGCAGCCATTCTGCCAAGACTTTGCAATAGTGCTCATGGTCTTCGACAAACGGCATATGGCGACTTCCTATAAACATCTCCCACTTAGCTTGAGGCAAGGCATCATACATGGCCTTGGCTATGGCAGGCGTACAGAGATCATCTGTTCCATTGATAATGAGAGTCGGAATATCGATGCTCTTCATTTTTTCCAAATATTCAAAATCCTTCAAGTCGCCTGTTGCATTCAACTCATTGGGCCCCCATCCATAAATATAAGACAAGGTGCCCAACTTCTTGGGACGACGTAGGCACTCTGGCGATTTTTCTGTCACAGGACCAGCACAATGCAATTCCATATAGTGAGCAATGGCCTTTTGATATCCTTTGTCTTGGAAATTGCCTGTAGCCTCAGCCTTGGCTATCGCCTTTTGTTCCTTCTCTGGCAAGAACTTCATCAAACGGTGTTGTTCCTTTACCCACATCGATGCCGATGGATTGGTGCTTGAAAGAATCAACGAACGAACACCTTCCGGCTTGCGCTCATATATGTAAGCCAAAGCCAACATGCCACCCCAAGATTGTCCTAACAGATGAACCTGGTCAAGATGCAGATACTTACGCAAAGCTGCAAGTTCATCGACCCAAGTCTCCGTTTTCCAAAGTTCGGGATGACCGTCAACGAAAGACTTTCCACAGCCCAATTGGTCGTACATAATCACTTGATGTCCCGTCTCTGCAATTTGGTCTAACACCTCGAAGTAATTATGCGTACTACCAGGTCCACCATGGAGAAGGATGATAGGAGCCTTATCTGGCTGACGTTCACCCACGATGCGATAATACACCTGATAACCTCGGAAAGGCATAAAGCCCTCTTCTACCTTTTGTTGTTGTCCCCCAAAAGCAAATTTATGTGCGGCCACAAGGTCTGTATAGTCACAAGTGTAAACATTTTGCTTCTTATGTTTGCTGATTTGAAGTCGGGTGGAAGGGAAATACTGAGCCAAGAGATGGTACATGTCAGGATCCATCGCCCGCAATTCCTCACGAGTATTAATCCAATTATGCTTTCCATCAGCCTGCTGAACTTCAGCATTCACATTGAACCAATCTTGCACTGCCTCAGCAAAATATTCCATACCATTATCTAAACGATAAGTATTCGCATAAATACCTCGAGCCTTTGCATTTGCCAAAAGTCGATCCAGTTTTTCATTGATAGTAGGATCCACCTGATAAATACCTATAAGATGGATGGAATGTGCAAATTCATGAATCAAGATGTCTTCGGCATGATACTTATCTATCTGGTATGCCAAGATATTTTCTTCAGCACAAGTAGTGACTGGTACTTTCATGGTTCCCTCCATACCCCTGGCGCGCACATCCATATTGACAGAAGTGTCGTTCGCTATGAAACGATGCTCAGGAATATCGGTCTCTCCTTCATAACGAGCCATAATAGCCACACGAGTTCCATGCTTAACCATCGCATTCAATACATCTGGCTTCAGCATACACGTCATGTAATATAAGGTTCGATGCGCAGCGACAATACAAGAATCAGGAACGCGCCATGAGGTAACGATAGGTATCCCATTGACATTGACATATTTCTTATAGAATTTGTCGAGATGAAGCTCCTTTGGAGGAGCCGTAATCTTACATGCCGGCACATGCAATTCATCATCGCCCACATAATCACTCTGTCGCTGAGCCACAACAAACAAAGAGAATGTGAGCAAAAGAGACAAAAGACTTTTTCTTTTCATTTTTCCATCTATTATTTACCTGTATAAAAGTCTGTTATACGACGAATAGCCCTCTGGCACACTGGACAGAAATCATCCACTTCGTTGATTCTCATGCGACAAACCTGTGCTGGTCTGTAACATCCCTTGCTCTGGTTGCCAGCACCTTCGAAGACACCTATCTTGAAGACCGCCTCATTGAGTTTTTTCTGCTCCTTTGGTGTCAACTTGGCTTTATGGTTAGGCAATTTAGCAGGAGGAGTTGGTATCTTCACTCCCTTAGGCAACATATCTGCCCACTTGCTATTGAAATCCTTCAAGGTTGTAAGATTTTGCTCCCAAGGCTCCGTGTCACTCGGATACATCGGGTCATACTCATCGGTGCTGTATTCATCGCCAAGTCCAGCATAGCCATGGCCAAATTCATGCACGAGTACTTTCTTAAACGTAGGATGATCGGTCGTAGTAAGGGTCACCTGATTGTAGATGCCACCGCCACCATAGGTCGGCGAGTTAACAAGCACCATGATTTGTTCAAATGGCACGTTGCTCAATGCATCATAGATGCGATGTACCTTACTGGTGGTGAGGTAACGTTGAGAATAGAATGTGTCATAATGAGAATTGGCCATCGTGTTTTTCCAAATACCATCATGAGGAATGCTTGGTCCTTCGTCCAAAGAGGGGGAAGCCACTGCCACCACATTGAAACGATCTTTCATAGAGAGGAAAGGCTCACGCTCAAAGATAGCATCGGCAGCTCTCTGGGCATCCTTGTAGAATTTGTCCATTTCATCCTTTCGATACCCCTCTGCCACTATTGCTACATCCACGCATTTGTCTGTATTACCATTCTTAACAATATATTTATAAGGTATTCCATTCTCGCCCAGAGGGCGAATCAGAATGTCTGATGGATCTATCGTATGGCGAAGTTCCACTGTTGTGTGGTGATGAATGTCAGAAAGAGTGACACTTACATCAACAGGTTGTTTAGGAAAGGGAACCAGGAAACTGCTCTCAAAAGACTTCTTGAGATGCTTGGCTTCTTTAGTAAGCTGCCATTCCTGAAACAAGGTGGAAAAAGTGTTCACATACAGCACCTTATTGGTTCCATGCTCATAAACCGCCACCTGGCCATTTCCATTCAGAAACTTTTCTGAAAGCCTTGTCTTTCTGCCAGCCCACTTGGGATTGGTATATGCTTGTTCGAAATAAATGGATTGGTTGACACTGTCACCTGCCACAATATAATCAAGGCGCAAAGTCTTGTCCACAAAATAATCGCCAAAATTCTGAGCTTGCACAGGCACTGCCAAGAACAATGCTGCCGAAGCAAACATAATTTTTTGTCTTAATGTCTTTGTCATACTATCTGTATTTATTCAGTAAAAATATTTATGATTTTTTTGATAATCTCACCATCAACACTCCATGGGCAGGTATCGTTGCCTTAGTGTTCGTAGCAGTCGTTCCTATATTCTTGTGCTTCCAGAGGTCGCGGATGACATACTCGTTGGTGTGCATGTTTACCTCGTTGGCAAAATAAATAGTCTGTGCACACCAATTATAGTCCAGTTTCCAGGGAAAATCCGTGCGATTCAAAAAACAAACAGCCAATTCGCCATTCGAAAGAGGCTTGGCCCAGATTTCTTTCTCGCCCATGTCCATGAACCTACGTCCTTGCTCGCCCAAAGAGTCTTGGTCCACAGCTATCACCTCCTTGTTGGTTAGGATTTCATGAGTGTCTTTGTCCATCTTTGTCAAGTCGTTGCCAGCCATCAATGGAGCGGCAAGCATGCACCACATGGAAAAATGAGTAATGTACTCATCCTTAGTCATACCGCCATTACCTACTTCCAGCATTTCTGCATCATTCCAATGACCTGGTCCTGCATATGGATAGAGGTCAGCCATCTTGTCTATGACATTAAGCATTCCTACCCCACCCCAATCAAAGAGACACTGATAACAATCACGAATATCGGCTGTGACACGCCAAAGATGGCCAATTCCATTGCCCCACTTCCAAGGCTGATTCTCCCCCCATTCGCAGATACTAAGAATCATCGGACGACCAGACTCCTTGATGGCATCGCTCATCGTTGCGTAAGCTGCCTGGGCATTCTGCCCTTCGTTCGAGCACCAATCATACTTTAAATAATCCACACCCCATTTGGCATACATCAATGCATCCTGATACTGGTGCCCTCGGCTACCTGGGCGACCTTGGCAAGTATAACTACCAGCACAAGAATAGAGGCCAAATTTCAATCCCTTGGAATGAATATAATCTGCAAGATACTTCATGCCATGAGGAAAACGATCAGGGTCTGGTTGAATGAAACCAAGACTGTCTCGATCCACCTGCCAGCAGTCGTCTATAACGATATATTCGTAGCCTGCATCTTTCATGCCTGTCTCCACGATTTTGTCTGCCATGTCCATGATAAGTTTCTCGCTGACATTACAGCCGAACTTATTCCACGAGTTCCAACCCATAGGAGGAGTCTTTGCCAATGCCAGGTAAGCCGAGTCTGAGACTTCCTTTGGCTTGCCAAAAAACATCTGTGCCTGAACTGGTATTGCCATAGAACAAACCAGCACAGCGGAAAGTAAAAATTTCTTTTTATGCATAACACTATATTTTTATATGAATAATTCATTAACATATTGCAAAATAACAAAAAAAACAAAGTGTCATGCCATAACAAAAGTGTCTAATACGTGTAAAATCGTATATTTTGGACGAAAATATCATCTTTTTGAACTTTTCATACCCCCAAATGCCAAAAACAATCAATATCTTTGCATCGAATCAAAACAAAATAAAATGACTAAACAACTTATTCTCATTGCCACTTTATTGTTTATGGCAACTTTTGTATCGGCCGACAACTATCTGGTGAAATCCCCAGACGGAAAGATTGTCGCCGAACTCAATACCGGAAAAAAAATCTCTCTCGTTTTCAGGTATAACAGCTCCACCATATTAAGGGAGTCAGCAATAGGCATGAAGCTGAAAGATGGAAGGGACATTGGTGTCGCACCTAAGGTCATCAGTAAGAAGCTGACTAACCACAGGGAAAATATCAATGCCCCCTTCTATCGACAACCATCATTCCAAGCCAACTATCAAGAGCTGAACCTTAAACTTAAAAACAATTTTGGCATTATACTGAGAGCATATGACGAAGGGATAGCCTATAGATTTTACACCAAACGGAAAGGGAAAACCATCATCCTCAACGAAACAGCCGAATACAACTTCGGTAAGGAAAAGAAAGCGTGGCTTTCCTATACGACCAACGACAAGAATCCATTTGCCATGGCCTTCCAAAATATCTATGATGAAACTCGCTTGGATTCTGCCAAGCAAAAATTGGCATTTCTTCCAGCCACTGTGGATTGCGGCCAAGCAAAAGTAACCATCTTGGAAAGTGACCTTGAACGCTATCCAGGCATGTGGTTACAAGCAAACAGCTGCCAGAGCGACAGAGAAAGCGGAATTTTGAGAGCCACCTTCGCTCCTTATCCAAAAGACATGGATTATCATGCATGGCGTCACATGTCATACGTAAAAGACGTCCAAGACTATATCGCCATCAGCAGTGGAGAACGCACTTATCCTTGGCGTATCTTCGCCATCACGGAAAAAGATACTGACATGCCTACCAACAACCTCGTATATGCCTTGGCAAAGTCCAACAAAATCGGTGATACTTCATGGATTAAGCCAGGTAAAGTGGCGTGGGACTGGTGGAACGACTGGAACCTGAAAGGTGTGAATTTCAAGGCTGGTATCAATTTTGACACCTATAAATATTATATAGACTTTGCTGCCAACCATGGCTTGGAATACATCGTGCTAGACGAAGGATGGTACAACTCCAACGAGGGAAGCATTCTCAAACCCATTGACGAAATCAAGTTGCCCCAGCTTATCGAATACGCCAAAAAGAAGGGCGTGGGCATTGTACTTTGGTCAGTATTTAACGTTATGGACGAAAACTTAGAGACCATTTGCAAGACCTACGCAGACATGGGCATCAAGGGATTCAAGGTAGATTTCATGGATCGCGACGACCAGACCGCTGTCGAAATGATAGAACGTCTGGCTGCCTGCACGGCAAAGCACCACTTGATTCTCGACTTGCATGGCATTTACAAACCTGTGGGGCTAAACCGCACCTATCCTAACATTCTCAACTATGAGGGCGTATTCGGCATGGAGGAATGTCGTTGGACAGAACTAAAGAACGACATGCCACGCTATGATGTCACTTTTCCCTACATCCGTATGATGGCAGGACAGGTGGACTTCACACCTGGAGCCATGCGCAATGGAACCAAGGAGGACTGGAGGGCAATCTACACCAAACCTATCTCGATGGGAACCCGTTGTCATCAAGCAGCATGCTATGTGGTACAGGACAGCCCCTTCACCATGCTCGCTGACTCGCCCACCAACTACGAGGCAGACGACATCTACACCAAGTACATCGCCTCTCTACCTGTAACGTTCGAGAAAGCCATTGTTCTACAAGGAGAAATGGGCAAGTATATCGTCACCGCCCGCAAGAAAGGAAACGACTGGTATATGGGCGGACAGACCAACTGGGACAAGCGCACCCTCAACATCAACTTCGATTTCCTCGACGATGGGAATTATGAGGCACAAATCTTACAGGACGGCATCAACGCCAACCATGATGCTGAAGATTACGTAATTAGATCACAAATAATAAATAAAAAATCACAAATGTCTGTCCACCTCGCTTCAGGCGGTGGCTTCGTCATCAAAATTATCAAGAAATAAACACATTTTTATCAAGAATAAGCTTCCATGATCAATAAGTATATATTCATAGCATTGCTTATGGCAGCTGCGGCAGCACCTCAGACAGGTGCTGCTCAAAAAGTTGCTTACAACTCTCCTGGTGCTGGCAATCCGATCCTACCAGGCTATTTTGCCGATCCTACCATCAAGAAATTTGGCGACACCTATTATATATATATGCCACCACAGACGGTAGTGGCGCTGGCTTCGGTCCAGCCCAACTATGCTCGCACTACTGGTCCTGCATGGATTCAGATAGATCTCGGCAAGAAACAGAGCATTAAGAGCATCTGGACCCAGTTTGAGTATGGCACCCAGTTCTATCAGTATCTCATAGAGACAAGCAACGATGGCAAGCACTGGCAGATTTTTTTTGACAAGCGACAAAATCGCTTGGCAGGTTCGCCAATGGTAGATTTTGGAAATTCCAAGGCTCAATACATTCGCCTTACCTATACAGGAGGACAAAAGAATGGATTCGGTGGAGCCATCTGGAACCTTAAGGTGTATGGAACCGTAGAGGATTCCGCTCCACAGCAATGGCTTGGCCTAACAGCCGCCGACTACGATGGCACCTCCTGGCACAACAACGAGGGTATGCTCGGAGGAGAGTTCAGCCTCATCCAAGGTACGATCCTCAGAGAACGCATCGACTGCAAAGACGCCCTCACCATGCAGCCTGAAGCCACACTCGTGATGAAGCATCCACAGCTGGGGAAAAATCGCAAACATACCCTTACCGCCATGGCTTTCGACAACGGAAGTTGGTACCAAATAGATGAGAACGACCCAAGATTGAAGCTCTCAGAAGGAAA
>DJOI01000024.1:28852-66706 GCA_002439605.1 Candidatus Segatella mututuai | reverse complement strand
ATTTTTTATAAAAAAATACTAGTAAGTATAGGCACATGTGGAAGAAAAATCGTATCTTTGCACTCGTTATAGGTACGACAACCGAGATTAAAACTATAAAAAAGATACATAAGAAGAAAATGAGAACCGTTTACGAATTCTCCGTCAAGGACAGAAAGGGGAAGGAAGTTTCCCTCAAAGAGTACGCCAACGAGGTGCTGCTCATCGTCAATACCGCCACCAAGTGCGGTTTTACTCCACAGTATGAGGAACTGGAAAAGCTCTATGAGAAATACCATTCGCAAGGCTTTGAGATTCTCGATTTCCCCTGCAACCAGTTTGGCCAGCAGGCACCAGGCACCGACGAGAGCATTCACCAATTCTGCAAGCTTACCTACGGCACGAAGTTTTCCCGCTTCAAGAAGATCAAGGTGAACGGCGACGATGCTGCCCCTCTTTACAAATTCCTCAAAGAGGCGAAGGGCTTTGCTGGCTGGGACGAGTCACACCCTCTCTACCCCGTTCTCGACAAGATGCTCAGCGAGGCCGACCCCAACTACAAGGAAAGTCCCGACATCAAGTGGAACTTCACCAAGTTTCTCATCAACAAAAAAGGGCAGGTAGTAGCCCGCTTCGAGCCTACCACAAGCTTTGATGTGATTGCCAAGAGCATAGAGGAATATCTCAAGTAGTGGAAAACACCACCTCTCTATACTCATTATAAACATAAAAGGTGCGCCAAAGATAGCGCACCTTTTTTATACAATGCCACAAAATGGCGAAGCAAGACGAGCACACTGGCAACTGTCAAGAGGGCGTTTTTATTTCAGCATTTCATGGAGGATTCCAACAGCCTGCTCCACACTCTCTACGCTGGCGATACGCAGCAAGCGCTTGTTGTTTTTCTCTTTGAGCACACATTGCTGGATGTGGCTCGTCACATAGTTGAGCACCTTAGAGAACATGGCACTCCGATAGAACGGACTCTGCGCATTGCTCACAAACTGCATTTGCATGGTGCCCTGCTTGAGCATGATTTTCTCGCAGCCCAGGCGTTTGCCCAAGCGCCGCAGGCATACCACATTCATCAGTTCCTCCCCTTCGTGGGGCACAGGCCCAAAGCGGTCGACAAGTCGCTGGCGATAAGCCTTTAGGTCGTCATCGTTCTCTATACGGTCCAGTTCCCTGTAAAGCAGCATCCGCTCGCTGCTTCCTGGCACGTAAGTGTCTGGAAAGTACATCTCCAGGTCGCTCTCGATGGAGCAATCGTCCACGAAGTCGTCTCCTGTGAGCTGCTTCCCCTGTTCCATCTCTTCCTGGTAGAGGTCGCCAAACTCCTCGTTCTTCAACTCGGTGACAGCCTGTGAGAGAATCTTCTGGTAGGTCTCATACCCCAAGTCTTCCATGAACCCGCTCTGTTCCGAGCCCAACAGGTTGCCAGCTCCTCGCATATCAAGGTCTTGCATGGCAAGATTGAATCCACTCCCCAAGTCGCTGAATGTTTCCAGTGCCTCCAGCCTTCTGCGTGCGTCGGGGGTCAGCACACTCTTCGGAGGAGCCACAAGGTAGCAGAAAGCCTTTTTGTTGCTTCGCCCCACCCTGCCCCGCATCTGGTGCAAGTCGCTAAGTCCAAAATGGTGGGCATCGTTGATGATGATGGTATTAGCATTTGAGATATCGATGCCGTTCTCGACAATAGTCGTCGAGAGCAACACGTCATAATCGTAGTTGATAAAGCCCATGATGACTTTCTCCAGTTCCTCAGGATTCATCTGACCATGGCCTATAGCCACACGGCAGTCTGGAATGCGCTTTTCTATCATCAGCTTCAGCTCCATGAGCTTCGATATACGGTCGTTGACGAAATACACTTGTCCGTTTCGGCTCATCTCAAAATTGATGGCATCAGCTATAGTGTCTGCGCTAAAGGTGACTAACTCCGTATGAATCGGGTAACGGTTGGGAGGCGGTGTGCGCATGATGCTCATGTCGCGGGCTCCCATCAGCGAGAACTGCAGGGTGCGCGGTATCGGAGTGGCACTCATGGTCAGCGTGTCAACATTCACCTTGAGCTGGCGCAGCTTTTCCTTGGTGCTCACGCCAAACTTCTGCTCCTCGTCGATGATCAGCAGTCCGAGATCGTGCCACTTCACCGCCTTGGATATCAACTTGTGCGTGCCCACGAGGATGTCTATCTTTCCTTCCTTGAGGTCTTCGAGAATCTGCCTTGTCTCCTTTGCCGAGCGAGCCCGGCTCAGATAATCCACCCTCACAGGCATTCCCTCCAGTCGGCTCCTGAAGGTTTGGTAATGCTGGAAAGCCAACACCGTGGTAGGCACCAACACCGCTACCTGCTTGCTGTCGCAAGCCGCCTTGAAAGCCGCACGTATCGCCACCTCTGTCTTACCAAAGCCCACGTCGCCACACACCAGTCGGTCCATCGGCCTCGCACTCTCCATATCTGCCTTCACATCCATGGTGGCCTTGTTCTGGTCGGGTGTGTCCTCGTAAAGGAACGAAGCCTCCAGCTCGTGCTGCAAGTAAGAGTCGGCGCTGAAGGAAAATCCCTTCTCTCTACGCCGACGGGCATACAGTTTGATTAGGTCGCGTGCGATGTCCTTGATGCGTTTCTTGGCTTTCTCCTTCAGCCGGTCCCAGGCTCCCGTGCCAAGGGTCGACAAGCGTGGAGGCTCACCCGTGTCGCTGCTGCGATATTTGCTTATCTTGTATAGCGAGTGGATGGATACATCCACTTTGTCATTATTCTTATATACGATACGTATCATTTCCTGATAGCTGTTGCCTACAGGGACACGCACCAGACCGCCAAACTTACCTATCCCGAAATCCACGTGCACGATATAGTCGCCAGGCTCCATCTCCTGTAGCTCCTTCATGGTAAGTGCCATCTTTCCTGCACGGGCCGAATCGGAACGCAGGCTATACTTGTGGAAACGGTCGAATATCTGATGGTCGGTAAAGAAACAGCACTTCTTGTCATTGTCGACAAAGCCCTCGTGCAGGGTCTTGTCAACAGGCATGAAATGCACTTGGTAACACTTCAGCTCATCGCTCTCAAAGATATCCTTGAGACGTTGCTGCTGCTTGCTACTGTCAGCCAATAGATATATGGTGTATTGCTGCAGCAGATAATCCTCCATCATCTTGCCCAACAACTCGAAATTCTTATGGAACAAAGGCTGTGGAACAATATGGAACGGCACTACATCGGCAACATCATCAGCCCCATGCATTGTTTTTTTAGACTCAGTTATTCCAAACTCAATACGCTGGCGCTGTGCCACACCTTGCTGAAACTGCAAGGCAGAAGAGAGATTGAGTTCCTTTTTCATGGCACGTTGTATCTGCTCTGCCTCCACTTCCGTAGCCCCCTCCATCTGCTCCACCATGCTCTGCGAGGAGAAACCTTCCTTGTAAATCTGGTCTATGCGGTCGTGGACGAAAGAAAAATCCTTCATTGCCACCACGGCATGCTCGTCGAGGAAATGTAGAAAAGGTTGCTTGATACTCTCCAAATGTGATAGTTCCGGAACGATCTCCACTGCATCACGACGGTCGCGCGACAACTGATCCTCGATATTGAAAGTACGTATTGTATCTATCTCATCACCAAAGAAGTCGATGCGGAAAGGAAACTCACAGCTATAGGAATAAACATCGAGAATACTTCCTCGAATGGCAAACTGGCCAGGCTCGTAGACATAATCCGTCTCCACGAAACCGAATTCTCTCAACCGATGCGAGAGATCCACCAACGACACCTGCCCCCCCACGGAGAGCTTGATGATACGCTCATCGAGGTTCTGCTTCGACACCACCAGCTCGGCCAAGGCATCGGGATAAGCCACGATATATAAAGGATGCGATGACGAAAGGCGCGCCAGCACCTCTGTACGCAATATCTCGTTGGCAGCATCTTTCTGCCCATACTTCACCGCGCGCCGATAACTGGAAGGAAAGAAGAACACCTGTTCTTGCCCCAATATCTGCACCAGGTCGTGGTAGAAATAGCCTGCCTCGTCGGCATCGTCGAGCACGAAGAGCACCGTACGCCCCAACCGCTCTTTTACCGCAGCAAAAAACAAAGGCGCTGCCGAACACACCAATCCACTAAGGAAAACGGCCTTCTGCGTTTTTCCATTCAATAAGCGCAAGAACGCCTCCGCCTGTGGAGAGCGTTCATAAATGTTTGCTATTTCCTTGATTTCCACTTTTTTCAACCTTCCGCACTTACACCATCTTAGGATATTTCTTGAACCATCCATCCCAACGTAGGCGCATCACGCCAAAGAAAGCCTCACCAAAGATTCCACCACTCATCTTGCTGGTTCCCTCACGCCTGTTGACAAAGATAACAGGCACTTCCTTTATCTTGAAGCCTATCTTGTAGGCTGTGTATTTCATCTCTATCTGGAAAGCGTAGCCCTTGAACCGAATTTCGTCAAGATGAATGGTTTCCAGCACCTTGCGACGATAGCACACAAAGCCTGCCGTAGTATCATTCACCTTGAAGCCCGTGACCATTCTCACATACTTCGAAGCGAAATAACTCATCAGCACGCGGCCAATGGGCCAGTTCACCACGTTTACTCCCGATACATATCGCGAGCCCACCGCCACGTCGTATCCCTCGTCGTGCGTTGCGGCATAAAGCCGTGGCAGGTCGTTGGGATCATGGCTAAAGTCGGCGTCCATCTCGAAGATAAACTCATACCCCTGCTTAAGCGCCCATTTGAAACCCGCGATGTAGGCTGTACCCAATCCCAACTTGCCCCTGCGCTCCATGATATGAAGGCGAGAGGCAAACTCGCCTGCCATCAATTTCTTCACGATGGCAGCAGTACCGTCGGGGCTTCCATCGTCTATAACAAGAATATCAAACTCTTTTTCCAGACCGAACACAGCCCGGATTATCTTCTCGATATTCTCCTTTTCATTATAAGTAGGAATAATTACAACGCTATCGCTCATAAAGTTTTCAAGTTAAAAAAATAAATCTACATGACTATCTTATTTTGCAAAGGCAATGCAAACGAGCGCAATGAAAGCTCGTCTTCAAATTGCCGAATGCAACTTACCTTATGCAAAGGTAATGCAAAAATCCGAGTTTGCGAAAAGAAAAAGAAAAAATTTCATTTTTCTGAACGATGATTATATTTAATTCACGTTGTTGCCATATATTATGTGTGCCTATGAATTTGACCGTTCTAACTTGAAAATCGGAAATGACTAAAATGACAAGGGAAGAGGATAACTGATCAACAAGCGAAAAATGTATTTTCTTTCCCGAAACCCCGCAGAGGGCTTCATTCATTACAGCATATCACTGGTCGGGATTCTCGACGAAACCCTGATACTCGGGAACAAGCCCTGACATGATGGCATCGTAACTCTTGGCCATCAGGTTCTTGACATTCTCCGCACCCTTGCCTATCGGCTGAATGGGCTCGTGGATGGTAAGACGGAGGGGATGCCAGAATATCCAGTACAGGTCCTTCATGCGAGGCTTCACGTCGAAACTGCCGTTGATGGTGAGCGGACAGACTGGCAGCTGCAACTCGTCCGCCAGCATAAAGGCTCCTCGGCGGAACACACCCATGTGACCCGTGAAGGTGCGAGCTCCCTCGGGGAAGACGACCAGCGACATACCTTCCTGTAGCTCCTCGCGCGCCTTGTCGTAGGAGGCGCGAATCTTGGAAGGGCCGCTCTTGTCGACAAAGATATGATGGGCACACTGGCAGGCAATGCCTACCAAAGGTACACTGCGGAGAGCCTTCTTCATCATCCATTTGAAGTTGCGGTCCAAGAAACCGTAGATCAGAAATATGTCGAAAGCCCCCTGGTGGTTGGCCACGAACACATAGCTCTGGTTCTTCCGCAGATGCTCCCGGCCCTCTACCTTGACTGGCAGCAAGAGGATACGGATCCACAACTGCGACCACAATTTCCCTGGATAATATCCCCAGAAATGGCCATTACCTAACATGCAGCCCACTACCGTAACAATACTTGTCAGAACACTTGCCGCCAGAAGGATGGGCAGGCATACCAACAATTGATAGATGCGATACAGATACTTCATAGCTATTCAGTTTTTTCGTTAATATTTTCTCTTCAGCGTGACAACCACTATCTCTGCCGTGGAGCCAACACGTATGGGAACCACGCCTCCTAAGCCTGCGGTAGTAAATAGCTGACAGTCCTCGCGCTCATAGAGACCATAGTCGTAGGGGGCAAACATCGTGGGCCGCAAGCCCAACACCGAAACCTGCCCAGCATGGGTATGGCCGCTCAGGGTGAGCTGTGGTGCCACCAGCTGTACACCTTTGCCTCCATACACCTCGTTGATGCGAGAAGGTACCATGTCCTTCCACTGCGTGGGTATGTGCTGGAGCATGAGCACGAAGTTGCCCGAGCGTATGCCATCGAGAGCCTTTTCCACATTGGAATGCGTGGGGTCCTTAAAGTTCTCCGTACCTGCGACAAAGATGGAATCTGCGCCCCGATGCACCACGGCGTGCTCGTTGCAAAGCAAATGCCAGCCCATCTGCCATTCCAACTGGCGGGTCTCCGCCTCCTGCCTCAGGCTGGCGATCGAGTCGGCATCCACATAGTAACTGTAATCATGGTTGCCCAGTACGCTGTAGACACCATCTCTGGCACGCAGAGAGGAAAGTGCCCTAAGATAAGGAAGAATCTCTGCAGGACGGGTGTTCTGGATGTCGCCCGTAAAACATATCATGTCGGGATGCTGGGCGTTGATGCTGTCGACATCGCGCTGGGGCAGGTCGCTGCGCCAACCATAATACGACCCTAAATGGAGATCGCTGAAAAGAACGATGCGATAGCCGTCGAAGCTGGCTGGAAGCTGAGGCACTTCCACTGTGATGCGTTTCACCTCCAGCTTGCGGAAGCCATAGGTAAAGCCGTAGACAAACACGACTATGGAGAGAAATCCCAAGATAACACCCAAGAGTTTGCCCCAGTTGCGACACCCCTTGCACCACTTCATCACACACCAGCCCAGAAAGCTAAACAGGGCATATACAAAGACGGGCACAGCAAACAACGCCATGACAACAAACCATACGTCGACAAGCACCGGATGGGCGGGCACGAAATCGGGCTGCAAAGCCAAATAGCCGCTATAGCCTATCACCACACATGCCGGCAACCAACACAGCAAGCGCCTTGCCAAGCCGCGGCTGCAAAAATCGTGGCAGAAGCACCACAGATAGGGCAAGATGGTGCCCAACAGAATCCATATATATATACGTGCTATCATTTCTTTATCAAACTACTCTGTAAATAACGACGCATCAATTCCACGCGTATACCACGCCTCCTGGCGTAGTCGCACAACTGCTCTTCGTCTATCTTGCCCAGGTCGAAATAACGAGCTCGCGGATGGGCGAACATCAGCCCTGACACGCTAGAATGGGGCATCATCATGCCGCTCTCAGTGAGCCGGATGCCTATCCGCGACATGCCGAGCAACCGATCAAGCTCAAAATTCACGCTCACATCAGGCAACGAGGGATAACCCACAGCCGGGCGTATGCCCTGGTATTCCTCACGGTGCAGCTGCTCCATAGAGAGACGCTCGTCGGGAGCATAGCCCCAGAGTCGACGGCGTACCTCTTCGTGCATCTTCTCAACAGTGGCCTCGGCAAGCCGGTCGCTCAACACCTGAGCCATCATCGACTGATAATCGTCACCCCTATAAGCCTCCCAAACCCCGCCATCCACTGAGGCGCAAAACAAGCCCACCGCATCACGCACGCCTCCAGAAAGCGGGCGCACAAAATCGGCAAGACAAAGATTGGGATTTCCTTCTGCCACAACATGCTGCTGCCGAAGCATGGGGATGCGGACATAACTGCCCTGTGGGGTATCGTCGAGGTAGAGCAACAGGTCATCCATGTCGGCATTAGCAGCGAAAAGGGAAAAGATGGCACGGGTGCGACAATGCCCCTCCCACGACTGTATCATGGCAGAAGCCTCATCCCTGAGCTGCCGTTTTTCCACCGCAGGCTTGCCGCTCATGCCCCAGGCATGATAAAAATAAAGCCAGTTGATATACGGAGCAACTTCCCCGACATCGTAAGTCAATACCTTCTTTATCATGAGAATTTTCCTATTCGACCTCCATAGACTGTCATGTGTCATCTAAAACGTATGGGCTGCCCCTTGCTGGAGGCGTCAAACGCTCCCCTGTCATAAATCAACCGCCCATTGCAATATGTCTGCTCCACTCTCCAATCGAAAACATGTCCCTCCATCGGGCTCCACTTGCATTTGCTTTGAATCAAGTCGCGAGTCAGCGTCCAGGGTTCATGGGGACGAACGACAACGATGTCGGCCTGATACCCCTCGCGCAGAAAACCACGATGCCGCACCCCAAACAGCCGTGCAGGCTGATGGGCCATCAGCTCCACCATCCTCTCGATGCTCAGCACGCCTTCGTCCACCAACTCAAGCATAGTCACCAAAGAGAACTGAACCATCGGCATGCCTGACGCAGCCTTGGCGCAACCACCCTGCTTGTCTTTCCATTCGTGTGGAGCATGGTCAGTTCCTATGGTGGCTATCCTGCCGTCCGCCAGAGCCTTGCGCAAAGCCGTTCGGTCGGCCAGAGTCTTAATGGCAGGATTGCACTTGATGAGTGCCTTCTTAGTGGCGTAATCGGCTTCGGTGAAAAACAAGTGGGCTATCACTGCCTCACCCGTCACCGAAGAACAGGAAGCAAGCAAGTCCAACTCGCGCCCTGTCGAGACATGGGCTATATGCAGGCGAGTGCCAAACTCACGAGCCAATGCCACAGCCAGCCTGCTGCTCTCGTAGCATGCAGCCTCACTGCGTATCCGCGGATGAAACTCTACGGAAGGATCGTCTCCATACAACCTTTTGCAGGCAGCCATATTGCTGTCGATGATAGCTGTGTCCTCACAATGAGCCATCAAAGGCAAGTCGAGTTCCTTGGCCGCATGGAATATCCTGCGCAACGATTCTGCCCTATCCACAAGCATGTTTCCCGTGCTTGAACCCATGAAGAGCTTGATGCCTGGTATGCGATGACGATCCAGCAGGGAGAAACTCTCCACGTTATCGTTGGTAGCACCATAGAAGAAAGCATAGTTGACATGGCTCTTCCGTTCTCCCAATGCCATCTTGTCCGCCAAGGCATCGAGCGTTGTCGTCTGGGGCACCGTGTTAGGCATGTCAAAATAAGAAGTGACACCCCCAAAGGCCGCCGCCCTGCTCTCGCTCTCTATGTCGGCCTTGCCGATAAGCCCTGGCTCACGGAAATGCACATGTTCGTCTATCACTCCCGGCATAACAAAACACCCCGCGGCATTGACTGTCTTGTCGAAACTGCCACGAGGTGCTTCCTCACCACTATATATATGAGTTATCTGCTCCCCATCGACAACGAGGTGACCTCGGAATGCTTTTCCCTCGTTGACGATGATTCCGTCTTTCATCAATGTCTTCATGCCTGTGCTCGTTATCTTTTCTCAGGAATTGCAGGACGCGCCAAGTCGTTGGGTGTTGGCGCAGGAGCCGCCTCAGGCAAAGGTTGCCCTGCCATGGAAGGAGCGCCTGCCTGCCCATCACGGGTTCCATTCATTATCTGCTCGTTCTCCTGGGCCTTCTGATAATAATCCTTCACATAAGAATCGTTTTTGAAATGATCGGTAGCCTTGCTCATGATATCCTCTATCCATGGGGTAAGCATGGGATACTGGTTGCCCATGGTGACGAGAAAGAACACACCTGCACCCAGCACGTTGTCGAAGTTGTCGGTCACAAAGCTTGTCACCAACTTGTCTTCCTGCTCTGCCAGACGATTGGCCTCGCCTGCCAAACGGCGGGTCACGACATTCATGTCGCTTCCGTTCATAATGGCCTGATCGTGCTTATGAACAAGTTCGCGCTGCTGGTTCTGCAACTGCTGGTATTTCTTGAAGAATCCGAACAACTTGTCATTGAGTGGACTTCCGCTTACCACCTGCTGCGTGTCGTCGAGCTTCACCGAGATATTTCCACTTTCCAAGACAAGGGGCAACACAGGCTCGTCGTCCATGAAGATGTTGGCCATCCTCACGGAATCGAGCGTACCGCTAAAATGGAACTGCCCATGCACCACGTCACAGGAATCCACGCTTTTGAATTCTGCGTCTTTCAATATCTTAAGGTAAAGCATTCTTCCGTCCAGCGTACTCACGTTGGACGTACCTGTAATATCATAACTGTTGGCACACGATGCCAACGCCAATAGCGAAATAAATGCGTAAAATATCTTGTTCATAAGCTGTTCTCTATTTCGGCTAACAAAAGTACAATGTAATATTGAAGTACGGAAATAAATTTATGCTATTTAATTGAATATTGCAAGTATTTAGATTTTATTTGCATTCTTCCTTTTTCAATTCATGCGAAATGCGGTGTGTAGTATACAGCTCTACAAGAGCAGCCACCAATAGGAACACGACCCATTTGTTATAAAAATAGGTAATGTAAGTTTCATAGTTGGAAAACCAGTTGCGGGCGAACGCATAAACAGTATCCACCATAGATATGCCCGACAGAACAAAGAAGATGTCTGCCAACGCCTGGATGCGTTTCAGGCGATGAATCACCACCGAGGAACCCTCATAGAGCTGCATCGACTGCACCACGCTAAACGCCACCGTCCCCAAAAGGAAAAGCCAACTGGTATAGAGAACCATTCTGGGGCAAATCATAAATCCGAAGGCGAAACAGCCTGCGCCCACCACCATCAGCACGCCTCCCAAAATAAAAATAAATGCTTGTATCTTATTCAGTTGCTTCATCGTCTTGTTCGTTGTCATTATTCGGTAAATCTGTACTCAGCACAAAAATATCCTCATCATCAGCCTTCATGAAATAACGCTCACGGGCTATCTTCTCGTAAGCCCTGCCGCCATGATTCATCTCTCTCCACTGCTTGGTGTCGTTCTGATAACGAGCCGTGTACTTCTCTATCTCCAATTGCAGATTACGAATCTGAACTTTATATCTTATATGCTGCATAACGCTGTTGTCATCGACAAAACCGACCACCATCACACCTACCACAATCACTATAAGATACTTATAATGAGATAGATAATTCCATATCACACCTAATCTTCTGCTCATTAATTTAAGAATTTGTTTGCAAAGATAATATTTTTTTGTTATCTTTGCATCATCATTTAAGAAAAAATAATGGAAGAATATATTGTTTCTGCAAGAAAGTACCGTCCGATGACCTTCGATTCGGTTGTAGGACAGAGTGCTCTGACCACAACGCTCAAGAACGCCGTGAAGAACGGTAAGCTTGCCCACGCTTATCTGTTCTGTGGTCCGAGAGGCGTTGGAAAGACCACCTGTGCGCGCATCTTTGCCAAGGCCATCAACTGCGAGCATCCATCGGAAGATGGAGAGGCATGCAACGAGTGCGAGAGCTGCAAGGCGTTCAACGAGCAGCGTTCATACAACATCTTCGAGCTGGACGCTGCCAGCAACAACGGCGTAGACCACATCAAGGAGTTAATGGAGAAAACTCGCATACCGCCACAGATCGGCAAGTACAAGGTTTTCATCATCGATGAGGTTCACATGCTCAGCTCAGCCGCCTTCAATGCCTTCCTCAAAACTTTGGAAGAGCCACCTTCGCATGTTATCTTCATCCTCGCCACCACCGAGAAGCACAAGATTCTGCCTACCATCCTGAGCCGATGCCAGATTTACGACTTCGAGCGAATGACCATACCCAATACTATCAACCACCTCAAGATGGTGGCAGGGAAAGAAGGCATCAGCTATGAGGAGCAGGCTCTTGCCGTGATAGCCGAAAAGGCAGACGGAGGTATGCGCGATGCCTTGTCCATCTTCGACCAAGCCGTCAGCTTCTGCCAAGGCAACCTCACCTACAAGAAGGTGACTGAAGACTTGAACGTACTCGACAGCGACAACTACTTCAAGTTGATAGACTGCGCCTTGGAAAATAAGGTCTCCGAAATGATGCTCCTGCTGAACGGCATCCTGGACAAAGGGTTCGACGGCGGCAACATGATACAAGGCCTGGCACGACATGTGCGCAATGTACTGATGGCAAAAGATGCAAAGACCCTGCCACTGCTGGAAACTAGCGAGGCACAGAAAGCCAAATATCAGCAACAGGCACAGAAAGCACCCACACCTTTCCTATACAAGGCACTACAAATAACCAACAAATGCGACATCAACTACCGGCAAAGTTCCAACAAGCGCCTGCTGGTCGAGCTCACGTTGATAGAAATCGGGCAGATAACCCAGCCCGACGACAAAGACATACCAGGCGCGGGGCGTACGCCCAATAGATTAAAATCCCTGTTTCAGAAAATCGCAGCCCAGCTGAAGCCTGCTATTCAGGGTGCAGGTGCTGGGCTTAACGGCAACCGCAAGGAGAACAAAGACAACAAAACTGCCGTCGTCCAGTCACTTGGCACTTCAAAAGGCACTGCGGGCACAGAGCCCGCCAGCCATACACAACCAACAAAGTCGACAACCAAAAGTGCCGTCAAATTGGGAAGCATCGGCATGACTTTCAGCAACCTGAAAAAAAACATGGAGCTGGAAAAACAGCGGAAGAACCCTACCGCCGACGAAAAAGCAATAAAAGAAACCGACACCGCCGAGCAACGCGAATTCAACGAGGAGGCCTTGCTGTACCAATGGACAGGCATGTGCGTGCGAATGGCACAAAACAACAAAGAACTTATCGGACTGTCGCACCGAATGCAGGCCATAAGACCCAAGATGATCCAATGCCCCAACATCGAAATCGTCGCCGACAACCAACTCTTGCTCGACGAGATGCAAAATATAAAAAACAGAATAAGAAACACTTTGGTGCTGGGGTTGCACAACATCAACATCAACATCACCTACCGACTTTCACGCAAGGAGGAAGTCAAGAAGATACTCAACAAGAGAGAGGTGCTGGAGAACATGCGCAAGGCAAACCCCGCCTTAGACAAGCTATGCAATACTTTAAAACTGGTTATGACATGATTGTTCAAATCAACGTCATACCAGCTTTTTCACATTCCGTCCGCATTTCCTCTGGCCAAATGCTCGCCTGAATCTCACCAATATGGGCTTTATGCAACAATACCATGCAAAGACGGCTCTGACCGATGCCGCCACCGATACTTAACGGCAACTTTCCACCAAGCAGCTGCTGATGGAAATAAAGCTTCTCGCGATCTTCCTTACCCTCCAACTTCAACTGGCGCAACAAGCTCTCCTCGTCCACACGAATGCCCATGGAACTCAATTCAAAGCTCCTGCCAAGCACCGGATACCAGATGAGAATATCACCATTGAGCCCAGGCTGTCCATTCTCTGCCACTGTGCTCCAGTCATCATAGTCGGGAGCCCGGCCGTCATGCTTCTTTCCGTCGCTCAACTTGCAGCCGATGCCCTCTACGAACACGGCACCATACTTCTCGCAGATGGTATCCTCACGCTCCTTTGGAGTCTTGTCAGGATACATATCCAATAGCTTCTGGGCATGGACGAAGTGAATCTCCTTGGGCAGGAAAGGCTTGATCTGCGGATAATGCTCACAGGTGAGATACTCCGTACGAAGAATGGCAGCGTAGATGCGACGCACCACATCGCGGAGGAAAGCCAAGGTACGATCTTTCCTCTCTATCACAGCCTCCCAATCCCACTGATCCACATACAGCGAATGCAGGTTGTCCAACTCTTCGTCCGCACGAATGGCATTCATGTCGGTATACACACCATAGCCTGATTCCACCTCATATTCTGCCAAGGTAAGGCGCTTCCACTTCGCCAACGAATGCACCACCTCAGCCTGGGCGTCACCCAAATCCTTGATGGGAAAAGTCACAGGACGCTCCACGCCATTTAGGTCATCATTGATGCCTAAACCTTTCAATACAAAGAGCGGCGCTGTCACACGACGAAGACGCAACTCTGTGGCCAAGTTCTGTTGGAAGAACTCTTTTATCAACTTGATGCCCATCTCGGTCTGACGCATATCCAACAACGCCTCGTAACCGATTGGTTTTATAAGCTTACTCATTTTGTCTTTATTTTTTTTTAAAGTCGTTGCAAAGATACGAAATAATCACCATACTGCAACTATCTTTATCAATATTTTTATAATTCGTTAGCATTAAAAGCTATTTCACTTTCTTTTTGTATACATCTCATGCCATTTTCGCTATTTTTTCTATTTTTATCTCTCGCCCCTACTTTTCATCCTTCCAATCATTAGTCAGCCGCCTTTTTCGGTTTTCAAGCCATCTTTTACCTTTCATCGTCTTTATTTCTCTACCTTTTTACCTTTAAAATTTGGTCATTTCAAATAAAATCTGTATTTTTGCAGACGCATATACAAACGTACAGCACGTTTTCTATATACCTTTTTATATATAAAGGCTCCGTAGCTTAGCTGAATAGAGCGTCAGATTCCGGTTCTGAAGGTCCTGGGTTTGAATCCCAGCGGAGTCACTATTTTTATCATTAAGAATTATGGATCTGATAGAAAGATTTATTAATTACACAAAATTCGATACACAGTCGAGCGAAGACTCAGACAGTGTGCCCAGCACTGCGAAGCAGTTAGAATTCGCAAAGTACTTGAAAAAAGAGTTGGAGGACGAAGGCCTCAGTGATGTAGAGATGGACGACATGGGCTACATCTACGCCACCCTGAAAGGCAATACAAAAAAGAAAACACCCACCATCGGATTCATTTCCCACATGGACACCAGTCCTGACGCAAGCGGCAAGGATGTCAAGGCACGACTCATCCACAACTACGACGGAAAAAACATCGAACTGAGTCCTGGCATCGTATCCAGCGTAAGCAAGTTCCCTGAGCTGAAAGCACACAAGGGAGAAGACATCATCGTAACAGACGGAACCACCCTGCTGGGAGCCGACGACAAGGCCGGCATAGCCGAAATCGTGCAGGCCATGTGCTATCTGCGCGACCATAACGAAATTAAGCATGGCGACATTCGTGTAGGCTTCAACCCCGACGAGGAGATAGGAATGGGGGCGCACTATTTCGATGTGGACAAGTTTGCATGCGACTGGGCATACACCATCGACGGAGGCGACTTGGGCGACCTCGAGTATGAGAACTTCAATGCAGCTGGTGCCAAGATAAAGATAAAAGGCGTGAGCGTGCATACTGGCTATGCCAAAGGAAAAATGGTCAATGCCAGCAGGTTGGCCGTAGAGTTCCAGAACATGATACCCGAGACAGAGACACCAGAGGCCACCGAGGGTTATCAAGGTTTTTACCATCTATTAGGCATCGAGAGCCGTTGCGAGGAAGCCAAGCTCAGTTATATCATCCGCGACCACGACCGCGACAAGTTCGAAGACCGCAAGGAATTCATTGCCAACTGCGCCAAGAAGCTCAATGAGAAATATGGCGAGGGAACATGCACAGCGGAAATCAGCGACCAATACTACAACATGAAAGAGAAGATAGACCCCAACATGCATGTCATCGACATCGTGCTGCGAGCTATGCAGGAAAGCGGAGTTCCGCCCCGTGTAGAACCTATTCGAGGAGGAACCGACGGGGCACAGCTCAGTTTCAAGGGGCTACCTTGTCCAAACATCTTCGCCGGCGGTGTCAACTTTCATGGGCCGCACGAGTTTGTCAGCGTACAGGTCATGGAGAAAGCTGTTCAGACCATTGTAAAAATAGCAGAAATAACAGCCGAATACAACGACTAATCGCAAGAAGCTAAGGAGTTTCATGAAGTCTGCAACCTAAATGCAACCACAGGTTTAGGACTCATGAGCTCCTTAACTTTTTTAAAAGACCACAGTTTCATGGCAGAAATCCCATTTCTCGTAAAAGACCTTGCCCTCATCCTGATGGTGGCAGGCATTGTCACCCTCTTGTTCAAGAAACTCAAACAACCACTTGTTTTAGGCTATATCGTGGCTGGTTTCTTAGTGTCGCCCCACATGCCCTATACCATGTCGGTCATCGACGACAGCGACATCCAAACCTGGGCAGACATCGGTGTCATCTTCACGCTTTTCTCACTCGGACTCGATTTTTCGTTCAAAAAGATTGTAAAGATGGGAGCATCTCCCATCATTTCCACCGTCGTCATCGTGTTCTGCATGATGATGCTGGGCATCAGCGTAGGACATGGGTTCGGCTGGAACAAGATGGACTGCATCTTCCTCGGAGGAATGCTCGCCATGAGCTCCACCACCATCATTTACAAGGCTTTCGACGACATGGGCCTGCGGCAACAGAAGTTTGCCGGCATGGTGATGAGCGTTCTTATCCTGGAAGACATCCTTGCCATTGTCCTGATGGTGATGCTTTCCGCCATAGCTGGCGGAAACACACCCAATGGCGAGCAGATGTTAGAGTCAGTCGTAAAGATCGCATTCTTCCTCATTCTTTGGTTCATCGTGGGCATCTTTGCCATCCCACCATTCCTGCGTTCCGTGCGCAAGCTCGTCAACAACGAGACCCTCCTCATCGTGTCCTTGGGGCTTTGCTGCGGCATGGCTGTCCTGTCCACCAAGGTAGGTTTCTCCAGCGCCTTCGGAGCCTTCGTCATGGGCAGCATCCTCGCCGAGACCATCGAGGCAGAAAAAATCATCAAGCTGGTAGAGCCTGTCAAGAATCTATTTGGAGCCATCTTCTTCGTATCTGTCGGCATGTTGGTCGATCCGCAGATATTGGCCGATTATGCCCTGCCTATCATTGCGTTGGTCTTCACCATCTTGATAGGTCAGGCTGTATTTGGCACCTTTGGATTCATGCTGGGTGGCGAATCCCTCAAGTCGGCCATGAGGTGTGGCTTCTCCATGGCGCAAATTGGTGAGTTTTCTTTCATCATTGCCTCGCTGGGATTGTCGCTGGGAGTCATCGGCAAGTTCCTGTACCCCGTGGTCGTGGCGGTTTCCGTTATCACCACTTTCCTTACACCTTATATGATACGCCTTGCCACACCGAGCTACTTAGTGATGGAGAAGCATCTGCCCAACAAGCTAATTACAGCCCTCAACCACCTGGCAACCAACCGTCCTTCCACCACACAGCAAAGCAAATGGAAGGCACTCATCAAGCAGATGACCATCAACACCGTAGCCTATTCCATCCTGAGTGCGGCAGTCATTGCCCTGATGTTTACTTTCGTACTACCCCTCATGCGCAACCTGCTGCCAGGCTGGCGACTTCACTGGTACGCCAATGCCGTCACGGGTGTGCTCACCGTTATCTTCATAGCGCCTTTTCTACGCGCCATCGTGATGAAGAAAAACCATAGCAACGAATGGAAACGCCTGTGGGTGGAGAGCAGCATCAACCGCATACCGCTCCTCTCTACCGTCGTGGTGAGGTTTATGATTGCCTTGGGCTTCATCTTCTATATCTGCAACTTTTTGAGCCGTTTCACCAATGCGCTGATTATCTGCATAGGCACTGTGGCTGTCTTTCTCATCATCATTTCCAGATGGACGAAGAAACGAAGTATCAAGATGGAGCGCCTATTCATCCGCAATCTCCGCTCACGCGACATCGAGGCACAGGTAAAGGGCATCAAGCGACCTCTCTATGAAGGGCATCTGCTCGACCGAGACATCCACATCAGTGAGTTCGAGGTACCCGCAGACTCCACCTGGTGCGGACACACACTGAGAGATCTGGACCTGCGTCAGCGCTTCGGCATAGATATGAGCAGTATCTATCGCGGCTCGCACAGAATCAACATCCCGAATGGGAACACGATGATATTTCCTTGCGACAAACTGCAAATCATCGGCAACGATGAACAGACACAAAAGTTCAACAATGCCTTGCAGGCAGAACTTGTCCCCGAGGACCTGGATATAGAGAAAAGAGAAATGAAACTCAGACAGTTGGTTATCAGTGGAAAAAGCGAGTTTTGTGGCAAAACATTGGTTGAAAGTGGCATCAGGGACAAATACGACTGTATGGTTGTCGGACTGGAAGAAGGTCTGGAGAGTCTCACCAAAATTTCGCCTTCATACACTTTCCAAAAAGGCGACATCATCTGGATCGTAGGCGAAGAGGCCGCCCTACAAAAGATTATGAGCAAAAATTAGAAAGAGATTTTTAAGGAGTTAAGGAGTTAAGACAAATGCTCTTATGCCTTAAACATGAAGCAATAAACATTACTTAACATTAAATGTTCGCAAAAGGTGTTGTCTTAACTCCTTCCTTCAACTCCGTCTTCAAAAGCTTTAGTAAATGCGTGGTCCAAATATTGCAGTACCTACACGAACCAAAGTGGCACCGTGCTTGATGGCTATCGGATAGTCATGGCTCATGCCCCAGCTACGCTCACAGAAAGCATCATTAGTGGCAAAATACTTGGCCTTCACTTCGTCAAAAAAGCATGTCGCCGTGTCAAACTCGCGAGCTATCCGTTCGGCATCGTCCGTATTGGATGCCATCATCATCAACCCGCAAATCTGCACATGCTTCATAGAGCGCCACTCCCCCTCTTCCAACAAAGCCCGACAAGCATCCAATGTCAGTCCGTACTTGGTCTCTTCTTCTGCGATATGAAGTTCCAACAGCACCTTCACCACCCTTCCGTGCTTGGCAGCCTGCTTCTCGATTTCCTTCAGCAGTTTCAGGCTGTCCACAGCCTCTATCATACTGATGTAAGGCACTATGTACTTCACCTTGTTGGTTTGCAGATGACCGATGAAATGCCATACGATGTCCTTGGGTAGTTCCTCCACCTTCTTGGCAAGTTCCTGCTCATGACTTTCTCCAAAAATTCGTTGTCCCTCTGCATAGGCTGCCAACAAATACTCCTTGGGATGAAACTTGCTGATGGCTACCAGACGGACACCCGAAGGAAGCTGGTCCAGCACCTCATGCAAGTTCTTTGCTACATCACACACCATATAATTATATTTTTAAGTTCTGAAGATTAGAAATTGAGACTTCAAGGAGTTAACTCCCGAACTTTTTATGCCTCCTCGTACTCAGGCTTGTCGTTTTTCTCCTCTTTCTTGTCGCCTGGCACAGTGTGCTCAAACACATCCATCACCTTGGTCTCTGCCAAGGCCACCACATCATAATCGTTCATGGTCTTGCCCATCACCTCGTCAATGTAGCGCAGGGCACGAGCAAGCGACTTGGCCTGCACCAGATAATTGGCATTAGAACGCGTCTCCTTCTCTGTCTTCTCGTCGATGGTGATAAACTGCAACTTTGCCTTGTACCACTTGTCGTCGCCATCCATATCGCTGAAGAACACCTCGCTATAGACAGCCTTGCTGATTCCCGACACCTTGAATTCACCCGACACATAGACAGCCATCTCGTCGATAATACGACTCTCAGCCTCGGTAAAACTCAAGGCATCCACCACATAAGCTTCGGTAACTGGCTTCTCTGAGCCGTCATCCTGTGTCTTGGTGTATCTTACTTTGGTCTCAAACCATGTACTCATTCTTGATCTCATAACGATTTGTTTTTTATTTGTCAATAATATTTTTTAATTCGGGATGCAAAGTTATAAAAAAGAAAGCATAAGAACAACACAAAGCTGTGGTTTTTAATAAAAAATAAAAAATCTATCGTTTCTCTTTTCAAATATCACCGAAAATTCTTACCTTTGCAGCCAAAAGCAAAACAAACGCATTTGTATTTGCAAAACTATTAAAATAGAAAGTATCAAAGATGCCTGAAATATCAGTACGTGGACTTGAAATGCCAGAGTCTCCCATCAGAAAGTTGGCACCTCTTGCCGCTGCCGCCAAAAAGCGAGGAGTCAAGGTGTATCACCTCAACATTGGTCAGCCCGACCTTCCTACCCCCCAGTGTGGTCTCGATGCGCTGAAGCATATCAACCGCACCATTTTAGAGTATTCCCCAAGCCAGGGTTATCTCAGTTATCGCGAGAAACTCGTTGGTTATTATAAAAAGTTCAACATTAACATTACTGCCGACGACATCATCATCACGGCAGGAGGCTCCGAGGCGGTGCTCTTTTCATTCATGAGTTGCCTCAATCCTGGCGACGAGATCATCGTGCCAGAGCCAGCCTATGCCAACTATATGGCATTCGCCATCTCGGCAGGTGCCAAGATACGCACCATAGCTACCACGATAGAGGAAGGGTTCTCTTTGCCAAAAGTAGAGAAGTTCGAGGAACTCATCAACGAGCGTACCCGCGCCATCCTTATTTGCAACCCCAACAACCCTACAGGATATCTATATACCCGTAGAGAGATGAACCAGATTCGCGACCTCGTCAAGAAGTACGACCTCTACCTTTTCTCTGATGAGGTTTACCGTGAGTACATCTATACCGGAAGCCCCTATATCAGCGCCATGCATCTGGACGGCATCGAACTGAACACCGTGCTAATCGACTCCGTGTCGAAGCGTTACAGCGAGTGCGGCATCCGTGTGGGCGCACTCATCACCAAGAATGCTGAAATACGCAAGGCCGTGATGAAGTTCTGCCAAGCTCGCCTATCGCCACCTCTCATCGGACAGATTGTGGCAGAGGCTTCGCTCGATGCCCCCGAAGAGTATTATCGCGATGTATACGATGAGTATGTAGAGCGCCGCAAATGCCTTATTGATGGACTCAACCGTATACCTGGCGTATACTCTCCCATACCCATGGGAGCTTTCTACACCGTGGCAAAACTTCCTATCGACGATTCTGACAAGTTCTGTCGTTGGTGTCTCGAAGAGTTCGAATACGAGGGCGAGACCATCATGATGGCTCCAGCCTCGGGCTTCTATACCACACCTGGTGCTGGCAAAAATCAGGTGCGTATGGCTTACGTACTGAAAAAGGACGACCTGGAGCGCGCGCTCTTTGTGCTTGCCAAGGCTTTGGAGGCTTATCCAGGACGCATTGAGGACGAAGGACTATAATATGCATTTTCCACTATTCATAGCCAAAAGACTATACAACGAGCAGGGAGACAAACGAAAGGTATCTCGCCCCGCTATACATATTGCCACCGCCGGAGTAGCTATCGGACTTGCCGTCATGATTATTTCCGTCTGCGTGGTTTTGGGATTCAAACATACCATTCGAGACAAGGTCATTGGCTTCGGAAGCCACATACAGGTGGCAGACTTCCTCACCCTGCAGCAGATGGAACAATACCCCATCGTGATAAACGACTCCGTGGTTAAGGCCTTGAAGCAAATCTCCAATGTGGCTCATGTTCAACGATTTGCCATGAAAGAGGGAATACTCAAGACCGACAGCGATTTCCTTGGCGTAGTTTTCAAGGGAGTAGGTTCCGACTTCGATTCCACTTTCATCCACAGCAACATGGTGGAGGGCAGTATCCCCCATTTCTCCGACAACGTGGGCCACAACAAGATTCTTGTATCCAAGTTGATGGCAGACAAGTTGCACTTGGAGTCAGGCCAACGTATCTTTGCCTATTTCTTTGACAACAACGGGGTACGCACACGACGCTTTACCATAGCTGGCATCTACCAGACCAACTTGAAGAAATACGATGAGATGATGGTCTTTACCGACCTCTATACAGCTGTCAAGCTCAATGGATGGGAACACGACCAGGCGAGTGGCGCCGAACTCACGGTGGATAACTTCGACAACCTGGAAAAAGTGGAAAGTCGGGTTATCAGCAAGATAAAAGGAACGGTAGACCACTATGGAGAAACCTACAGCTGCGCCACCATCAAGGAACTGAATCCACAGATATTCCAATGGCTCGACCTCATGGATCTCAATGTGTGGATCATTCTCGTCTTGATGCTCATTGTGGCAGGAGTAACCATGATCAGCGGTTTGCTCATCATCATCTTGGAGCGCACATCCATGATCGGCATACTGAAAGCGTTGGGAGCACGCAACAAGACCATCCGACACACTTTCATGTGGTTTGCCGTATTCATCATTAGCAAAGGAATGCTTATTGGCAACATCTTATCCTTAGGACTCTTGGCTCTTCAGCAAACTTTCGGTATCGTCAAATTGGATGCCCAAACCTATTATGTGAGTACCGTGCCTGTAGAGTTCAATGCCTTGTATATCTTGGCACTCAATGTAGCAACACTGGTCATCAGCGTCTTCATGCTGGTGGCGCCAAGCTATCTCATCTCCCATATCCATCCAGCCAAATCGATGCGATATGAATAATTACGACAGCATTATAGCCCACTTTCTTGGGCTATAATGCAAGAAAACTCACTTTTTTTACCCTTTCGTTCATTTTGTGCACATTTTTTTTTGTTGTGTGCAGAAATTAATGTATCTTTGCACAAATTTTTGTAAACTGTGCAATGAATTCAATACCAAGTTTCAACTCGTATATTGAGCAGAGCATCATCAAGAACTGGAATCTGGATGCGCTAACGGATTACAAGGGTGTCACCTTGCAGTATCATGATGTAGCAAGAAAGATAGAGAAGCTCCACATCCTGTTTGAAAACAGCGACGTGAAGAAGGGCGACAAGATTGCAGTTTGCGGTAGAAACAGCAGCCAATGGGCGGCAGCCTTCCTGGCCATTGTCACCTACGGCGCTGTGGTCGTACCTATACAGAATGAATTTAAGCCTGAGCAGATACACAACATCGTGAACCATAGCGAGAGCAAGTTGCTCTTCGTGGGAGATGTCGTGGCTACGGAAATCAACACCGACGAGATGCCTTCTCTGGAAGGTGTCATCTATCTGCCAGACTTCTCACTCGTATTGTCTCGCTCAGAAAAACTGACATACGCAAGAGAGCATCTCAACGCTATGTTCGGCCATAAATATCCCAAATTTTTCCGTCCGGAACATATCAAGTATCATGTTGATGCTCCTGAGGAACTTGCGATGATCAACTATACCAGCGGAACGACAGGATTCTCCAAGGGTGTAATGCTTCCATATCGCGCGTTGTGGGGCAACCTCGACTATATGCTGTCCGCCATCGCACCTAAACTCCAAAAGAACTGCAACGTATTGGTATCGCTTCCGATGGCGCACATGTACGGATTGATGGCAGATGTCATCTTCAACATGGCGCAAGGCAACCATATCTTCTTCCTAACCCGTCTTCCAAGCCCCACCCTCATCGCACAGGCTTTCACGGAAATCAAGCCAGACATCATCTTCGCCGTGCCTCTCGTAGTGGAGAAAATAGTGAGAAAGAAGATATTCCCTCTCATCCAGACCAACAAGGTGAAGCTCCTGATGAACATGCCTGTCATCAATAAGCGCATCAAGGAAAAGATATACGAGTTCGTCATGAAAGAATTTGGCGGCAACGCCTACGAAGTCGTAGTAGGTGGCGCACCGCTCAACAAGGAGATAGAGAACTTCTTCCTCAGCATCGGCTTCCCCATCGCCATGGCATATGGTACGACCGAGACCGCTCCATTCATCACCTTCGCCAACCAAGACGAATATGTGGCGGGAAGTTGCGGCGTGGCTGTGAAGCACATGGCTGTGAAGGTATTGAGCGACAACCCCGAGCATGTGCCTGGCGAGCTTGTTTGCCGCGGCATCAACGTAATGAATGGATACTACAAGAACAAGGAGGCCACGGATGCCGTCATCGACAAGGACGGATGGTTTCATACGGGCGACCTTGCCACCATCAGCAAAGACGGGCACTTCTTCGTGAAGGGACGCAGCAAGAATATGCTCCTCGGGCCTAACGGACAGAACATATACCCAGAGGAAATAGAAGATAAACTCAACTCGATGGCAATGGTCAACGAGAGCATCATCATACAGAAAGACAACAAGCTCGTGGCATTGGTTCATCCCGACATGGACGAGGCAAACACCCTTGGATTCAACAAGGAAGACCTGGAAAGCATCATGGAGCAGAACCGTCAGAACCTCAACGAACAGATGCCGACATTTGCCAAGATTACCCGTGTCGTATTGCACGACAAGGAGTTCGAGAAGACTGCAAAGAAATCTATTAAACGTTATCTATATCAGGATGCCGTATAGTTCTTCATCGACGAAAGAAAAAGCATGCTCATTATAGATAAGCAAAAGCAAACAGAGATGGAAATACCAAGCTTTAACGCACTCATTCAGAAAAGCATCATTGACCATTGGGACATGGATGCACTTACGGACTACAAGGGAGCCACCTTGCAGTTTCATGACGTTGCTCGAAAAATAGAGAAGCTCCACATCATGTTCGAGAACTCTGGCGTAGTGAAGGGTGACAAGATTGCCCTCTGCGGTCGCAACAGCGCCAACTGGGCAGTGGCTTTCCTCGCTACCCTCACCTACGGTGCTGTGGCTGTGCCTATCCTACATGAATTCATGCCAGACCAGATACACAACATCGTGAACCATAGCGATGCCAAGCTCCTCTTCGTGGGCGACGTAGTGGCAACTCAGGTGGATGCGACCAAGATGCCGGGACTGGAAGGCATCATCTACATACCCGACTACTCTCTGGTAGTTTCGCGCACAGACAAGCTCACATATGCCCGTGAGCATCTCAACGAGATGTTCGGCATCAAGTTTCCCAAGTATTTCCGCAAGGAACATGTGCAATATTACATCGAGCAGAATCCTGACGAACTGGCACTAATCAATTATACCAGCGGTACGACCGGATTCTCGAAAGGTGTAATGATACCTTACCGCGCACTCTGGAGCAATGCCGACTTTGCCGAAAGCGTATTAGGCAACAAGATCAAGGCTGGCGACCCTGTCATCAGCATTCTGCCGATGGCACACATGTACGGCATGGCATTCGAATTCATCTTCGAGTTCATCAAGGGGTGCCATGTGTTCTACCTCACACGTATTCCAAGCCCAGCCATCATTGCCGAAGCTTTCGGACGCATCAAGCCTGCCGTCATCATCGCTGTGCCACTGATTATAGAGAAGATCATCCGCAAGAAGGTTTTCCCAAAGATTCAGAACAACCGCATGCGCATGCTCCTCCACATGCCAGTCATCAGCAAAAAGATACGTGAGAAGATTTGCGAACAGGTGACCAATGCCTTCGGTGGCAACTTCTACGAGGTCATCATCGGTGGCGCCGCCTTTAACCAGGAGGTGGAGAGCTTTTTGCACAGCGTAGGATTTAAATATACCGTAGGATATGGTGCCACAGAGTGCGCCCCCATCATCTGCTACGAGGATTACAAGAACTTCGTGCCTGGCTCATGCGGCAAGGCAGCCAAGAACATGATGGTGAAGATAGACAGCCCCGACCCAGAGAATGTACCTGGCGAAATCTTGGCGAAGGGCCCGAACGTGATGCTCGGCTATTATAAGAACGAGGAAGCGACAGCCACCACCATCGACAAGGACGGTTGGTATCACACGGGCGATCTCGGCACTATGGATGGCGACGGCAATGTCTTCATCAAGGGACGCAGCAAGAACATGCTCTTGGGAGCCAGCGGCCAGAACATCTACCCCGAGGAGATAGAGGACAAGCTCAACTCGTTGGCTTTCGTGAGCGAGAGCGTGGTGATACAGAAAGGCGACAAATTGATAGGCCTGGTACATCCCGACTACGACGAGGCTCAAACTTTCAATTTGGGCGAAAAAGAACTGATGGATATCATGGAGCAGAACCGCCAGGAGCTCAACACCTTGATTCCTGCCTACAGTAAAATATCGGAAATAAGAATCCACAAAGAGGAATTCGAAAAAACTCCCAAGAAAAGCATCAAACGATTCCTTTATACAGAATAGGTATATGCGAAAAAGGTATATACCTATAATATGTGTATACGGAAAAAGAATACATGCACAAAAGAGCTTCGGCACCGAAAGTGACGACTGAAGCTCTTTTGTCCTTTTTGTCTTATAAATCTTTAAATCAAAACCCCCGAACGGATGCGTGACAATGTTTCAGGAGTCATCTGCAGATAGCTGGCTATATATGTCAACGGGGCACGCAACACCACCTGAGGATTCAGTTCACACAAACGCTTGTACTTGTTGGGGGCTGTCTCGAAACGCATCAGGTCAGCGTGAACCTGCGACTGGATTAGACTCTCCTCCAGTATCTTACGATACAACATCTGGATGTTGACGTTACGAATGGCAGCAGACTCGAGCTTCGACTTAGGCAAGACATAAACCAAAGTTGGCTCGAGGGCCTCAACCTGAAGATGCGTTGGTTCCTCCTTGAAAAGACTCTCTATACACATGAAGATGGTATGGTCGACACCTAAATGCTCAGTAACCTCCCTTCCGTTCTTGTGGTAGAACTGGCGCACGAGTCCCTTCTCGATGTAAGAGATGCCACGACATACTTCGCCTTCCTCAAGGATCATTTCTCCCTTGCTGTATTTTACCGGCTCCAAGATACCCTCCAAGATGTCGAGCTCATCGTGGGTCATCGTACTGTACTTACGCGCCAACTCCCTGGCAATGTCACGCTTGGGAGTGATGGTTCTCAAATCATTCATAATTCTAACCTCCTTGATTTATATGTCGCTTAATTGCTTGATTATACTGGATATCATCAGTCGAGTTTCAGCACTGCAAGGAATGCCTTTTGTGGAACTTCCACGTTGCCAATCTGCTTCATACGCTTCTTTCCCTTCTTTTGCTTCTCCAGCAACTTGCGCTTACGGCTCACGTCACCACCATAACACTTGGCGGTCACATCCTTACGCACCTGTTTGACAGTCTCACGCGCCACGATCTTGGCGCCGATGGCTGCCTGAATGGCAATATCAAACTGCTGGCGTGGTATCAAGTCCTTCAACTTCTCACACATTCGTCGCCCAAAAGTCACGGCATTGTCCCTATGGGTAAGCGTGGAAAGAGCGTCTACTGGCTCACCATTCAGGAGAATGTCGAGCTTCACCAAGTCTGATGGCCGGAAACAGTCGATATGGTAATCGAAGGAAGCATACCCTTTTGAGATACTCTTCAACTTATCATAGAAGTCGATGACAATCTCTCCCAAAGGCAACATGAAATGCAGCTCCACACGGTTACCACTCACGTATTCCTGATTGATGAGCTCACCACGCTTGTCCAAGCAAAGTTTCATAATCGGACCGATGTAATCGCAAGAAGTAATGATGGTAGCACGGATGTATGGCTCCTCGATATGGTCTATCATCGTTGGGTCTGGCAGCCCAGAAGGATTGTGGACTTCTTTCACCCCACCCTGCTTGTCATATACCATATAAGACACGTTGGGCACAGTGGTGATGACATCCATGTTGAACTCACGATCCAATCGTTCCTGAACAATCTCCATATGTAGCAAGCCCAAGAAGCCGCAACGAAAGCCAAAGCCCAACGCCACCGAGCTCTCTGGCGAGAATGTCAAGGAAGCATCATTGAGCTGAAGCTTTTCGAGCGAAGCGCGCAAGTTCTCATAATCACTTGGGTCGATAGGATAAACACCGGCAAAAACCATCGGTTTCACCTCCTGGAATCCAGCGATAGCCTTTTCGCATGGACGAGCTACATGCGTAATGGTATCACCCACCTTCACTTCCGTAGCATCCTTTATGCCAGAGATAATGTAGCCTACCTCACCAGTACCTAACTCATTACGAGGCACCATGTCCATCTTGAGAACACCTATTTCATCGGCATCATACTCCATGCCCGTATTGAAGAACTTAACCTTGTCGCCCTTGCGGATGACACCGTTTTCTATTTTAAAATAGGCTATAATACCACGGAAGGAATTGAATACGGAGTCGAAAATCAAAGCCTGCAACGGTGCCTTGTCATCTCCCTCTGGATGAGGAACACGGTTGACCACCGCCTCCAAGATATCCTCTACTCCCTCGCCCGTCTTACCAGAGGCACGAAGGATTTCCTCATGCTTGCAACCGATGAGGTCGACTATCTCATCCTCCACCTCGTCGGGCATGGCCGAAGGCATATCTATCTTGTTGATGACAGGAATGATTTCCAAGTCATGCTCGATGGCCATATATAGATTGGAAATCGTCTGCGCCTGCACTCCCTGCGTTGCATCCACGACCAATAGCGCACCCTCGCAAGCAGCGATAGAACGAGAAACTTCATAGGAGAAATCTACATGTCCTGGAGTATCGATGAGGTTGAGGATATAAGTCTGCCCATCCTTCGCCTTGTACTCCATCTGGATGGCGTGGCTCTTGATGGTAATGCCACGCTCACGCTCCAGGTCCATGTCGTCAAGCATCTGCCCCTCAGTAATTTTGATGGTCTTAGTTTTTTCCAACAAACGGTCTGCCAAGGTACTTTTACCATGGTCAATATGTGCAATAATGCAGAAATTTCTGATGTTATTTATATTCTCCATATAATATTTTCTCTCTTTAGGTTGCAAATTTACCTTATTTTTAGGAGAATACCAATTTTTTAGTCTATTATTTTCAAAAATCGCTTTTTTAAGGTTCCAAGCAAATCCAATGGACTATGCCATCATCTACCATCGTGACAAAAAAATAACGAACCGTTCGGTCTGGCATTTTTCTATCTTTCACTCCCAAGTATTCCGCATTCGGTCTGGAAAATCTCTGTCTCGCTCCCACGGTTTCCACATTCGCTCCGAGAAAATAGAGAATGAATCCCATATTTTTATCAGATATCATAAAAATACAGAATTTAAATTTTGTTTTATCAGCGTTTTACCGTAACTTTGCATCAAAATTAATAGATGAATAGAGATATGAAAAAGATTATCTATAGTATCATAGCACTCGGATTGTTGGTCTCTTGCACAGAGAGCATGGAAGACAGGGCTGTGCGCGAAGCACGCGAATATACAGAGAAAGTATGTCCTACTCCTTACATCAACGACAGCCGTACAGACAGCGCTGTTTTTGACAAGGACTCACGTACCTACATTTATTATCTCACCCTGCGTAACAAGGCAGATAACGCAGAGGCGATAGCCCTGCACCGCAGCAAGCTACACGACCTGCAGAAACAATCACTCGACAACAACCCCGGTATCAAGAATTACAAGGATGCCCACTTCTCCTTCCGCTTCATCTATCGATCGGCTTCCAACCCCAAGAAAGTATTGTTGGACGATACATTCAAGTATTAGTCACTGCCGAAACTCAGCAAGTCACAGGTTAGGCTCTGCAAGTCATTGGCGATGCCCATGTAAGTCACTGGGCTATGTCTACTCTATCAACCAGTCTTTAAAAACTTTGCGACAGGATGGCAGGTTGGCTTTAATTCCTTAAGAATTTTTCGTTCCGTGTCTTGGAATCTTCCGTTCCGTGTTTCGGAACGGAGATTTCTTCACCTTGCGAAGACAATTAAAAAAAGTCCTGAAAGAAAAATTCCAAGGCTATACAAAAATAAAACGCCATATAGATGAGCTTTTCCTATATGACGTTTCACATGAATCCTATAAGCCGAGAGTTTAATACCCCATTTGTTCCAAAGCTGTTGCCAACTGGTCTGGGCAACTTGTTGGTTTATTACCACACTTGATACCTTTCAATCGAGCAATCACCTCCTTGGCTTTCATATCTCGAATCAAGGAACAGACTCCTTTGGTATTGCCATCGCATCCACCGATGAACTGAGCATCTCTTACCACTCCGTCCTCATCGACACTAATGCAAATGAACTTAGAACAAGTACCATGGGTTTGGTAAGTCACCTTTTTCAACTGCTTTTGATTTTCGTTTGCTATCATATCTTGTCCTCCCAAAAATAATAAAAAAGGAAGTTTTCTCGCAAAAGAAAACTCCCCATGTACCAATATTTAAATCTTAAATATTCCCTTACTCTGCGTCAGCAGGAATCTCAGGCTTCATGTTGGTATATACAGTCTGAACATCGTCAAACTCTTCCAACTTCTCTACCATCTTGTCGATAGTCTCGCGCTCCTCAGGAGTCACGTCCTTCAAGTCGTTAGGGATGTAAGTAAATTCAGCACCTGTTACCTCGAAGCCCTCAGCCTCCAAATGCTTCTGAATCTCGCCGAAGCTTGTAGGAGCACCGTAGATCGTGATTTCGTTGGTCTCCTCATCCTCGTCATACTCATCCTCTACGCCATAGTCTATCAAGTCGAGAATCAAGTCATCCATGTTCAATCCATCCTTCTTCTTGAAGGTGAACACAGCTTTGTGGTCGAAGAGGAAAGACAAGGAACCAGTTGTTCCGAGGTTCCCGCTAAACTTATTGAACACAGAACGAACATCGGCAACAGTACGTGTGGTGTTGTCGGTCAAGGTGTCAACGAACACAGCAACACCGTGAGGTCCATATCCCTCGTAAGTTACCTCCTTATAATCACTTGTATCCTTGCCACAAGCGTTTTTGATGGCACGAGTGATGTTATCCTTAGGCATGTTCTCACGCTTACAGTTAGCGATGATAGCACGCAATGTTGGGTTGTTCTCTGGCTCTGGGCCACCAGCCTTCACTGCGATGGCAATCTGCTTACCCAACTTAGTAAATGTCTTGGCCATGTGGCCCCATCTTTTCAGCTTTGTAGCTTTACGATATTCAAATGCTCTTCCCATTGGAATTAATTTTTTATATTTGTTGTTATTATTTATCTCAACTCCGCATGAAGTTTGCCAGTCAAATTGGCAATAAGCTTCTTCATGATAGCATCAATCTGCTTGTCATTCAAGGTCTTCTCCTCATCCTGCAAGATGAAATTGACAGCGTAGCTCTTCTTGCCCTCTGGCAAATGCTCACCCTCATATACATCGAAGAGAACGACACTCTTGAGGAGTTTCTTCTCCGTCTGACGAGCGATTTGCTCAATCTGTGCGAACTCCACGCTCTTATCAACGAGCAAAGCTAAGTCACGGCTCACAGATGGATACTTGCTGATGTCGGTGTAGGTGAGGTTCACCTTCTTCACAGTCTTCATCAGGTTATCCCAGTGTACATCAGCATAGAATACATCCTGCTCGATGTCGAACGCCTTCTTCAACTTCAAGCCTAATATACCGAACTCTACCAATACCTTGCCAGCACGTGTCTCGTAGGTCACGCCCTTGGAGAAGATGTTGTTGTCGCTGTGCTTGATGACCAAGTTGTTTTGTGGCATGCCCACACGGCGAAGGATGTTCTCCACCACTGCCTTGAGCTCGTAGATACTGCTCTGCTCGTCGGCGTGAGCCCAGTTGCCCTCCACGCGCTTACCGGTGATGAAGAGGGAGATGTGAGCCTCCTGGCTGTATGCCTTGATAGGATTCTCGGCTGTCCATTTCTCCTTATTATATATATAGGTGTTGCCCACCTCGAAGAACTTCAGGTTCTGGCTCTTGTGGTTGATGTTGCGAGCAACACTCTCCAAGCCACCGAAGAGCATGGTCTGGCGCATCACACCGAGGTCGGCGCTCAATGGGTTCATCACCTTCACGGTATGCTCATCAGAGTACTTGTTGAGGTCGAAGTCGGTATAGTAACTTGCCTTGGTCAGTGAGTTGTTCAATATCTCCATGAACCCCTCGCCCACCAACTGCTCTGCCACGATGTTCTGGGTATGGTAAGCCTTGTCCTCGTCGCCCTGCACGGTCAATGAGCTCTTGAGCTGCGTAGGAATCTCCACATTATTATATCCGTAGATGCGGAGGATGTCCTCCACCACGTCGCAAGGACGCTGAACATCCACACGATAAGGAGGAACGAGGAGGTCGATGCCCTCAGCATCTTCCTTCACAATCTTCATTTCCAGAGAAGTGGCGATGTTCTTGATGGTCTCTGCACCAATCTCCTTACCAATGAGACGATGAGCATATTCATAGTTCAAACGAACAGGGAAGTCCTGGATAGGTTCTGGATAGACATCCTTGATTTGCATGGAAATCTTTCCACCAGCGAGTTGCTTGCAGAGGATGGCTGCCTGCTTCAAGGCATAAATTTGACCATTAGGATCAACACCACGCTCGAAACGATAGCTGGCATCCGTGCTCAAACCATGGCGGCGTGCGCTCTTACGAATCCATGTCGGATGGAAGTAGGCACTCTCCAAGACAACGTTCTTGGTGGTCTCGTAAGTACCAGAACCTTTTCCACCGAAGATACCGGCGATACACATTGGCTCCTCTGCGTTGCAGATGCTTAGGTCGTGCTCTCCGAGGGTGTGCTCCACGCCGTCGAGGGTCACAAACTTGGTGCCCTCAGGCTGGGTGCGGACGACTATCTTATGGCCTGTCACCATGTCGGCGTCGAAGCAGTGCAAAGGCTGTCCGTATGCCATCATGATGTAGTTGGTGATATCCACGATATTGTTGATAGGACGCAAGCCGATGATGTTCAACTTGTCCTGCAACCACTTAGGGCTCTCCTTCACCTCGCAGTCGGTGATGCTCACGCAAGCATAACGCTTGCAAGCCTCGTGGTTCTGAATCTCCACCTCGATAGGAAGGTCCTCGTTGTCTACCTTGAACTCATCGCAAGAAGGACGATGCAAGCAGGTCTTGTATCCATTCTGCTTCAACCAAGCGTAGAGGTCACGAGCCACGCCGTAGTGACCGAGCGCGTCGGCACGGTTGGCGGTGATGTCGATCTCGATGAGCCAGTCACTCTCCAGGTGATAGTACTCAGCGGCAGGCTGACCCACAGGAGCGTCCTCTGGGAGGACGATGATACCTGCGTGGTCGGTACCGATGCCGATTTCATCCTCGGCACAAATCATACCAAAGCTCTCCACACCACGGAGCTTGCTCTTCTTGATGGTAAAACTCTGGTCGCCGTCGTAAAGCACGCAGCCCAAGTCGGCTACGATTACCTTTTGCCCAGCGGCAACGTTGGGAGCACCGCAGACAATCTGCTGAGGCTCGCCCTTGCCGAGGTCAACGGTAGTTACATGGAGGTGATCGCTGTTAGGATGCATCTCGCATGTCAATACTTTACCTACGTAAAGACCTTTCAATCCACCCTTGATGGATTGAACTTCTTCCAAAGCGTCAACTTCGAGTCCACATGAAGTAAGCGCGTCCGCTGTCTCCTGAGGAGTCAAGTCGAAATCGACATATTCTTTAAGCCATTTGTAAGAAACGTTCATTATAATGATTTTTATTGTATTCTATAAAAACTTTGCAAAAATACAAAAAAAACTACATTTAGACGAAAAAAAAATCCTATATTTGCAGAAATTAAAGGATTAATGAAGATTTCCAGTGCAAAGACAGTTCTAAAAAGGAGAAACTACTTCAATTCGAGCCCCACACAAGTGCTCTGCCTAATGCTTGCGTCGGGCATCGTCATTGCGCACTTTCGTTTCATTACCCTGTCTCCGTCCCACTGGCTTCTGATCATGCTCCTCACCTGTGCCCTTGCCATTTGCGTCAAGAACCTGCTGCACAAGTCGCTCCTGCTCTTTGCCTCCTTTGTTTGGATGGGGGCCTTGCTTGTCTCCCTGCAAGAAGAACCGTATCGGCAATCCACGGCGACCTATTCCTATGACGACCTGTCGGCACTCGACCGTACCCGCCTGAAAGCACTCGACCTAAGAAGCGAACTTGTGAAACGCATTGGAAGCCAGCATATAGCCACACAGGAGCAAGCCATCATCACTGCCATGACGTTAGGTGACAAGAGTAGCCTCGACAAAGACACCCGACAAACCTTCAAGGCTTCGGGAGCAAGCCATATCTTGGCCATCAGCGGCCTGCACATAGGCATCATCTTCCAACTCTTCATTCTCTTGGCAGGAGGCAAGAAGCGGTGGCGGCTGATAGCCGTTCCCATCAGCGTGACAGCCATCTGGGCTTATGTGTTCCTCATCGCCCTACCAGCCAGTGCCGTCAGGGCAGCCTCGATGATCAGCATATACTGCTTCGCCCTGCTGACAAGACGCAACTCGTCCGCCGTGGGCAACTTGGCGTTGGCGGCCATCGCAATGCTCATCGTCCAGCCGCTCAACCTCTTCGACATCAGTTTCCAGTTGTCCTTTTCCGCCGTGCTGTCCATCCTGCTGCTCTACAAGCCCATCTACAGTTTCCTACCCTCCTCGCTCACCAGCCACAGGCCGCTTCGCTGGGCTTGGACGATGGTATCGGTTTCTGTGGCAGCCCAGGTGGGAACCATGCCTTTGATATGCTATTATTTCGGCAGCATCGCCTGCTATTCCGTCCTCAGTTCGTTCGTCGCCATTCCCGCAGCCACGGTCATCATCTACACCAGTCTGACGCTCCTGCTTTCATTCTTCCTTCTGCCAGGGTTCACCCTGTTGCAGAGCGGCTTGACGCACCTGTTGAGCCTTACCACAGCCACCACCCAGCACCTGCTGCAACTAATAGCCCTGCTGCCGGGAGCCTACCTCGAAGGGATAAAGCTCAACATTCCACAACTCTGCCTCATATACCTCGGCATCATCATGGTATATTTCTTGTTAAAAAAGTCAAGTGTGCTTTGGAAAAAGTAAACTCCGTGTGGTGAAGAGTTCCGAGGAACTTTTTCGCATTCTAAAAAGAAGAACAATACTCGAACTACAACAATACCTCCTCCGCCGTGAGTACCCACAAGAGAATGCTCGCTGTGAATGGAAGAAGGAATTCAAGAATCTGAATAACTCGTTTTGTGGGGACGAGAAAGATGATGTTGTATCCTACGTGTCGACTATCGTCAATATGTAGGGAGGACATCTTGTGATTGGTGTAAAGGATAAGACGCTTGAAATAGTCGCCGCCACGCACAGACGAAACCTTGACATAGGCATCCGCCATGAAGCGAAGTCCTTCCTCCCACTTGCCGTCATACACCATGTCGCAATAGTGGTTCGGTCAACTTGTGGTATCGACATACGACTTCGCCTGGTATTCCTCCTCCAAGTAGCCATAGCACTGCTTGCGCACATTATTGTTAGGGATGCCTAATATCAACTTAGAGCCACGCATGCCCTTGATAGTCAACATTCCATAATAAAACACGGTACTCTTTTTACTTGATGTTCCATACCATAAATAATAATTAATGAATATCCGCAATCATCCAAATTATAGCAGGAAATGCATCGAATTTCCTGATGACTACTTCAGTTTGTGGCAGAGCATGATTCAAACATATAACTCTTGTCGATAATAATCATTGTGAAGGTACGAAGATGCGCTTCCTTGCGGGGCAAAGTTGTGCTTCCTTACATGTCAACAATGTGCATCCTTGCAGGTTAACGATGTGCATCCTTAATGGTTGTCGAACTTGAATATGAAGGGTGTCCCACGGGCGTGAGCTGACCGTCCCACGACCGTGGAACGACTGGCTGACGACCGTGAGCCAAGCGGCTGACGGTCGTGGAACACCCGACGGAGTTGGACTGGACATTTGCTATCATCTAAAACTGACGTATGGCAGGATCAATCGAGAGATAGTTTCAAAAATTTCTCTTCAACACCGTGATATTTTGCAATTTGGATGACTGCGTATATTCATAAATAATTAATATTTACCTAATTATGATTTTTCTACTCGAACACCTCGTCGATACCATTCTCCTCGAAGTCGTCGTCCTCCGCTTTCTTACCACAAGGATTATACCCCTTTGGGATATCGAACTTCGCCTGAGGGTCGATGCCCAGGGAAGCGTCGGCATAGATCTTCTTCATGAAGATAGCCCAGATAGGAAGCGCCATCGTGGCTCCCTGTCCCATGTTCATAGAATCGAAGTGGATGTCACGGTCTTCGCCACCGACCCAACAGCCAGTCACGAGCTGAGGGGTGAAGCCTATGAACCAGCCGTCGCTGTTGTTGTTGGTGGTACCCGTCTTGGCGCCTATCTCTCCCTCGAAATTATACCGATAGCGCAAACGACCCGCCGTACCATTATCGACCACACCCATCAGCATGGTGAGCATCTTCATAGCATTTTCGGCACTAATGACCTCGTTCATCCGGGGTTGGAAGGTGGCTATCGTGTTACCTTCGTTGTCCTCTATGCGGCTCACAAAGAGCGGAGAGGTCCGTATGCCGTGGTTGGCAAAGACGGTATAGGCGCTCACCATCTCCGACACGCTCACCTCGCAAGGCCCCAGACAGAGACTCATTGAGGCATGAATATCGGGATTGTTAATACCATAATCGTGCAACAGCTGCACAAACTGCGAGGGGTTCAGCTTGCTCATCAGGTAAGCGCTTATCCAGTTGTTGCTCTGCGCCAGACCCCACTTCAGCGGCACCATCTGCCCATAGCGCGAATGGTTGGCGTTGCGAGGCGTCCAGGGCCTGCCCGCCACGATATAGGTCTGCTGGCGGTTGGGAGCCAGGTCGCATGGCGTAAACCCGTTCTCCATCGCCAAGCTATAAAGGAATGGTTTTATGGTAGACCCCACCTGTCGGCGCCCTAAGCTCACCATGTCGTACATGAAGTGCGTATAGTCGAGACCGCCCACATAGGCTTTCACGGCACCTGTCTTGGGATCCATGCTCAGGAAACCAGAGCGCAAGAAGCCCTTGTAATAGCGTATGGAGTCGAGCGGACTCATCAGGGTGTCGACATCTCCATGATAGGTAAACACCGTCATTTCCACCTTTCTTCTGAAGGCATCGTGTATCTCCTCCGGCGAGCAGCCTGACGCCTTCATGGCGCGGTAGCGTTCGCTTTGGGCGATGGAACGGTTCAAGATGGAGCGTATCTGCTGGGCTGTCAACTTGTCGGAGAAAGGAGCGCTGGGCTTGGGTTTGTTCTCGCGATCGAAAGCTGGCTGCAGATATCCTGCCACATGCTTGTAGACCGCTTCCTCGGCATATTTCTGCATTCGGCTGTCTATCGTGGTGAACACCCTCAGACCGTCGGCATAGACATTATAGGGCGATCCGTCCTTCTTGAAGTTCTTGTTGCACCAGCCATAGAGAGGATCTGTGTCCCAGGCTATTGAGTCGATGACAAACTGCGCTTTGTTCCACAAGGGATAGTCGGAGCGAACAGGGCGCTTGGCGGTCATGTACTGGCGAAGGAACTCGCGCAGATAAGTGGCGGTGCCGTCCTTATGGTCGGAGCGGTGGAAGTCGAGCACCAGGGGCTCTGCAGAATACTTGGCATACTCCTCATGATTCATATAACCCGCCTTCACCATCTGCTGCAGCACCACGTTTCTTCGCTCCCGGCAGCGCTCGGGATAACGCACGGGATTGAAAAGCGATGGGTTCTTGCAGAGTCCTATCAAGGTGGCAGCCTCGCACACCGTCAGCTCCTTTGGTTCTTTGTTGAAATATGTGTTGGCAGCAGTCTTGATGCCCACCGCATTGTGCAGGAAGTCGAAGTAATTGAGATAAAGGGCGATGATTTCTTGCTTGGTGTAATAGCGCTCCAGCCTGACTGCTATCACCCACTCTATGGGTTTCTGGAAGAATCGCTGCACGGTGCTGCTGGCGGTCTCGCTATACAACTGCTTCGCCAGCTGCTGGGTGATGGTAGAACCTCCGCCGGCATTGGCTTGCCCCAAGATACCCCTCTTGACGATGGCACGCCCCAAGGCTCGGAAGTCGATGCCCGAGTGTTCGTAGAAGCGTTCGTCCTCCGTAGCTACGAGTGCCTCCACGAGGTGTGGCGACATCTTGTTGTACGGAATAACAATACGATTCTCCTTGTTGAGGTTCCACGTTCCGAGCACCTTGCCGTCCGATGAATACACCTGTGTGGCAAATCGGTTGATGGGATTCTGCAGGTCTTCTATCTCCGGCATATAGCCTATCATGCCATTCCAAATGGCAACAAATCCCAAGACGCAGACAAGGATGCCTGTACCCAACAATGTCCATAATATATGAATGAATCGTTTTCTCATTTTTCATTTTATCAGTTAATTCTGCAAAATTACACAAAAAATATCGTAGTGCAAAAGAAAATAAAAGAAATCCGCATTTTCCATACCTATTATATATGTTATATATGGCCACAGCCTTTTTACATCATCTACTTAATCGTCACGGAA
>DJOI01000024.1:0-28805 GCA_002439605.1 Candidatus Segatella mututuai | reverse complement strand
ACGGAACGGAGATATTTTCACCTTGCGAAGACCATCACAGCTATCATATAAAACTGTTGGACTTGTGGCAGAATCCACCGAGAGATTGTTTCAAGAAATCCTCTTTAATACCGTGATAATTTGCAATTTGAATGATTGCTGATATTCATTAAAATAAACAGAAAGCAGGTGAGCAATGCATTAGCTTGGGAAAATGGCAACCAACGCTACGGCGATCAGCACACACACCATGTGGCAGCTCCAGGAAAAACAGTTCTTGCTTGATCTTCCATTCGCCGCTTGTCAGTTGAAGGTCATCAAAACCGATGTCTGTCTTTATCAGCCGCCTGCCTCAGAAAGGCAAGGCTATATGTAGCTATTTCGCCTACTATGCGTTAAATCTTTTTAAAAGAGAAATATTTCAGCACAGATAGATTTGTTATTCGATAAATATTATGTAATTTTGCACCTCGAAAGCCTAGAATAGGGCAATAATTACAGAAAAGTTTAGTTCGTCGGGGCTCGAAGAAGAGCTGGCACGAAGCCAGACGCCTCACGGAAAACCGTTTATAGAATAAAAAATGTACGCAATCGTAGAAATTAACGGTCAGCAGTTCAAGGCAGAGGAGGGCAAGAAGCTCTTCGTACACCACATCAAGGATGTGGAAGCTGGCAAAACTGTTGAATTCGACAAGGTGCTGCTCGTTGACAAAGACGGTGCAGTAACTGTCGGTGCACCAACAGTAGAGGGTGCGAAAGTAGTAGTAGAAGTAGTGAACCCACTCGTAAAGGGTGACAAGGTTATCGTCTTCAAAATGAAGCGCCGCAAGGACTATCGCAAGAAGAACGGTCATCGCACACAGTTCACAGAGGTAACAATCAAATCTGTAATCGCTTAAAATTAGGAGGAATTAGAAATGGCACATAAGAAAGGTGTTGGTAGTTCTAAGAACGGCCGTGAATCAGCTTCACAAAGATTAGGCGTCAAGATCTGGGGTGGTCAGTCAATCATCGCAGGCAACATCATCGTTCGCCAGCGTGGCAACAAGCACTTCCCTGGCGAGAATGTAGCCCAGGGTAAGGACGATACGTTGTATGCGTTGACAGACGGTATCGTATACTTCCACAAGGGTCGCAGAGACAAGAGTACTGTTTCTGTTCTTTCTCCAGAAGTTTACGCTGAGAAGACTAAAAAAGCAGACGCTTAACAAGAAAAAGTAAACAAACTATTCCAAACAAACATACGAAGCCTGTTCTCTGTCTGAGAGCAGGCTTTCTGCGTACAGATCGAAAATGACGGCAGAGTACTGCAACTCCATCGTTTCATTGTCGCCCGGATGGGAAATTGAGTGGAAATGAACGTGTGGGTAAAATCCTATGAAAGAATCATTCGCATCAGTTCCTCGTTCGCTCTGTTGTTTACGCCTGCATCGTGTTGCTCCTCAAAATAATCGAGCGTGGCCGAGCACTCGCCCGTAACATCAACGCCCAGTACCTTTTCATGAAAAAAGATGATTCTGAGAACAGCCTGTAGCTGGAGCAGGCTCATGTCACCTTGGCTCCAGTCTGTAACAGCATCCTGTTTCTTGAGCACATCCTTATCGATGGAGATATACACTGGCTCATGTATAATCCCTCCCACCTTGGAGAGCCATGCCTGATGGTGATCTATGGTAGCCTGGCTGTAGAAGATGACCCTCTCTCTCAAATTTTCCGGTATCTGGGAGATAAGTTTATCCGATGCACCCACCACAATGATATGCTTAACAAAGGGATTCTTGCGTAGCACATCGCTCACCCACCCTCCGCATGACACCACTCCAGCCCACTGAGGCTGCTGCATGTCAGGATGGTGGTCAAAAACGATGAGCGTGAAAGGTTCCCGAAGCCTTGACACCCAATATTCCGTGAGATAATGGAAATCACCGGAATCTATGAAGTGGATGGCCTTGACCGGATAAGGTGCCAAACGGCGACGAATCTCACCCAGGCCCTCCTCGTCACAATAGCAATCCACTCCTTTCATGTCCCGGCAATCCACATGTATGATACCATGACGCTGTGCGAAAGGCTCATAATTATAAACACCAGTAAAGTTGAGCAAGACTACGGGAAATTTCATAGCACATATTGCCTTCAAAGGAAACCTTATTATTTCTCAAAATGGAATTGCTCCAATTTCAATCCATGCTTGGTCAAAGCCTCGATTTGAGGTATCAATGTGGTGAAGTGGGCAGACTCCATATGAGCCTTCAGCACCTTTGCATTCTGCCAAGTCTCACATATCATCACCACTCCGTCACGAGTACCGCTAACGAAATAGTCGTAGGATACGTTACCCTCGTCATCCAATGACTTTTCCACCAACTCCTGGCACAGGGCATTAAGCTGCTCCATGTCCACATCTTCTTTCACTTCAAAAAATACATTCAATCTAATCATAACTGTCTCTATTTTGAATATTATACATGTCTATGCTGTCTGTGCAAAAGTACAGAATAATATTGAAAGTCAGCCATTTTTAAATGTTTTTTTAATATTTTTTGTCCCATATAAAAATAGTTTCTATCATGCTTCCAATCAAGCCAAAGTTTGGTTGAAGAGGCTTGGTGGAACCTGATATGGCTATTGACAATATTGTCAAGTAGATTGGGCACCAGATCCCTTTCGACTCTGCCATAAACTATGTTTCTAACTTTCTAAATAGATTTTTCCTCTAAATCCTTGCCGAATAAGAAATATTTTTTGTAACTTTGCCTTCAAATAGTAAATCATTTCATAAATATTATCTTATGCTTACACTTAAACTTATCAGCGAAGAGACTGAACGTGTAGTCAAAGGCCTTGAGAAAAAGCATTTTCCTAACGCTCGCGAGGCCGTAGAGAAAGTATTGGAGTACGACAAGATTCGCCGTGAGGCCCAGCAGAAGCTGGACACCAACAAGCAGCATGCCAATCAGTTTGCAAAACAAATCGGCACCTTGATGAAGGAAGGCAAAAAAGAAGAGGCTGAATCCGCCAAGGCTCAGGTGGCTGCTCTCAAGGCAGACGGCAAGGCCCTGGAAGAAATCATGGAGAAAGCTCAGCAAGATATGACCAACGAGTTGCTCGAAATCCCTAACATCCCCTGCGACGAGGTGCCCGAGGGTAAGGATGCGACAGACAACGTAGTGGTAAAGGAAGGCGGCGAGAAGCCTAACCTCGGCCCAGACGCACTCTGCCACTGGGATTTGCTGAAGAAGTACAACCTGGTAGACTTCGACTTAGGCGTGAAGATTACGGGTGCCGGTTTCCCTGTATATATCGGCAAGATGGCTCGCTTCCAGCGCGCCTTGGAGGCATTCTTCCTCGACGAGGCCCGTAAGAGCGGATACTTGGAAATCCAGCCTCCATACGTAGTCAACGAGGCTTCTGGTCTGGGCACTGGTCAGTTGCCAGACAAGGAGGGCCAGATGTATCATGCCAACCTCGACAACCTGTTCCTCATCCCTACAGCCGAGGTTCCAGTCACCAACCTATTCCGCGACGTGATTCTCGACGAGAAAGACCTGCCTATCAAGCGTTGCGCTTACTCAGCTTGTTTCCGCCGCGAAGCTGGCAGCTACGGCAAGGATGTACGCGGGCTGAACCGTCTGCACCAATTTGACAAGGTGGAGATTGTACGTATCGACAAGCCTGAACATTCTTACGAGTCGCTGAAGGAAATGCTCGCCCATGTAGAAGGCTTGCTCAAGAAATTGGAGTTGCCCTACCACATCCTTCGACTCTGCGGCGGTGATATGAGCTTCACCTCTTCTATCTGCTACGACTTCGAGACATGGAGCGCTGCCCAGCACCGCTGGTTGGAGGTTTCTTCCGTCTCCAACTTCGAGAGCTACCAAGCCAACCGTCTGCACTGCCGTTACCGTCATGCCGACGACAAGAAGATTGAGCTTTGCCATACCCTCAACGGTTCGGCTCTGGCTCTGCCACGCATCGTAGCCTCTATCCTTGAGGACAACCAGACTCCAGAAGGTATCCGTGTACCTAAGGTATTGGTGCCCTACTGCGGATTCGAGATGCTCGACGACAAGAACTTCGAATAAAAAGTTTCGTCATATTTCAAGACTCCCAAGCCAGTACACTTACTGGACTGGCAAACAATATGAAGTACGAGGATAACATTGGTTGCAGAAATGCTGCCAACGTTATCCTTTTGCTTTTTTAAAAAGTCGTTGCTACTTCCCTGTGTAACAAGAATTACATTAATACATTTATGATACACCCAAAGAACAGCTAAAAACCCAAGAAAAAGCATGAACAAGATAATCAAAAAAATACAATATTCCGAAAAAGTATACCGTTTCGACGTAGAGGCTCCTCTCATTGCCAAAAGCCGCAGGGCTGGCAACTTTGTCATCATCCGTGTAGATGCCAATAGCGAGCGAATGCCACTGACCATCGCAGATGCCGACACGGAGAAAGGCACCATCACACTGGTAGTGCAAAAAGTGGGACTCTCCTCCACCAAGCTCTGCTACCTCAGCGAAGGGGATGAAATACACGATGTAGTGGGGCCGTTAGGCAACCCCACCCACATCGAGAACTTCGGAACGGTGATTTGCGCCGGAGGAGGTGTGGGTGCCGCTCCGATGCTTCCCATCATGCGCGCCCTCAAGGCTGCGGGCAACCGGGTTCTTTCGGTGATAGCAGGACGAAGCAAAGACCTCGTCATCATGGAAGACGAGGTACGGGCATCGAGCGACGAACTCATCATCATGACCGACGACGGAAGTTACGGTGAGAAAGGCGTGGTAACCGTAGGAATGGAGAAACTCATTCAGCAGGAACATATCGACAGGGCATTTGCCATCGGTCCGCCCATCATGATGAAATTCTGCTGTCTGCTGACGCAAAGGCACGGCATCCCCACAGATGTTTCGCTCAACACCATCATGGTGGACGGAACAGGAATGTGCGGTGCCTGCCGACTCACCATCGGAGGAAAGACCAAGTTCGTGTGCATCGATGGCCCTGAGTTTGACGGTTCTTTGGTAGACTGGGACGAGATGTTCAAGCGTATGGGTACCTTCAAGGATGTGGAGCGAGAGGAGATGGAACACTTCGAGGAGCATCTTGCCACAGTAGGAGTCCGCCAGAGGAAAGAGAGCACAGACGTGACGATGGACGTGGAGCCCGCCAAGGAGAGCATGGCTGAACTAACAGACCGCGACGCAGAATGGCGCAAGGCACTACGTACCTCGATGAAGCCCAAAGAGCGCACAGCCATAAGCCGTGTGAAGATGCCCGAACTCGCCCCATCATACCGCGCCACCACCCGAACAGAGGAAGTGAACATCGGACTTACCAAGGAGATGGCTCTCACGGAGGCCAAGCGTTGCCTCGACTGTCCTAAACCCAGCTGTATGGAGGGTTGCCCTGTAAGCATCAACATTCCTTCGTTTATCAAGAACATAGAACGCGGTCAGTTCTTGGCTGCCGCCAAAGTGCTGAAGAACACCTCTGCCCTGCCAGCAGTATGTGGGCGTGTATGCCCACAGGAGAAGCAGTGCGAGAGCCGTTGTGTGCACCTAAAGATGAACAAGCCTTCCGTAGCCATCGGTTACTTGGAACGATTCGCTGCTGACTATGAACGGCAGAGCGGCAACATATCCCTTCCCGAGAAAGAGCCTGCCAATGGCATCAAGGTGGCTGTAGTGGGTTCTGGTCCCGCTGGCTTGAGCTTTGCCGGCGACATGGCAAAAAAAGGATTCAACGTAACTGTATTCGAGGCACTGCACGAGATTGGCGGTGTACTGAAGTATGGTATTCCAGAGTTCCGCCTGCCCAATGCCATCGTAGACGTAGAGATAGAGAACCTGCAGAATATGGGGGTGAAGTTTGTCACCGACTGCATCGTGGGCAAAACCATCAGCGTGAAAGAACTGGAAGAACAGGGGTTCAAGGGCATCTTCGTTGGCTCGGGAGCCGGACTGCCCAACTTTATGAATATCCCAGGAGAGAATGCTCTCAACATCATGTCGTCCAACGAGTACCTCACCCGTGTCAACCTAATGGATGCGGCCAATCCCCATACAGACACACCTATCAACTTGGGTAAGAACGTAGTTGTGGTAGGCGGCGGAAACACCGCCATGGACAGCTGCCGCACAGCCAAGCGCTTAGGTGCCAACGTAACATTGGTCTACCGCCGTTCAGAGGCAGAGATGCCAGCGCGCTTGGAAGAGGTGAAGCATGCCAAAGAAGAAGGCATCACTTTCCTCACACTTCACAACCCCAAGGAATATGAGGCTGACGAGAAGGGAGCGGTGAAGTCAGTCACCCTCGATGTGATGCAGCTTGGCGAACCTGACGCCAGCGGTCGCCGTCGCCCAGAGGCAACAGGCGAAACCATCAAGTTGGAATGCGACCAAGTGATTGTGGCCGTAGGAGTAAGTCCCAACCCTCTCGTTCCTCAGAGCGTCGAAGGATTAGAACTGGGGCGTAAGAACACGATAGCTGTCAATGATCAGATGCAGAGCTCGCAGCCTGCCATCTATGCCGGTGGAGACATCGTGCGTGGAGGTGCAACAGTCATCCTTGCCATGGGCGACGGTCGCAAGGCTGCACTCAACATGACCCAACAGTTGATATCAGAAGCATGACAACCAAAAAAGAAATAAAAAAGGGCGATTGCCATTTCTCGACTAAGAAATGAGCAAATCGCCCTTAACTTTTATCTAAGCCCTCCCAAAATTATTTCCAAGGATTCTCAGTTGGATAAGGCAAGCTTGCTGGCTGGTTGTAAGCGATGTCCTTGATGCCAAGATACTTGAACACCTCGAACAAGGTCTTGCCTACATGAGAGAAGGCTACGGCTCCGTGGTGTGGATAACCCTTCTGAATCAATACGTGACGATAGAAGCGTCCCATCTCGTTGATGGCGAAGATACCGATACCACCGAATGAACGAGTAGGAACATCGAGTACCTCACCCTCGGCAATGTAAGAACGGAGGTTGCCCTCAGAATCGCACTGGAGGCGATAGAATGTAATCTGGCTCGCTGCGATGTCGCCCTCCAAGGTACCACGTGTGAAGTCTGGTTTACCACCATTCTCCAACAAACGGTTCTGAATCAATTGATACTTGATCTTACGATTAGAGCACATCTTGCACTGTGGAGTGTTACCACAGTGGAAGCCCATGAAGGTATCGGTCAATTTATAGTCGTACTTGCCCTTGATGTCCTCGTCGTAGATATACTGAGGCACAGAGTTGTTGATGTCGAGCAAGGTAACGGTGTCATCGGATGCACACATACCGATATACTCAGAGAGTGCGCCATAGATATCTACCTCGCAAGCCACAGGGATGCCACGGCTAACCAAACGGCTGTTTACATAGCAAGGCTCGAAACCGAACTGGCTTGGGAATGCAGGCCAGCACTTGTCGGCAAATGCTACATACTGGCGAGAACCCTTGTGAGCCTCTGCCCAGTCGAGCAATGTCAACTCAAACTGTGCCATACGACGGCTGAGGTCTGGATAGTAGCAACCCTCGCCCATCTCCTTGGCCATATCCTCGCAAACGCCATCGATACGTGGGTCGTTCTCGTGCTGCTTGTAAGCCACGAGGAGGTCGAGCTCTGAGTTCTCCTCAATCTCTACGCCCAACTCATACAAGCCCTTGATAGGAGCGTTGCAAGCGAAGAAGTCCTGAGGACGTGGACCGAAGGTGATAATCTTCAAGCCCTTCAAACCGAGGATGACACGAGCCACTGGCACGAAGTCCTTGATCATCTTGGCTACTTCCTCAGCTGTACCTACAGGATACTCTGGGATATAACCCTTCAGGTGGCGCATGCCAAGGTTGTAAGAGCAGTTGAGCATACCGCAGTAAGCGTCGCCACGACCATTGATCATGTCGCCGTCGCCCTCGGCTGCTGCAACAAACATACAAGGACCATCGAAGTTCTTTGCAATCAAAGTCTCAGGGGTCTCTGGACCGAAGTTACCAAGGAATACCACCAAGGCGTTGCAGCCCTGCTCCTTTACTTCGCCCAAAGCCTTGAGCATATCTTGTTCGTTCTCAACTGTGGTCTGACAGTTGAAAATCTCACCCTTGTACTCTTTTACGATGTTCTCACGGCGCTGAGTAGAGAGCGCGATTGGGAAACAGTCACGGCTTACGGCAATAATACCGAGCTTGACCTGTGGAATGTTAGAACTTACCATAATAGTATTGTTTTTGTATATTAATAAATTAGATTTTTGCTTAGTACATCCATATTAATTGCTCACAAAAATACAACATTTTTTTGTTACAAGCAAATGTTTTAAGATTATTTATTCTACTTTCTCCAAATACTCTGCACACATTTCGGCACATCGCTCGCCATCGATTCCCGCCGACACAATGCCTCCAGCATACCCGGCTCCCTCACCACAAGGGAAGAGTCCCTGCAGGCGCACATGCTGCAAAGTGTCACGGTCGCGAAGAATGCGAACTGGCGAAGAGGTACGGGTCTCCACAGCGATGAGTGCGGCCTCGTTGGTAAGGAAGCCATGCGCATTCTTGCCGAAAGTATGGAAACCTTCCTGCAAACGCTTGCTCACAAAGGAGGGCATCCAGAAATGGAGCGGGCTACTGATAAGTCCAGGAGCGTAACTACTCTTGGGTAGGTTGTAGCTCAGACGATTGTTCACGAAATCTGCCATACGCTGGGCTGGTGCCGTCTGCTTCATATTGCCCTGCTGCCAGCACAACTTCTCTACGATTTGTTGGAAGAACATCATTGTGAGAGGTGAATTGGAACTTAGGACATCTCCTTCTGCATGGAGAGCAAAAAAGGTGGAATCCGACTGCAAAATCGCCTCGTGCTCCCTGACAAACGACTCTACATCTTCGGGATGCGTTTCCACCACCATGCCCGAATTGCTCCAGGCCGTACCACGATTGCTTGGGCTCATCCCGTTCACCACGAGTTGCTGAGGTCCAGTGGCGGCTGGTATGACAAATCCTCCAGGACACATGCAAAAGCTGTACACGCCACGTCCGTCTACCTGGGTTACGAAACTATATTCCGCTGCAGGAAGATATTTTCCACGTCCATCCTTGCTATGATACTGTATCTGGTCGATGAGATGTGCCGGATGCTCCAGGCGCACACCCACGGCGATGCCTTTGGCCTCTATCTCAACCTTGGAAGCCGCAAGATAGCGATACACATCACGCGCACTATGGCCTGTAGCCAAGATAACAGGACCACGAAAAGTTTCCTCGTCCCCCGTCTGCAGGTTGACAGCCTCCACGCCTATCACCTTGCTGCCTTCGATGACGAAGGAGACCATCTTGGTTTGGAAATGCACCTCGCCACCACAGCGAAGTATGGTATTACGCATGTTTTCTATGACACGCGGAAGTTTGTCGGTTCCAATATGCGGATGAGCATCAGCCAAGATGTTTGTATTGGCTCCATGCTGACAAAAGACGCTCAGAATTTTATCCACGCTGCCTCGTTTCTTGCTGCGGGTATAAAGCTTTCCATCACTGTAGGCACCAGCTCCACCCTCACCAAAACAATAATTACTTTCGGCATTCACCTTTTGTGTCTTGGTAATATTGGAAAGGTCTTTTTTGCGCTCACGCACATTCTTTCCTCGCTCGAGCACCACAGGACGATAGCCCAACTCAATGAGCCGCAGTGAGGCAAAAAGGCCGCCAGGCCCCTCTCCCACCACCAACACACGAGGTCGTGAGCTCACATCAGGATATTCGGTATATATGTATTGGTCGTCCTGAGCAAACTCATTGATGTAGGCACGCACCTTCAAGTTCACGTAGATGGTACGCTGCCGGGCATCGACGCTTCGCTTGAGCACTCGCACCTGGTTCAACGTTCTCACATCCAGCCCTTTCTCTTGGGCAAGGTAGCGCTTGATGCCTTCTTCATCAGCTGCCTGCTCGGGCAGAATTCGGATTTGATATTCCTCTATCATTTCGTATTTATTTTTAATAATAGAAAGGCTCTACTCCTCAAACATGTCAATAGAGCCTATCGCTTCGAGGGTATCAAGGTTGTACATGGTAAACTTGCCTTGTTCGATGGTGGCGACTGTGGGTGGATTTCCTCCCTTGGGAAAGGTGATACTGCCCGTATTGCAGATAGTTTTTCCATCGACAGTACGAGAAAGTTCCCAAAGATGGCTGTGTCCATAGACAATGGCATCATAGGGTCCCTTGGGCATGTTCTCCTTATTATAAATATGGCCATGGGTGAGCAGATATCGCCTGCCGCCATCCACCAGAAGGGCGTAAGTCTCCATGATAGGGAAATCAAGCAACATCTGGTCCACCTCCGCATCACAGTTGCCACGCACAGCCACTATCTTGTCTGCCAACCGATTGAGTCGCTCCACGATACCCTTGGGGTCTATACCTTCAGGGATGCGGTTGCGTGGTCCATAGTTGATGATGTCGCCCAAGATGCACATCATGTCACATTTCTGTGCCACGTAAAAGTCGAGCGCACGTTCCAAGGCTGGCAAACAGCCATGAATATCAGAGAATAACAGGTATTTCATCGTAGTTATTTTTTAGTTTCGTTCTGTCACATCAACTCGGCATAGAGGTCAAACTCATCGCTGGAGATGATACGCACCTTGTAGAACTGCCCCACACGCAGACGCTTGTCGGCTTTTATCAACACTTCTGGGTCAACCTCGGGCGAACAGAACTCCGAACGGGCTATATAGTAATTACCTTCCTTTCGGTCAACGACGACCATCATCTCCTGTCCTACCTTCTCTGCCTCTATCTCGGCACTGATGTCCTGCTGAAGAGCCATTAACTGGTCGAGTCGTTTCTGCTTCACTTCCTGAGGCACATCATCCTCATAATGGATGGCGCTATAGGTTCCCTCCTCCTCGGAATAAGCGAAAGCCCCCATACGTTCGAAGCGAGCCCAACGCACAAACTCCATTAGCTCGGCAAAGTCCTCGTCGGTTTCGCCAGGGAATCCAACCATGAGTGTGGTACGGATATGAATGCCCGGCACACGCTTGCGCAACTGCTTGATAAGTTCAATTGTCTCCTGCTTGCTTACGTGACGGCGCATACGGGTAAGCATGTGGTCGCTGATGTGCTGAAGGGCTATGTCGAGATAACGGCATACATTTTCCTTCTTGCGCATCACATCGAGCAAGTCCATCGGGAACTGATTGGGATAAGCATAATGAAGACGAATCCACTTCACCCCTGGAATATCAGCCATATCACTAATCAAGTCGGTGATGTGATGCTTTCCATCGAGGTCGATACCATAATATGTAAGTTCCTGCGCAATGATTTGGAACTCCTTGACACCCTCCGCCACCATAGCACGAATCTCCTGAAGTATCTCCTCCTTAGGCCGGCTTACATGTTTGCCCGTGATGATGGGGATGGCACAGTAGGCGCAATGGCGGTCGCAGCCCTCCGCTATCTTTACATAGGCATAATGGCGAGGGGTGGTGAGATGGCGATGACCATCACAAGAAGGAACGTCTGCCTTGCCCAAATCGCCAAGCAACTGCTTGTAGTTGAACTTGCCATAAAACTTGTCGACTTCAGGAATCTCTTTTTCTAACTCCTTCTGATAACGCTGTGAAAGGCAACCCATTACATACAGTTTTCTCAACCTTCCCTCCTGCTTGCGCTGTACAAACTCAAGGATGGTGTCGATACTCTCCTGTTTGGCATCCTCAATAAAACCACATGTATTGATGACAGCTATCTCGCCCTCTGGACGCTTTGAGTCGTGCACGCAATGATAACCGTTGGCTTCAAATTGCTTCATCAGCAATTCGCTGTCTACCAAATTTTTGGAACAGCCCATGGTGATGATGTCTATCGTATTCTTCTTCACTTTCCTTTCTTAAACAAAGAGTCCACAAACTCTATCTTGTTGAACAACTGCAGGTCTTCCATTCCCTCGCCCAAACCTATATACTTCACTGGCACCTTGAGTTGGTCGGAAATACCTATAACCACACCCCCCTTGGCCGTACCATCAAGTTTGGTGATGGCAAGCGAGGTGATATTGGTAACAGCAGAAAACTGCTTGGCTTGCTCAAAGGCATTCTGGCCAGTACTGCCATCGAGAACGAGCAACACTTCATCAGGAGCCTCAGGAAGTACTTTCTTCATGACATCCTTGATCTTCTTCAGCTCGTTCATCAATCCCACCTTGTTGTGAAGACGTCCTGCCGTATCGATGATAACGACATCCGCCCCATTGGCCTTGGCACTCTGCAAGGTGTCGAAAGCCACAGAAGCTGGGTCGGACCCCATCTGCTGCTTGACAACAGGCACACCCACACGCTCGCCCCAGATAGAAATCTGCTCTACCGCTGCAGCACGGAAGGTATCGGCAGCACCTAAATACACCTTCTTGCCTGCCTTCTTGAACTGATAAGCCAACTTGCCGATAGTAGTGGTTTTGCCAACACCATTGACACCTACGACCAAGATGACGTAAGGCTTATGGTCGGCAGGAAGGCTCCAATCGGCATTGTCACCTGTGTGGTTCTCCTCCAACAACTTGGCAATCTCCTCACGCAGGATTCTGTCGAGCTCAGAGGTAGACACATACCTATCGGTAGCAACACGTTCCTCTATGCGGTGTATGATCTTTACCGTGGTTTCAACGCCCACATCGGATGTGATGAGAATCTCCTCCAAATCATCGAGGACATCATCATCGACAGTAGATTTGCCCGCCACGATGCGCGCCAACTTACCAAACACACTCTCCTTGGTTTTCTCGAGCCCTTTGTCGAGCGTTTCCTTATTCTTGCTGCTAAAAAATCCGAATAAACCCATATTTACATGATATTTGAGTGCAAAGATAGGAAAAATAATTGTATATACAAAGAATAAGGCTGCAAATCTTACGAAATGCAGCCTCACTTTAAAGTATATTGATTACTTTAGCTCCTAATTTGCTTAGGCTTTGAAGAAATCTTTAACAGCCTCGTTAGGTACCATCTTCTCATCGAAAACATAAGCACCTGTCTTTGGGCTCTTAACCATTTTGATAACCTTTGTGTATGCGCGACCATCCATGTTACCTTCGTGGAGGGTAGCGACCGCTTTCTTTGCCATAGTCTATCTAAACTTTAAATATTGTTATAAGTTATAAACGCGCTTACTTAATCTCCTTGTGAAGAGTCATCTTCTTCAAGATTGGGTTATACTTCATCAGTTCGAGACGCTCAGGAGTATTCTTACGATTCTTTGTAGTCACGTAACGGCTTGTACCTGGCATACCACTGTTTTTTTGCTCAGTGCACTCGAGGATAACCTGTACTCTATTACCTTTTGCTTTCTTTGCCATGATATTTATTCTCCTATAACTTTAATGTCCTTCCAATCTACGAAGCCCTTGGACACAGCCTGATTCAAAGCTGCATCAAGACCAACCTTGTTAATGAGACGAAGACCAGCCGCACTAATCTTGAGGCTAATCCAGCAACCTTCCTCTACATAGTAGAATTTCTTGCTGAAAAGGTTAACGTCAAAGCTTCTCTTTGTACGGTGCTTTGAGTGAGACACATTACAACCTAATTGTGCCTTCTTACCTGTAATTTGACAAATCTTAGACATTTCTATCTTTAATTTTCTAATTCGTTAATTGATACCTATTCCAAACAGGGTGCAAAATTACAAATATTTTTTGTATATACAAAAGAATACCTAAAAGAAAACAATCTTTTAAGGATTTTTCATACTTTATGACTCAGCACAAGTTATTTTCCGTAGATTTTATTGACCAACACGGGGTTACGCCACATCCAAAAAAAAGAACGCAAAAGCCAAGGAGCAAACCTGACAAAATTGCGAACAGCCCCGAAGTAATCGAAGCTCACTACTCTTCTTTCCTCAATTCTTCCACATGCTCCTTGAGGAAGGAGAGCATAGACTTAAGAGCTGTATTGGTGGCAATAGCAAGGTTGATGTCACGCCCAAAATCCTCGGTAAGCTTGAGGGTACGCACATCGTCTTTGCTGCCATAGCCAATCCAAATGGTACCAACAGGAATCTCGGCTGTACCACCAGCAGGACCCGCCACCCCCGTAGCCGAGATAGCATAGTCTACCTTCAGCACGTCAATAGCTCCCAAGACCATTTCGCGCGCCACCTCCTCGCATACGGCAGTTTGCTTTTCCAGCACCTCGTGGCTCACCTTCAAAATATTCTCCTTCACCTCGTTGACATAGGATACGACTCCGCCCTTGAAGTAGTTGGAAGCACCTGGCACTGAGATAATTGCCTCCGCGATTCTACCACCAGTGCAACTCTCTGCCGTACCCAAAGTTTTCTCACTATTATAGAGCAATTCAGATATATTCTTGCTCAAGATTTTGCTTTCAAATTCCATTTATATCAGTGTTAAGTATTTACTCCTATTTGAACGTCACCTTAGAGTATGCAGGAAGGTCGATGCTGGCAAACTCGCCATCACGATACTTGAATGTGCCCACACAGGCTATCATGGCCGCATTGTCGGTGGTATAGCTGAACTTAGGGATATAGATGGTCCAGCCAAAACGCTGCGCATGGTCACGGAAAGCATTGCGCAACCCGTTATTGGCAGAAACTCCTCCTGCCACAGCCACATGCTTGATGCCCGTCTGCTTCACTGCCATGCGTAACTTCTTCATCAGGATATCTACGATTGTGTACTCTATGCTGGCCGCCAAATCGAACTTATTTTTCTCCACAAAACCGGGGTCTTCAGCCACCCATTTGCGCAAACTGTAGAGGAAGCTGGTCTTGAAACCAGAGAAACTGTAGTCCATTCCCGGTATATGAGGCTCGGCAAAAGTGAAGGCCTTGGGATTTCCTTGCCGTGCATACTTGTCAACGACAGGCCCGCCAGGATAGCCCCAGTCCAACACCTTGGCACACTTGTCTATAGCCTCGCCTGCCGCATCGTCGATAGTCTGTCCCAACACCTGCATGTCGTTGTAGGCATTCACTTTCACTATCTGCGAATTTCCTCCACTCACCAAAAGACAGATGAAAGGGAAAGGAGGCGCACTCTGGTCATCGTCCGACTCCTTGATAAAGTGTGCCATGACATGTCCTTGCAGATGGTTGACATCGATGAGAGGGATATTGAGCGAACGGGCGAAACCCTTGGCAAAACTTACGCCAACGAGCAGCGATCCCATCAAGCCCGGACCGCGCGTGAAAGCTACGGCACTGAGATTTTCTTTCCTTATGCCCGCACGCACTATAGCTTGGTCAACCACAGGCACAACATTCTGCTGATGAGCACGAGAAGCCAGCTCTGGCACCACGCCTCCATAGGCTTTGTGCACCTCCTGCGAAGCTGTGACATTGCTCAACAGCACTCCATTCTTGAGCACAGCGGCCGAGGTATCGTCGCAACTGCTCTCTATACCTAATATATATATATCCTTCATTTTTTATATTGTTGAGCATTAATAAGTCAACACCTCTACGCCATGGTCTGTCATGACAAGTGTATGCTCCCACTGGGCCGATGGCTTCTCATCGCCAGTAATAACCTCCCATCCGTATGGGTCGTCGGCATCGATAAACACCTTCCATGTACCCATATTGATCATTGGCTCGATGGTGAACACCATGCCTGGCACCAACAGCATGCCTGTGCCCTTGTGCCCATAATGCAACACCTCGGGCTCCTCGTGGAACTGCAATCCCACGCCATGTCCACAGAGGTCGCGAACCACGCCATATCCGTATTTCTTGCAATGCTTCTCGATAGCATGACCAATGTCGCCCACAAAACTATAAGGCTTAGCCACCTCCATGCCAATTTCAAGACACTCCTTTGCCACGCGTACCAATTGCTCTTTCTCGGGCGTTGTCTTTCCGCCAATGATAAACATACGGCTGGCATCGGCATAGTAACCGTCCACGATGGTAGTCATGTCTACATTCACAATATCTCCTTCCTGAAGAACATCCTCTTCCTTAGGAATACCATGACATACCACTTCATTGATACTGGTACATACGCTCTTAGGATACCCCTCATAATTGAGGCAGGCAGGAATGGCATTGTGGTCTTTGCAGTACTGCATGCAAATATCATCTATCTCCTGAGTGTTCATGCCAGGATGGATAGCCTCTGCCACTGCATCGAGACAACCCGTGTTCACCACTCCGCTCTTGCGGATGCCTTCTATTTGTTCCGGAGTCTTGATCAACTCGCGTGTAGGAACCAACTTTCCCTTGCTCTCCCAATACATGACTTGCTTGTCGAGATCGGTAAGTGGCTGACCTGGCAGGCAATGCCATCTTTTCTTCTTGATTGCCATTTTCTTGTTTTTGTTATTTTCTTATTTTGCAAATGCAAAAGTACAATCTTTTTTCAAATTGCCCAACATTTTTCCATAAAAACTTACTTTCTTGACATCCCAAAGGTCCTTATCACAAGCTGGCACTCAGATAATTGTATATCTCACCCGTCCAGTCGGCACCATTGGCAGGGCAATAGGTATTCATACCCAACTCGCTCGCCGCAGCACAATTGCGCGGACCATCATCTATGAAGAGTGCCTCGGAAGGTAGGATATGCTCCTGCGCGAGAACATGACGAAAAAAGGTCTCGTCGGGCTTCATGCTACCCACCTCGTAGCTGCGATACATGGAGTCGAAATAATAGTCGACAGAATGACCATCGCCAGAAAACTCAGGGCTCTCCGCCCAGTCCATGACATAAGGATTGGTGTTGGAAAGCATGACGATGCGATAACCCTCGCGGCGCAACCGCTTCAGCGCATCCAACTTATAAGCGGGAAGCTCCTTCATGTAGCCCAGCCAGCAATGTTTCACCTCGTCGAAGGACAGTTCCCTACCACACATCACGCCCAACCGTCTGCGAAATTCTTCCTCGCCTATTTTTCCTTCTTCCAAGTCACCGAAAAAGCCTTGTTGGCGATAGGGGTCGAGCACCTTGTCCACATCCACGACTCCTAAGTCGCGAAAACGTTTCTTGGCTTCATTGCCGTCGAGTGTAGCGATAACACCTCCAAAGTCGAAAATAATTGTCTGTATCATCTATTCTGATATGTTATTGTTGTTGCGAAACTGTTGTTTCTTGTAGTTCTCATTATTGTCCGCATCGCACAATGTAGACTGTCAAGCCTCATCCTTACGATTCAGTTATTTCAGAACAGGTTGAGTTTGTTCTTGCGGGCTTCCTCCAGGCTTCCCAATCGAGTTTGCTGCTCATGATACTTCTGCCTGAGCTGTTCATACCGCTGTCGTAGCTCAGCCTCATAAGCAGCTCCGTCCTTACCAAACAACCGGGCACAGATGCCAGCATTCAGACTGGCATCCTTCACCCACACCACGGGACCATCGTACACGGGAGCTATCTTCAGTGCCACATGCATCTCGCTGGTAGTGGCACCTCCCACCATTATGGGCAGCCTCAACCCTGCATTCTGCATCTGCCGAGCCACATGCACCATTTCCTCGAGCGAGGGAGTAATTAGTCCACTCAGTCCGATGGCATCCGCTTTCTCCTCGATGGCCTTCTTGACGATTTGCTCGGCAGGAACCATCACGCCCAAGTCGATGATGTCATAGTTGTTGCACGACATCACCACAGCCACAATATTCTTTCCGATATCGTGCACATCACCTTTCACCGTAGCCAACACCACCTTTCCCGCCTTCGACGATCCGCCCGCCTTCTCGGCCTCGATATGTGGTTGCAGTATAGACACGGCAGCCTTCATGGTACGGGCAGTCTTCACCACCTGCGGCAGGAACATCTTGCCCTCTCCAAAGAGTTTGCCCACCTCGTTCATCCCATCCATCAGCGGACCTTCTATCACGTTGACGGCATGAGGATATTTGCCCAACGCCTCGTCGATGTCCGCCTGCAAAAAGTCTGATACGCCTTTGCGCAGAGCATACTTCAGCCGATTCTCCACGCTGTCTTTTCTCCATTCGGGTGCTGTCGGCTTGATTGCGACAGTCGCACCTCCCGCCTTGGCAGCTTTGGCTGCGTCGGCTTTCTCCTTTATCTCGGCAGCCAGTTCGATGAGGTCTTCGTAAGCTCCCTTGCGACGGTTGAGCACCACATCCTCGATGATGCCCAGTTGCTCCAGTGGAATCTTGTGATAGTCCATTCGGGCCTTGGCATTGACGATGCCAAAGTCCATGCCTTTCTGTTGCGCATAATGCAGGAATACGGAGTGGATAGCCTCGCGGATATAAGTGTTTCCGCGAAAAGAGAACGACAGGTTGCTCACGCCACCGCTGACATGGGCTCCAGGCAGATGGGTCGTTATCCACTCTGTGGCTCGTATGAAGTCGACTGCATAGTTGTCGTGTTCCTCCATACCTGTCGCTATGGCAAGTACATTGGGGTCGAAGATGATGTCGAGCGGATTCATCCCCACCCGGTCCACCAATATATGATAGGCCCTCTCGGCTATCTCTATCCTGCGCTCAAAGGTAGTAGCCTGCCCCACCTCGTCGAAGCACATCACCACTACGGCGGCACCATATCTCATCACGTCCTTGGCATGGGATACGAAGACTTCCTCGCCCTCCTTGAGCGATATAGAGTTGACAATGCACTTGCCCTGGCAACATTTCAGACCAGCCGTGATGACATCCCATTTGGACGAGTCGATCATGATGGGAACTTTAGCAATCTCGGGCTCGGCGGCTATCATATTGAGGAAGTTCACCATCTCATCCTTGGCATCGAGCAGACCGTCGTCCATATTGACATCTACCACCGCCGCACCGTCCGCCACCTGCTTTCGGGCTATGCCGAGGGCTTCCTCGTAGTTTTTCTCTTTGATAAGCCTCAGGAACTTTCGGCTTCCTGCCACATTGCACCGCTCACCCACGTTGACAAAGCGCGAGCTGTCCATCGGCGCATGCACCTGGTCGTCCACCTGCAATAGGTCGAGTCCAGAAAGCCACATATACTTAGGGCGCTCCGCCACGACATGGGGCCTCTTGCCCTCTGCCATCTGGGCATATCGGGCAATGAACTCGGGCGTTGTGCCACAACATCCTCCTATGATGTTGACCAGTCCCTCATCGATAAACTCGGCTATCTGCGGCGCCATACTTTCGGCTGTCTCGTCGTAGGCTCCCATCTCGTTGGGCAGTCCGGCGTTGGGATGCGCACTAATATAATAAGGTGCTATCCTTCCCATGCGCTCTATAAAGGGCTTCATTTGCGGGGCACCGAAAGCACAATTCATGCCCATCGAGAAGATAGGATAAGGCGACAAACTGGCAAGGAAAGCCTCTATGGTCTGGCCGCTGAGGGTTCTTCCTGCAAGGTCGCTCACGGTGAGACTCACCATCACGGGCAGCTCCACGCCATGCTTCTTCATCATGGAGAAAGCGGCATCTATCATCGCCTTGCAGTTGAGCGTATCGAAAACCGTCTCGATAAGGATTACGTCCACCCCACCTTCTATCAACCCTTCTATCTGCTCGCAGCAGTCGTCGAAGAGTTGGTCGTAAGTGATGTCACGGGCAGCAGGATTGCTCACGTCGGGACTCATGGAACATGTCTTGTTGGTAGGTCCCACATCGCCCGCCACAAATCGTGGTTTATCGGGCGTAGAGAACTTGTCTGCCTGTATCCTTGCCAACCGTGCTCCCTCGAAAGCCATCTCGCGGGCATAAGCCTCCAAGTGATAGTCGGCTTGTGAAATGCGTTGCGACGAGAATGTATTGGCCGTGATGATATCGGCACCAGCCTCTATGTACCTTCGGTATATGTCCGAGATGACTTCGGGACGGGTGATGTTGAGCATATCGTTGTTGCCCTTCATCTGTCCTGGCACATCGGCAAACCTATCCCCCCTGAAGTCTTCCTCTGTAAGCTTGTATTTCTGTATCTCCGTGCCCATGGCACCGTCGAGAACCAGAATTTTATCCTTGACAATCTCTCTTAAAGATTTTCTCATGTTGGTCTTTCTGCAGCTATAATGCCTAATCAAATATTAAACATCATGAATTAAACATTATCTTAGAAGTACTTTATCGCCCTGTCCATTTCTCTTCTGTCCTCCTTCTCCTTCAAGGTTTGCCGCTTGTCGTACTCCTTCTTGCCCTTGCACAGAGCGATGTCGACCTTGGCACGTCCATGGTCGTCGATGAAGATGAGTGTAGGAACGATGGTGAAACCAGGCTGCTTGGCATCCTCTTCCAGACGGCGCAACTCACGCTTGGTAAGCAACAACTTACGGTCGCGGCGTGCCTCATGGTTGCCAAATGAGCCATAGAAATAAGGTGAGATATTCATACCCTTTACCCATAACTCGCCATTATAGAAATCGCAGTAACTATCTACCAAAGAGGCCTTTCCGCCCCTTATTGATTTGATCTCCGTTCCTGTAAGCACGATGCCAGCAGTATAGGTGTCTACGAAGAAATATTCAAACGACGCTTTTTTGTTTCTTATCTGCACCGGACTCTTCTTGCGAAGCTCTTGTTCTTGCTTGTTCATTGTTCGTCTCTCCTAATTTATTCACGCAGGTACTATTTCTCCTCTACTGTGGCGAAGAGTTCAATATGCTCGTCGATATAGCAAGCCACCTGAGCCGTCCACTGCTCCTCGTTCTCAACGAAGTCGTCGTCGAAATCATCAAAGAAAGGGTATTTCTCGTAGAGCGCCATGAACTCCTCGTCGCTCATATCACGCTCTATGTCTTCGTGAGCCAAGTTGTAACCCTTGTGAGCCTTGTTGATAAGCTTGTATAGCCCGGTGAGCCCCCAGTTACGGAATGCCTTGTCTGTTGGATTCTTGAAGATGAAACCTCCATATCCGTTGTGTATGAGCTGTACCATTCCTCCGTCCATCATCTCTTGATGCAGTATGTCCCACGCCAAGAGTGTAATCTGGTCGCTGTTGAGCTCTGCCATGTTCCGCGCATTGAGTTCTCCGCCCAAAGCCTTCCTGATAGCATCTACAAAAGCCTGCACAAACTCGTCCATACCAGCCTCCGCCGCTTTTCGCAGCACGCTGTCGTCTATCTTAACCTGCGTCATATAATCATTAAAAAATGCAATTTTCAGTTTGCAAAGATACACCAAAAAGAGCACAAACCAAAGAAAATCCGAAAAAATGAGTTTAAAGAGTTAAAAAGAATATATATTTTTCCACTTTTCATAAAAAAATCGTACTTTTGTGGTCGGAATTTTGTATCTTATGTCAAACATTCCATTACGTTATATTGAATGTATTCAAACATTTTATATACAAATACAAAAAATTAGCGAATATGATCTATTCTAAAGAAGTAGACAACATGTGCGTTGTCGCTAAGGGTCCTAACCACGGACCAGCTCCAATTCCTGAAGAGGGAAAATGGATTCAGGCTAAAGAGATCAAGGACATCTCTGGTTATACTCACGGTGTGGGTTGGTGTGCTCCTCAGCAGGGTGCTTGTAAGCTTTCCTTGAACATCAAGGATGGTGTGATCCAGGAGGCTCTTGTTGAGACTATCGGTTGTACTGGTATGACCCACTCAGCTGCCATGGCTTCTGAGATTCTCCCAGGCAAGACTATCCTTGAGGCATTGAACACCGACCTCGTATGTGATGCTATCAACACCGCTATGCGCGAGCTCTTCCTCCAGATCGTTTATGGTCGTAGCCAGAGTGCTTTCTCCGAGGGCGGTCTCGTTATCGGTGCTGGCCTTGAGGACTTGGGCAAGGGCCTTCGTTCACAGACAGGTACTCTCTACGGTACAGTAGCCAAGGGTACACGTTACCTTGAGTTGACAGAGGGTTACATCACAAAACAGTTCTTGGATAAGGACAACCAGGTTTGTGGTTATGAGTATGTTCACCTCGGCAAGATGATGGAGGCAATCAAGAACGGTATGGACGCCAACGAGGCTGTCAAGAAGTTCACAGGTTGCTACGGTCGTACAACTGCCGAGCAGGGTGCTGTTAAATCAATTGATCCACGTAAAGAATAATAAGGAGATACAGATATGATTAGAAAAGTAAGTTACGAAAGTCAGGAACGTCGCGAGAAGCAAGTTCTTGCTGCTCTTAATGCTAACGGTATCAAGAGCTTGGAAGAGGCTAATCAAATCTGCGAGGACGCAGGTGTTGATCCTTATCAGATGTGTGAAGACACTCAGCGTATCTGCTTCGAGAACGCTAAGTGGGCGTATGTAGCTGGTGCTGCCATCGCTATCAAGAAGGGGGTAAAGAGTGCTGCTGACGCTGCCGAGGCTATCGGTATCGGTCTTCAGAGCTTCTGTATCCCTGGTTCTGTAGCCGACGACCGTAAGGTAGGTCTCGGCCATGGTAACTTGGCAGCTCGTTTGCTCCGTGAGGAGACTGAATGCTTCGCCTTCTTGGCAGGTCACGAGTCATTCGCTGCTGCCGAGGGTGCTATCAAGATTGCCGAGATGGCTAACAAGGTACGTGTAAAGCCTTTGCGTGTTATCTTGAACGGTCTTGGCAAGGATGCCGCTCAGATCATCAGCCGTATCAATGGCTTCACATACGTACAGACCAAGTTCGACTACTACACAAGTGAGTTGAAGGTTGTTCGTGAGATAGCTTACTCTGACGGTCCTCGTGCCAAGGTTAAGTGCTATGGTGCCGATGATGTACGTGAGGGTGTTGCCATCCTTTGGAAGGAGAATGTTGATGTTTCCATCACGGGTAACTCTACCAACCCCACTCGTTTCCAGCACCCTGTAGCTGGTACATACAAAAAGGAGCGTCTGGCTGCTGGCAAGCCATACTTCTCTGTAGCTTCTGGTGGTGGTACTGGCCGTACATTGCACCCAGACAACATGGCTGCTGGTCCTGCTTCTTACGGTATGACAGACACCATGGGTCGTATGCACTCCGACGCTCAGTTCGCAGGTTCTTCTTCTGTTCCTGCCCACGTAGAGATGATGGGTTACCTCGGCATGGGTAACAACCCAATGGTAGGTGCTACTGTAGCTATCGCCGTAGCTGTCGACTTGGCATTGAACAAGAAGTAATCCACTTTTTGTGAAAAAGCTTAGAGAAAAAGCATTCACAAAAAAATCATATTTCTCCATAGCTCCCATCTGTGGAGCTATGGAGATTATTTTTTATCCCCTCATATACGCTCATCTTATTTCGCACAATATCATCACGTTTTCTGCGTTGTAAATAAAGATAATAAGTTCAACTTTTATAACCATAATACATGGACAAGAAAGAATTATTGAAAAAGGCTTTTGAATATGGCAACGTTCCCAGTGTAATCAGCTACTGCTTCACCGAAACATGCCCGATGAAAGACGAATGTATACACTATCTCGCCGGACTCTACAAGGGAGACAACGTGCAGCAAGGTCATGCCATTTTTCCCAATGCATTGAAAGACGGCAAGTGCGAATTCTTCGCACAGTTGCGTATTGTAAAAATGGCGTGGGGATTCGACAAGCTCTTCGCCGAGGTCAAGGTGAAGGACGCACCCAAGCTACGTTCCGAGTTGAGAGGCTACCTGGGCAGCAATGGACAATACTACCGCTACAAACTGGGGCAGCTGAAGCTCTTGCCGGAACAACAGGAGCACATCAAGCAAACCTTCGCCCGATTCGGATACAAAGATGTGGATTTCGAATACTTCTCCGACGAGATTGACTTCACGAAACTCTAACTTCCTTTGACTTCACGAGTCTCTCACTTTGCAGAACCAAAAGACAAGTTCGGGTGATGGCGCATGCCAGTAACCCAATAGCAGAACCCCATCGAGGGGACTCCCCACTATACCAAAAGAGCAAGTCCATGTTCCTGTGAATCCAGTGGTGAGATTGACTACTTTAATAGTACAACTCGCAAAGTTGTGTCCATTAAAACAGTTCAAGTTCAAAGAAGGTGTCTACTATTATAGTTGCAGCAAACTGATAGTGTCTATCTTTATAGTTTATAAGCCAACCGTTGTCCACACCATGAACACGCGATGGGCATCCTGTGAACACGCGTTGGTCATCGACAGAACAAGCACTGGTCATCCATTGCCCACCCGTTGGGCAACAAGTGCCCAAACGCCACCGCCGTATTTGGGCAAAGGGCAAGTTGACACTTAAAAACAACCTGCATAGAAAAATGCAGCTCCCTGCAAAACCATGCTTGAGAGCTGCATTACTCTTACTATCTTAACAAATCAGAAATGTCACTCAAGTTTCCATCATTTTTAGAAGGCGTAGTTCCTATCAGATGATTCAACAAAGGGTAGACATCAACATTCTTGAATGTTTGCGTCTTGACATACCCCTGCTTGAAATCAGGACCAGCCGCACGGAAAACGACATGCATATCACCATAGGTAGGATCAAAGCCATGGTTGCCCGCAAGAACCTTATCTTTGTCACTGATTACCCATCCAATGTCGGAAGACACAACTATCTCTGCGATATTTTTGTTAGTACCATAATTGAGGTAAGCTGGCATCTCGCCCTTTCTCCAAGCACGGATATGAGGTACCTTCGACAAAGCTTTCAATATCTTGCCTGCACACCCCTTATTTGGATAAATCATCGTAGGGAAGCCATTGACGATATCCTTATACAAAGATTTGTCGAGGTAATTTGCCAGATTTATGATTCGCTCGTTGGAGTTGCGAGCCATTCCATGGTCTGCAGTAATGATGAGATTGACATTCTTGCCATCTGGCATATGCTGTATGTCATTCCACAACTGCCCAAGGAGACAATCAAGAGTCTCCACCTGCATACGAGTCTGCTTGCTCTCTGGACCGAATGTATGGCCAGAATGGTCGGGCTCGTCGAAATAAACCATTATCAATTGAGGGCGTTTGTCTTCTGGCATCTTGAGCATACGCTCTATCTCCGCGATGCGCTCCACATAGGTAAGCAGAGGCTTTTTCTCATAGTCGTAATAGATATCTGGGTAAACACCCTGAATGGCCACATCAGAACCAGGCCAATAAACGACACCCACACGCTTTCCTTGGTGCTTGGCTGTTATCCATATAGGTTCGCCACCCCAAAAGCGAGGATCTTGCTTAGTTTTCTTGTTGCCCAAGCTAAATACCAAACCACTTTTTACATCCAAGAAGCTGTTTGCTATGATGCCGTGGTGGTCAGGCACCAAACCTGTGGCCAAAGTATAATGGTTGGGAAATGTTACCGATGGGAAAGAAGGTTGCATCACTGCCTTCACTCCCACCTCTGCCAAATGATCGAGAAAAGGAGTGTCATACATCTCCGGATAATCCCAACGACAACCATCCAACGAAATGATGATAGTACGATGCTCCTGGGCAGTTGCTAAAGCAACTTGGAATAGGAACAAGCAAATGGAAAATATGATTTTTTTCATAAAAGAAAAGAATATTAAAACCCAAAAGGAGACATGCCACCACTTGTAGGAAAGCATATCCCCCTTCTTATTGGATCATATTTGTTTTTAGAATGTATATTTCAAGCCAATCTGTCCACGCCAGCGGCTGTAATAATCGTCGTATGAACGCATGTCATAGTTGTCGGAATGCAAGAACTGGAACTGGCCATTGCCCTTGTAAGTAACAGGTGAATAATATGTTGCACCGCCTGTAGATGTATAGCGACCCCATTTTTTATTGAACATGTTGCCGATGTTCAATACATCAAAAGACAATTCCACTGAATGAACCTGCGAACCAACCTTGAACTTATAGGTCTGTGCAAGATGGAAGTCAAAGTGACTCTCAAAAGGCTCGTTGTCAGCATAACGCTGGTAGTACTCGCCACGATGCTTGCTCAAATAACTGTCACCGGCAATCCACGCTTTGAAATTTTGCTTCTGCTGCTCGGAAGTATAGTCCTTGTTAGCCAAAAATTGCATTTTATCAATCTGTGCATCGGTTGGGATGAACATCAAGTCATTGCCATTGGAACCATCACCGTTCAAATCGCCATTATAATAGATGCTATATGGTGAGCCAGAGTTTCCTGTGTAGATAAGTCCGACCGTAGTGTTCCAGTGCTTTGCGTAATCCTTGTGATAGAAAGCAGAAACCTTGATCTGGTGAGGCACATTGAAGGCAGTGAAGCCAAGCTCTGGATCATTAGGATTCTGATATGTATAGTTGTAGTTGAAGTTAGACTGTGCCACTGAAGATGTACCGCAGTTTACAGACTTTGAGCGTGAATAGGTATAAGATGCTGCCACATCCAGACCAAAGTCGAAATGTTTAACTGCAGACAGAGACAAGTTGTAACTATAGCCTTTGCTTGTGTTATCCAGCATATAAACATTCCCGAACTTAGACAAATTTGGGTCAGAAGCATCGGAAATTTTCTTAAACATAGGACGGTTGTCGAAAGACAGACTCTCGAACGTCTGTCCCAGGCTCTTGCCTGCGGCAACGCGAGTCAAATCCTTATAGTAGATGTCGTTCAAGTTCTTGGAATAAACACCCTCAAGAGTAAAGTCAATACCAGCCAATGTGAAATCCAAGGCGAGGTCAAGGCGCAAGTTCTGAGTAAACTTGAAATCATCGGCGAAAACATTGACCGTCTGACTGCCACTTGCTTTCAGCTTGTCTGTGTTTTCGTTCTGCTTGTAAGGATCAGTAATCAAAGTTACATTGGAAAGGTCGCCGGTGTTTTGCTCGCCTTCCTTCATTCCAGATGTGGCTTTAACATCATACACGGATGTCTGTACACCAGTATTAGCGAAATTGTTGCTCAACCAAACGAATGGAATACGACCTGTGAAGATGCCTGCACCACCACGAAGCACTACATCATGCTCTTTCTCTACATTCCAACGGAAACCTACACGTGGAGACCACAATGGCGTGCTGCTCAACTTGTGGTTGGTCACAACATTCCATCCTTGCTTGGCAGCAGAAGCGTTGAAGTCGGCATTCTCAGTAGGAGTATCGAAGAACAAAGGTACATCCATGCGCAAGCCATAGGTAAGTTCCAAGTTCTTTGTGACATTAAACTTGTCCTGGGCATAGAAACCAATCTGACCAGCAGAGAATCCTGCAGCCCAACGTGGGTCGCCTGTGACACTTACATTAGCTGTACTATAACGATACCGTTTCAATGTGTTGTAATAAGTGGTTTTGCCATCCTTGTCAGTGCTTGCCGCAGTGGTCTGACCATTTGCAAACATTTTGAAATCATCAAAATTGTCGAAGTAGTATGTTCCATAATTGTCCTGGATAAAGAGATTCTTAAACTTGTAATACTCTCCATGTGTACCGAAAGTCAACGTATGGTTGCCAAGATACAGGTTGAAATTATCTGTAAACGAAACAACATCTTGATTCAGGGCGTTGGCTGTAGAAGAACGCTCTGTACCTAAGCTGAGAGTACCATCGCCCACATTACTGATCTGAATCATCGGAGCTATTCCATAAGGCTCACGATGGTCTCTCACACGTACATAAGAAGCCTGGAACTGGTTGTTCATCTTCTCATTGAAATTGCTGTTCAACTCGGCAGTGAAAGTATTCGCCTTAGAAATGAAGTCATACTGATAGTTGGAAGCATTGAGGTATGCAGCAGTACTATTTGAGTTTAACTGCTTGGCATTTACCATGCGCCATCCAAAGGTAGCCTTGTGCTTATCATTGATGTTCCAATCAAGCTTGATGCCAGCCTTGTCACTCTTCGTATAATTCTTCGGATTGTTGTAAGAAGTTTCAGGATAACCCTTTTCCTTCAAAATGTCAAGAACCTGATCTGCTATTTTAAAGCCCTCTTCACCCAACTTCGAGGCAGTAGAGCCATAACCATAATTGTTAGGATACTCCTTGTTGGACTTCTCATAGTTGGCAAAGAAGAACAACTTATCCTTGATGATAGGACCACCAAAAGTTACACCGTAACGATAGTCTGTCTCATCATTGTACTTCTGGCTGTCCTTTCCATTTCTCAAAGTATATTTAGAACCAATCAAATCCTTGTTCAGCCAGTTACCATATACCGAACCATGGAACTCGTTGGTACCCGACTTTGTGATAGCATTGATAGAGCCACCAGTGAATCCAGACTGACGAACATCAAAAGGAGCAACACTTACCTGTAACTGGTCGATAGTCTCTGTAGAGATTGGCTGAGTACCTGCCTGACCACCATTCTGACCATTGGCGGTAAGACCAAAAACGTCATTGTTTACTGCGCCATCAATCTGGAAACTGTTGTAACGATTGTTGATGCCAGCAAACGACATAGCACCCGACTGAGATACACTCACCAACGGATTCAAACGTGTAATATCACCAATACTATGGCTAATAGAAGGCATATCGGCAATATCCTTTGCACTATAGCTGGCAGCAGCTCCCGTTTTGCTTGCGTTCAGTCCGAGTTTTCCTGTAACCACCACATCGCCCAAAGCTTGTGCATCTTCTTCCAACTGAGAGGAGAGATCTGCCATTTCTCCAAGCTTCAATGTCACATTGTTGATTTCTTTTGGTTTGTAGCCAACGTAAGAAATCTCAACCTTGTAAGGACCACCAGCGCGCATACCTTGAATAGTAAAACGACCTGCAACGTTGGTAACCGATCGATAAACAGCTCCCGTAGGTAAATGGGTCGCTGTAACTGTCGCACCGATGACATTTTCACCGTTAGCGGTAACTACACCACTAACGCCAGAAGTTGTAATCTGTGCCATTGTTGTTGACACAAAAAACGCCAACAAAGCAACGAGTAAATACAATCTTTTTTGCATACCTTTTTATTAAAGAAAAATTAATAATTAATTATATTGGGATAAACCCACTCATTATTTTCCGGCTGCAAAATTAAAGAAAAAAAAGTGTATAAATGTTACAGCAATATTAAAATAGACTTTTTAA
>DJOI01000021.1:32570-54937 GCA_002439605.1 Candidatus Segatella mututuai | reverse complement strand
AAAGGAGTGCAAATAGACTTGCTGATAGATCGTAACGACCAAACCATCAATCTTTGCGAAATGAAATATACAAATGCTCCTTATACTTTGACAGAGGAAGAAGACATGAGATTGCGGAACAGAAAAGCTACATTTATCAGAGAAACTGGAATTGCAAAATCGATACTTGTTACAATGATTACAACTTATGGTTTAACCTCAGGCGGATATTCTGATGATATACATTGCCAAGTAACAATGAAAGACTTGTTCAAATAATCACCTAGTATGCAAGAAACGACAGGGTGATGGGTGGTGAAGGGTGGGTGAAGGGCTAATGAAACCATTTACCCGCCAAAACGCCCTGTTTATCGGCATTTCAGGGCAAAAGGTGAAGGGTGAAAGGTATTTTAGACATTCCTCAACATCATATTTTTTTGCCTCTGTATTCGTCAAAAGTGTGATTTATCACAAAAAAATCGAATAACATGGAGATAAAACGTAATATTCACTTAAACAGAATCATTGCCCGCAAAAGAAATGGCATGATAAAAGTTATTACAGGAATGCGCCGATGTGGCAAATCATACCTCCTCTTTACCTTGTTTCATAACTATCTCTTAGAACAAGGAGTAGATGAACAGCATATTATCAAGGTTGATATGGAAGACCGCCGTAATGCTGCTCTAAGAAAAATCCTGATGCTTTGTTGAATTATATAGATTCAAGGATGACAGACTCTCAACAATATTACATCCTCCTTGACGAAGTACAGTTGGTGGCAGAGTTTGAGGATGTGCTCAATAGTTATCTCAAAATCACGAATGCAGACGTTTATGTAACAGGTAGCAATGCAAAATTCCTTTCTAAAGATGTAATTACAGAGTTCAGAGGACGTGGCGACGAAATACATATCACACCTTTAAGCTTTCAAGAGTTTATGTCTGCAAAAGAAGGTAATCGTGAAGATTTGCTGAATGAATATCTCACCTATGGTGGACTTCCACAAGTGGCCACGATGGATGAGCCTGAGCGAAAAGTAGAGTACCTGAAGAACCTTTTTACTCATACCTATATCCGTGACATCAAGGAACGATATGAAATAAAAAAAGATGACGATTTAGAAGAGCTAATCAGTTTGGTCGCCTCAAATATTGGCAGCCTAACCAATCCTACAAAGTTGGAAAATAGTTTCAAATCTGTCAAACAAAGCAGTCTGACAAAAGATACCATCAAGAGCTATCTATACTTGATGCAAGATGCTTTTATCATTGAGAAATCCATCAGATTTGACATCAAAGGCAAGAAATACATTGACACACCATCAAAATATTACTTCACAGACTTAGGATTACGTAACGCCAGACTGAATTTTCGCCAGACAGAATTCACACATCTCTTGGAAAACGCTATATACAATGAATTGCGCCTTAGAGGCTATTCTGTTGATGTTGGGCAAATACCAATTTTTACGATTGGAGAAGACGGTAAACGGCAACGCAGTACACTAAAAGTCGATTTCGTTTGCAATCTGGGCTATAAGAGATGCTACATACAATCTGCCTATGCCTTGCCAACAGAAGACAAAATGAAACAAGAGTTCAACTCTCTCTTGCGCATTAAAGACAGCTTCAAGAAAATCGTCATAGTAGGAACGCCCACTCCGACCTACCAGAACGAGGAAGGCATCCTGATTATGAACATTTATGACTTCTTGATGAATCCAAATAGTTTGAACCTATAAATAAGAAAAGGAGAGGCGAGCTTCACAGCCCACCTCTCCCCGAGAGATTTATAGAAAATGCCACTCATGGCACTCCTATATCGTTGATAAAAAATAAATGCCTCATTTTTTGCTAATATTAAGAAAAAGTGCTATCTTTGCGCCGAAAATCTGTGTCTAACCACAAATATTCGGTATAATATGATAATAAATAGAGAAGCATATTTAGAGAAATTGATAAAGGGGCAAGGCAATGGTCTCGTAAAAATCATAACTGGTGGTAGAAGATGTGGCAAATCTTTTTTGCTTTTTCGCATCTTTCATGACTACTTATTGTCTAATGGAATTGAGCAAACCCATTTGCTGGAGTTATCATTAGATGATAGACGTAATAGAAAACTATGTAATCCTGACTCTTTGCTTGATTACATTGATGAGCATATACAACAAGATGGCAAAACGAACTATATTATTCTCGACGAAATTCAATTAGTAGATGACTTCATTAGTGTACTATTAAGTTTAATGCATACTCCTAACACAGAAATATATGTCTCTGGTTCAAACTCAAGATTCCTCTCAAAAGATGTAGTTACTGAGTTTAGGGGAAGAGGTCAAGAAATTAGAATCTGGCCTTTATCTTTTTCCGAATATTATAATACAGTGGGCGGAGAGCGTTCTTTAGCCTGGAAAGATTATTATACCTTCGGGGGACTTCCCCAAATTTTGTCGTTAGACTCCGAGGCAACGAAACGTACATACCTAAAGGAAATATATGATGTTACCTATTTTCGGGATATTGTTGATAGGAATGGCATTCGTAATCCAGAAGGATTGCATCAGCTGCTACAAATATTAGCTTCTATTATAGGTTCATCCACCAATCCAAAACGAATCAGTAATACTTTTCAGTCTGTGAGCCAAATCAAAATTGCAGACAAGACCATCACAGAATATATTAAAGATATTCAAGATGCTTATCTTATTGAAGAAGCATTGAGATATGATGTAAAAGGACGTAAATATATCGGAACAGAGACCAAATTCTATTTTTGCGATCTCGGTTTGAGAAACATCGCATTGAACTTCCGCCAACAAGAAGAAACTCACATCATGGAGAATATCATCTATAACGAACTGAGATTAAGGGGCTACTTAGTAGATGTGGGAATGGTTGAATGTTGGAGCAAAGACGATAACGGAAAGAGCAAGCGTAGCAACTTAGAGGTAGATTTTGTGGTGAACAATGGTGCGGATCGAGTTTACATTCAATCAGCATTTAATATGCCTAATGAAGAAAAAGAAAAGCAAGAACGACGTTCGCTTACCAAAATAGACGATAGCTTTCGAAAGATAATTATCGTCAAAGATGACATCAAGAAAAAAATAGATGAAGACGGGGTCATCACAATGAGTTTATTCGACTTCTTATTGGATAAGAAAAGCATAGAAAAGGCCTCAAATGATTAGATATCTAAAAAGGAGAGGCGAGCTTCACAGCCCACCTCTCCCCGAGAGATTTATAGAAAATGCCACTCATGGCACTCCTATATCATTGATTAAAAATGTTTCAAAAGTTAGATCCATTTGTAACAAAAAGTCAAAAACAATCTTTTATTTGTCCGCTATTGCATCTTTTTGTTTCTTTGCGGACAAATAAAGCAACATTATGGACAATTTAATAGGAAGGAAAAAGAATCAGGAGAATTGTTAGAGCTTTACAATAGCAACAAAGCAGAGAAAGATCACTTTCCGACATGCAGGATTGTCACCTGTCGATGAAGCCAACGAAAAGAACAATCTAAAAAATCAACTACGCCATTTCCTACTTGTAGCTCCAACTCCATGAAATGAAAAGAAGCAAATGCCCTACGAACTGGATCAAGAAACGACAGGGTGATGGGTGGTGAAAGGTGGGTGAAGGGTATTTTGGGATATACATTCATATCTTATTTTCTTACCCTCTATACTCGTCAAAAGTGTGATTTACCACAAAAACACCGACCGAAATGCCACAAAAACACCGATTGGTTTGCCACAAAAACACCGATCTATTTGGAGTTTTAAAGGAAAAAGTGTAACTTTGCAAACAAAACATCAGCAATATGAAGTATCTACAAAGAATAGCTGACAAAGTTCTAAAAGAAAGACTAAAAGCTTTTGGAGCAATACTAATTGAAGGGCCAAAGTGGACTGGCAAGACAACAACAGCCCAACAACAAGCTCAAAGTGTCCTACAATTGCAGGATCCAGACAGGAGAGAAGAAAATCTCGCAACAGCAGCAACTATGCCTTCATTATTATTAAAAGGCAAGCAACCTCGCTTGATAGACGAATGGCAAGACGCACCAACTCTTTGGGACGCAGTACGCATCGCCGTGGATAAATCTGGCGGAGCACCAGGTCAATACATACTTACTGGTAGTAACACTGTTGACAAGAACAATATATTTCATTCAGGTACAGGGCGAATTTCTCGCATGAAGATGTACCCTATGAGCCTATGGGAATCCCAAGAATCGACAGGAGAAGTTTCCTTAAACCAACTGTTTGACAATCCTAATTATGACATTGATGGCGCAACTAGCAAGTTGAACATCCCCGAACTTATCAGAGCGGCTTGTCGTGGCGGATGGCCTGTAACTCTGCAAATGCCAGAGAAGTCACAAACTTTAATAGCAAGAGACTATGTAAATAGTGTATGCGAAATAGATCTTTCATCTATTGACAAGAAGCAACGCAATTCAAAAATCGCCAAGCAAATACTACGTTCGTATGCTCGCAATATCAGTACAATAGCAAAAAAGACTAACATCCTTGCAGATGTTACATCTTCGGGAGACCTCACTATTTCCCAAGACACATTTGACGATTACATTTGTGCCTTAGAAAAACTTTTTGTTATTCAAGATATTGATGCTTGGTGTCCTGCAATCAGAAGCAAAACCGCTATCCGTAGTATGCCGAAGAGAGGTTTCTCAGACCCCTCCATCGCAGTAGCTGCTATGGGTTTAAACGCAGAGGGTTTAGAAACTCAACTTAAAACCTTTGGCTTTATCTTTGAACAGATGTGCGCTCGTGACCTTCGTGCTTATACACCAGGCTTTGGTAACCATCTGTCTTATTATCGTGATCGTTATGGATTGGAAGCTGACCTTGTTCTTCACCTTGACGATGGACGCTACGCTCTCATTGAGTGCAAATTGGGCAGTCGTGACATCGAAGACGGTTCAAAGCATCTTTTGGAGATAAAACGATTGGTGCAAGAACACAACAAAACTGAAAAGCAAGTTCCGCTTCGTGAGCCAGACTTACTTATTATTCTCACAGGTGGCAGTATGGCATACACTCGTCCTGATGGAGTAAAAGTCATTCCATTGGCTTGCCTAAAAGACTAACAATTATCTTATACCGCAAACCATCGAGTATGAGGTAAACACTAATCATAGGTGCTTATCTCCTACTTTCGCATTTACCAACCTCTCACACCACCGTACATGCGGTTCCGCATACGGCGGCTATTCTGACGACATACACTGCCAAGTAACAATGAAAGATCTATTCAAGTAAATCCAAAAAGGAGAGGCGAGCTTCACAGCCCACCTCTCCCCGAGAGATTTATAGAAAATGCCACTCATGGCATTCCTATATCGTAAATATCATTTATTTCTAAGTTAGCGAGCAGAAACCACCTGTCAGGATCAGTAGCCAGGGTTCTGCTGCTTTTGCAAGTTGCTGTTCACACGAATCTCGTATGAAGGAATCGGCCATACCCAGTGGATGTCATCAGCAGGCATAGATTTTTCGTCATAGTTCTTGCCAGTGTAAATGAGGGCGTTTTCCTTGGCGAATGGCTGGGCAGCACGACCTTCGTAACCCTTGCCCCAGCGCTTCAGGCAGCTGATGCGAAGACCTTCTCCAGGAGTTTCACGGAACCACTCTTTCTCGATGGTCGCCTCAGTAGCCTCCGTCAAGGAAGCACCACGCTTCTGCTGTAGCTCGTTGAGAGCAGTCTTGGCAGCCGAGACATTACCGGCATTCAGACTTGCCTCGGCATAGATTAAGTAAGCCTCACCTATCATGAATGGCTTCACATGCTGGCGAGCATTTGGAACGCCATCTGTATTCAAATCTGGATTGCCAAAGTACTTGGTGAATGTGTATAGAGGATATTCACCTAAGAAATAACCTGTCATATATATAGTATATTTTGTGCTTGGCGCAAACCACTGGGCAAAACGAACATCTCCCTTCTCATACTGGTCGATCAACTTCTGCGAGGGGAAGAAATAAGGTTCCGCATAGACACCATCTCCTGGATAGCCTGCCTTAGCAAGATCCGCATAGTAATCGAAGTTAGTATAGGCACTATTCGTACCAGAGCCATTCTCTGTCGCACTGGCAGGCAACTGCATGATAGCCTCGGTACCCTTATCATTGACATACTCTGCCTCCATCTCTGCCGCAGTAGAAGAGAGAGCATAGCCTGCCTCGGAATCCATCACCTTCTTGGCATACTCAGCTGCCTTCTCATTATTTCGGGTGTCCAAGTAGTAACGAGCATAGAGCATATTCAAGGCATCTACAGTAAACCACTCAGAACGCAGGGCTGGTTTTTCTGCCAATCCCAAAGTCGCAGCTTGGTCGAGGTCGCTCTTGATTTGCTCATATACCTGAGCCACCGTAGCACGAGCTGGCTTCTCATTCTGGTTGTACTCCAACACCAAGGGCACACCAAGATCACTGCTTGCAGTCTTGGCATCGTACGCCTTGGCAAAGTGACGCACCAACTCCATGTAACTGTAAGCACGGAATGCATAAGCCTCGGCCATGTCATGGTCGGCATCCGACTTGTAGTCAGGCTGGGCCTCGGCAAAGTTGGCTGCAGAATGGATAAAGATGTTATAATCCTTGATGGCAGAATAGAAAGTTTCCCAAAGAGCCTCCGTGTCGTAATCGCTGGCTGTGAAGCTGGCATCCATACGATGCACTGGGCCATAGTTGTTACCGAAATCGGCAGTGGCGTTGAACCCATCGCACATCAGCTCGCTGGGCTGACTCATATCACCATAGAACGTAGAACGGAACGAGGTGTAGATACCATTACGCATGGCATTCAACTCCAAGTTAGAACTGATGGCATGGTCGCCATCTTCTATGACGATAGAAGAAGCCGGAGTCTCATCCAAGTTGCATGAAGTAAGGGCAGACATGCCCAAACCTAATGCTACGATCAAATATTTATTGAATTTCATTGTTGTCTTCTGTAATAAATGTAACTTTTTTTTAGAATGTTATCTCTAAACCGAAGAGGTATTGCTTGCTGTTGCCTGTAATACCATAGGTAAGGTTGGAGTTCACCTCTGGGTCGATGCCACCATAGTTGGTAATGGTAAACAAGTTACGACCGGTAAAGGTAAACTTCACGTCGCTGACTACATTTTGCCAAGTAAGGATGGACTTAGGCAACTGATAACCAATCTGGAAATTCTTCAAGCGCAAGAAAGAAGCATTCTCCAGCAAGTGGTCATCAAACTGAAGTGTATAACCATCGCTCCATTTTGGGAACTTGGCGTTGGGATTCTCCTCAGACCAGCAATCTTCAGTACCTTTCTTTTGATTGTAAAGAATTCCTACAACGTTAGGGTTGTTATAGAAATAAGCATCGTTGTTGACCATATACTTGCCCAGCACGTAAGAGAAATCGGCCTGCATAGTCAGTCCCTTCCAACCAGCGCTCAAGCCAAAGCCACCATTGAATGGAGCGTAACGCTTTTTACCTGAGTTCTGGGTTAAAGCAGCTTCACTAAAATCTTTAGTTGTCTCACCCTTGGTAGTTACATCAGGGTCGTCACCTGCCTTATACCACATAGGCGCACCATCTGCAGGATCGACACCAGCATAAAGTGGCAAGTAATACATCACAGGGCTACCTACCACATAGGCTACCATGGTATTAGCTATCTCCCAACGCTGGCGACCATCGAACAACTCGGTTATCTTCATGCTGTTGTAGTTGAAGTTGGTAGAGAAATTCACGAAGTAATCCTTGGTGCGAACAATGTCTACGCCCAATTTCACGTCAACACCCGTATTTTTGAGACCACCAACGTTCTGCGTTACAGAAGAGAATCCACTGGTGTATGGATATGGTACATCCATCAACATATTATCGGTTTGGCGGATATAGTACGACAAGTCGAAGTCGAAACGATTCCAAAGGCGTCCTTGCAAGCCGACGGTAAAGAGCTTCTGGGTTTCCCAAGTCAAGTTGCTGTTGGCTGGCTGTGTAAAGCTGGTGGCAAACTCATTGTTCAGAGATGTAGTTTTCCCCACCAAACCGAGGGCAGAGTAGTCGCCGATGCCAGCGTTACCTTGTGTACCATAGCTTACCTTGAAGTCCAAATCGTTAATCCAATCAGCAGACTTCATGAAGTCCTCGTTCTTTACTTTCCAAAGTGCGCCCAGCGCCCAGAATGTAGCATTGCGGTTGTTGCGGCCAAAACGAGAAGAAGCATCGTTACGGAGTGTGAAATCAAGGAAGTAGCGATCCATCAAGTTATAATCGAGACGACCGAAGAACGACAGGAACTTGCTTGCCGTAGAACTTTCGCTCATGGTGTAAGAAGTCTGCTTACCATTCTGAAGATACATCATGCCATCAACAACCTGCCCTGCGGAACGGGCTGTGTAGTAATCGTAGTCGTTGATAACACCTTCCTGACCACCAAGTATTGTAAAATGATGATCGTTTGCTACATCAAAGCTATACTCGATAGTATTGGTTATAGTATGAGAATACGAATAGGTTGTATTCTTACTACGACTGCCAGATCCATTATTTGCATAATATGAAGGATAAGACATGGCATTGCCACGCATGAAATAGAGGTCTGTACCTACACGAGAGCGAATTTTCAAAGACTTGATAGGCTCAAGTTCAATATAGGCATTACCAGTCAATCCATAGCGAGAGTATATAGATGGATTCTTTTCCATGTATAAAACAGGATTAGCATGTCCGCTTGGATACATATCATACTCTTTACCTGTACTTGGATCGATATGTGGATACAATGGGTTCAACATGTATGACAAACCACCAGAAGTATAGTTGGAAGTACCATCAGAGTTACCCCAGTTTGCATTACGCTGTTTCTTGTCGTATGAAAGGTTGATATTCAAGCCAGTACGCATCCAGCTCTTTGGCTTGGCATCAATATTAGAACGAAGGGTATAACGATCATAATAGTTGCCAATGGCGGTACCTCTCTGATGGAACTGAGAAGCACTAACCAAGTAAGAAATTTTGTCGCCACCACCCTGAATGGTCAAGTCGTTCTGGGTCTGAGGATTGTTGAACTGCTGGAAGATTTCATACCACTTGGTATTCTCACGATAGCCATTGTCATCATATCTTTTCTTCAAAGTAGCCTCGCTTGCCAAGCCTGAGTTCAGCCAGAAATTATAAAGCTCATCGCCACTCATCATATCCTCGTAGAAGCCCTTGTTGGCAAGTGTTGACCAACCTACCTGGGTACGATAAGTAATAGTAGCCTTGGTATTGTAGCCGCCATTCTTGGTCGTCACATAGATGACACCGTTGGCAGCACGAGAACCGTAAATGGAAGTAGCAGACGCATCCTTCAGCACGGACACGGTCTTGATGTCATTAGGGTTCATCGCCATGATGGTACGACTGGAAACTGGAATACCATCCAACACATACAAAGGAGTATAACTTGCAGACAAAGAGCCAATTCCATGAAGATTGACGCTCACGGAGTTGTCACCAGCCTCGCCAGAACTGCTCAACACATTCAAACCAGCCACTTGTCCCTGGAGATTGTCGAGTGCAGAAGAAGAAGGAGCATTTTTTAACTTGTCGGAATTGACTGTGGCGATAGAACCCGTTATCGTACCAATCTTACGAGCGGAACCATAGCCTACAACAACAACCTCGTCCAAGGATTTATTGTCAGAAGTCAAAACAATCTTCATGTTCGAGCTTGCTTTGACAGTTTGTGGATTCATACCGATGTATGAAATCTCCAACTTGGCATCGGCGGGAACATTCAACCTGAAGTTACCATCGATGTCGGTAACAGTACCCGTATTGGTACCCACAACCTTGATGGAAGCACCAATCACTGGCTCACCATCTTCAGAAGAAGTTACCTTACCAGTAACGGATGTTTGCGCGAAGGCAACTCCACAACTGAGAATTACCCCCCCATAAATAAAGCGATTCTTTTAAACATAATCTCTCTCTTTATTAGATAAATTTATAAAATTGTTATAATCGGTTGCAAAATTAAAACTTATTTTGGATATTTGCAAATATTTTGTCATAAAAATGCTGTTATAAGGCAAAAAATTAAAATTTAGTAAGAAATTGCGCTCTTTCGCTTGCTATTTGTTATCTCATCCACGAAGAGATGTACCAACTCCTAACGCAAGAACGGTCTTCCCGATGAGGTATGATGCCAAACCCACTCATAAGAAGTTCGGTCTGTATACGGTTGAAATTATTCATGTGTAAAAAGTTTTTGAGGAAAAAAGTGTCAAAGTATCATTTTGAACTCAAAAATTGTGCTAATCGATTGGTATGTAATAAATTAAATACGCTGATACTTCTCGGAAAAATCGTCGAGAAATATCAGTAAAGTATCAGCGAAGTGTCATTTTTAGAGCGGAACCACCGAGTTGCCGTACTGGCGATGCGCTCCAGCAGCTTCTCCATCGCCTTGGTGCTGGTGGAGGATAAATATATTGCCCAAGTATGTGAACGTTTTTTGGGCACTTGTTGCCCGCTGCTTGTTCACCGAAGGACCGGGGCTTGGTCACAGAGGGACCAAGGCTTGGTCATCGAAGGACCAGGGCTTGGTCATCGATGGCTCGTCGTATGTTTTTGACAACAGTTTTTGGGAAATGAAAAGAGGAAAGCCTGCAAGATAAAACAAATAACAGGAAGAACCCTTCATGCATCTCGTCGCTTTTTGGACTAAAAACATGCACAGATTAATAGGGTTTGTGCACAAACGACTATCTTTTTCTTCAAAAAGTTTGCTCATATAAAAAAAAAAGCGTTCCTTTGCACCCGATTTCAACGGCAAAGAGGGTAAACAAGAGAAGTTTACACCTTAATTATATATAAGACATCATGCCGTTAGTATAAACAAAAGTATTAAGATAACAATGACTCACAATTTGTTAAAAGGCAAGCGTGGCATCATCTTCGGTGCCCTCAATGAGGAATCAATCGCTTGGAAAGTTGCAGAGAAGGCTGCCGAAGAAGGTGCAACTATCGCGCTCAGCAACACAGCAATGGCCCTGAGAATGGGAACACTCGACAAACTCGCAGAACAAATCAACGCTCCTATTATCGCAGCCGATGCGACCAGCGTAGAAGACTTGGAAAAAGTATTCACTGAAGCACAGGAAAAATTGGGTGGTAAAATAGATTTCGTTCTCCACTCAGTGGCCATGAGCCTCAACGTGCGCAAACATCGCACTTACGACAATCTTGACTACAACTATTTAAATAAGACTTTGGACATTTCAGCCATCTCATTCCACAAGATGCTACAGGTTGCCAAGAAGTTGGATGCCATCAACGAATGGGGTTCTGTAGTAGCACTCACCTATGTGGCTTCACAGCGCACTTTCTTCGGTTACAACGACATGGCAGATGCCAAGAGCATGTTGGAAAGCATTGCTCGTAGCTTCGGATATATCTATGGTAGAGAGAAACACGTGCGCATCAACACCATCTCTCAGAGTCCTACAGCCACTACCGCAGGCAAGGGCATCAAGGACATCGACAACATGATGGATTTCGCCGACAAGATGTCTCCTCTTGGCAATGCCGTAGCAGAGGATTGCGCCAACTATTGCGTCATGATGTTCTCTGACTTCACCCGTAAGGTGACTATGCAGAATCTCTTCCACGATGGTGGTTTCTCTTCCATGGGCATGAGCCTTCGCGCCATGAACCAGTATGCCAAGGACTTGACTCCTTACGAGGACGAGAACGGAAAGGTTATCTACGGATAACACGCCAGCAATATCTGCTTCGAGAAGAAAGCGATACTACATCAAATAAGGAATCCGCATTCGGTGGGTAATTTACAACTCTTCTGAATGCGGATTTTTCCATTTATATCAAAGTGCGAAACGATAGCCCACAGAGAATGTAAACACACGATTCTTGCTGCTGCCATCACGGGCAGGTGAATCGTCAACATTGGTAAGCCCCAGATTGTAACGAGCATCGAGCACGACCCCCATATACTCATAGGACAAACCTATAGGCAAAGACACGTCCACCTTCTTGGTAGGCCATGAGTCTGAAACCGTCTGTGAATTGCCATAGGTAGCACCACCATACTGGTCTCTTTCTATATCAATGGAGGTAAACTCATACTTGGGATCGTCGAGCAGGAAGCCAGCCTGAACGCCAACCATAAATGCCAGCCGACGCGTAACATAGCCCTTCACCACCAGAGGAACATTGAGATAATGCAAATTGACGTGATAGTCGGAAATACCTTGATACTGCTTCTTATCGGCATCAACAGTAGCCTCGTAGCTGGAGAACCGGAAGCCCAGCCTGGCATAATAAGCCCCCAAGCTGACACCAATCTCCTTAGTAACACGATACTCCACATCGGCACCACCCATAAAGCCCGCCTGAAAATTGGACTTCAAAGAAGCCCCGTCCTCCCCCGAAGCATAATAAATACGGTTGTTGCTCCAGTTGGCAAGTACCACTCCTACACGAGGAATAACAGAAAATCCGCCCACCTCACTCTCCGCTGTCTGTGCCCCAGATTTCAAAGAAAGAGCCAACAAACAGACAATCAAAAATAATATGTTTCTTTTCATACGTACTTAAATATTCTGTGTAAACAAACCCTTATCCACCCTCTATTTATAAAACGCAAATACATGCATTATATTGCACATGCACCATAAGGATAGGGCTAAAAAACTCAACCTCGATATTGGCAAAATGTCAAATCTGTCGCAACGGATATAAAAGCACAAAATGCCCAGAAGAATAAAACTACAATCTGTAAAATAGGCAAAATCTCTCCCAAAAAGGTAGTATTAGTTAACAAAATAGGTATAAAAACCATTTTTTACACCCATTAAACCATTTTTTACCCCATATAAAGATAACTAATTTATACCTTTGCACCAGAAAACAAAATCGACGTTGTGAAACGCATTTCATCATCTTTTACTTATACATATATAATATTAAGAAATTATTCTTAGGAGAAACAAAAAAGTTATCTGAAGTTTCAGATAACTTTTTTCGCTTTTTACACAAAACACTATTCTTTCCTAATTGTATGGCGACAACAGAGGGGCAGCCCCATCTTTCAGACTAAAGCGGAAGACCAAGGGCAAATGATCGCTATAGCCTCCAAGATAACGTGGTCCCAAGTAAGTACGTTTGGGACGATAACCACCATAACGTTCATCCTCTTCCATCAAGAAAGGCAAATCACCCACATAGCACTCCACGGAACATTTTGCCACGGCAGGACTGCAAAGAATATGATCGAGGCTACGCCATTCCCCATGCCAACGATAAGTAGCCTTCGCACCATTCCTTCCCGCAGCAAATTGCGAGACCTCTGTAAGCCGGAAGCCTTCACGTAAATATAACAACGCTGGCGAATCGGAATAGTCATTAAAGTCGCCAGCCACAATGATATGCGCCTCCCTGCTACATGAGTAGACAGAATCGACAGCCTCACCCAACTGTTTGGCAACCTGCATACGATAAGGGCGCGAAGCCATCTCACCTCCCCGACGGCTGGGAGCATGCACAACAAACACATGCAGCGTATCGCCACCTAAGACAAGGCCGCTAACATATAGGATATCACGCGTGGGCCGCATTCCCGCCATAGGTTTAACACGTATCGGATACGAACGCAATGGGCAGAAAGAAGAAGGAATATACATCAGAGCCACATCAACACCTCTCTCATCGGGCGAAGAAGTCACAAGGTATTCATACCCCGCCAGACGAAGAAGCGAGCGCTTGGTTAGGTCGGTCATCACCGTATCATTCTCCACCTCACACATCGCCACTAAATCCGGGATTTCCCATTCCTTGTTATCCCGTTCACCCAAAGCAATCAGTTCCTTTGCCAAGCTATTCAGTTTATGCCAATACCGAGTACGGGTCCAATGATAGCTACCTTCCGGGGTAAACTCCATGTCATTCTTCAAGGAATCATGTCGAGTGTCAAATAGATTCTCACAATTCAGCTCTACAAACGTAAGCAAACTGGACAAAAGAAAGGCTAAAAACATAGACTACACATTATTATATAGGTAAAAACTAAAGGAGCTATAAAAAATAAGTGCTTTTATTTCGGAAAGTCATTTTTTTGATGTATCTTTGCAGAAGCAAAGTCATACTCTGTATAGTGAAGTTATTTTGCTTTGCATACTCTGAGAACAACTTAGCCAAATGTATTTACAGGGTTCCATAGTTTAATGGATAGAACGGAGGTTTCCTAAACCTTTGATCCGAGTTCGATTCTCGGTGGAATCACTTGATAACAAAAAAGGTCGCTTCTTGATATGGAGCGACCTTTTATTGTTTTTATATCTTTCCCCGACCGAAAGATTCGGACAGGGATTCAAAACTCAGATTTTCACTTAGTCTCTGCAACAGCAACCTCTTCTGCAGGCTCAGCCTTGATCTTGCGTCCCATGACGATGTAAGCCATAGGAGAAGCGATGAAGATAGAAGACAAGGTACCGAACACGACACCGAGAATCATTGCGAACGAGAAGCTGCGGATGCTGTCACCACCGAGGATGAAGATGCAAAGCAACACGAGCAATGTAGAGGTAGAGGTATTGATGGTACGAGCCAATGTCTCATTGATAGATGAGTTGAAGAGCTGCTGACGGTCTCCCTTAGGATGCAGTTTCAAGTTCTCACGGATACGGTCGAACACAACCACCTTATCGTTGATGGAGTAACCCACCACAGTAAGAATAGCACCGATGAAGGTCTGGTCTACCTCCAAAGAGAATGGTACCAAGCCCCACAAGAGAGAGTAGAAACCTACTACGGTCAAGGCATCGAATGCCAATGCCACGGTAGAACCTACAGAGAAGGCCACATTGCGGAATCGGAGCAAGATGTAGAGGAATATGGCAATCAATGCGAAAAGTACACTGTAGATAGCCCCCATCGTGATGTCCTTGGCTACCGATGGCCCCACCTTGGTACTACTGATGATAGAGCCTCCTTGACGAACATCTGGGTTCTTGAAAGCCTCAACGCTCTTCTGAGATACCAAACCTGCCTTCTTCAAAGCGTTGTAGAGAATGGTCTCGGCCTTATCGTCGACGGTTGGGTCGTTGCTCTCAATCATATAGTTGGTAGACACACGGATGGTCTTGCCATCTGTACCGATAGCGATAGCACTGGTATTGGCCTTGGTTCCATCGGCATTGACAAAGGCATCACCGAGAACAGTACGAATCTGCTCAGGCTCTACAGGGTTCTCGAACTGAACCACGTAGTTGCGGCCACCTGTGAAGTCAATGCTCTTGCTCAAGCCACGTACAAAGAAACTTGCAATGAATACCACAGCTGCTATGGCTGCAATGGTAAATGTGCCCTTGTACATAGACATGAACTTGTATTTCTTGCCCTGCATCAAATTATGCGAAACGGCTGTATCAAACTTGCAGTGCATCCATTTGTCGTGGTTCAACTTGTAGTCGTAAACCAAACGAGTCAAGAACACAGCAGTGAAGAACGATACGATGATACCGATGATCCAAGTCGTTGCGAAACCACGGATAGGACCAGTACCAGTCACGAGCAAGATAACACCTGTGATCAAAGAAGTCAAGTTAGAGTCGAAGATGGCAGAGAAAGCGTTGCCATAACCAGCGGCCACAGCCTGCTTCATACCTTTGCCAGAGCGAAGTTCCTCCTTGATGCGTTCATAGATAAGCACGTTGGCATCGACGGCTGTACCCAAAGACAATACCATACCTGCCAAACCAGGCAAGGTAAGAGCGGCCTGGAACGACGTCAGGATACCCAATGTAAAGAATACATTGACAAGCAATGCCAAGTTAGCCATCATACCAGGAATGACGTTGTACATCATCACCATGTAAACCATCAAGAGCACGAAAGCCACAACGAACGAGATGATACCCATCTGGATGGACTGGGCACCGAGGGTAGGACCTACGACCTCCTCCTGAACGATACGAGCTGGAGCTGGCATACGACCAGACTTCAAGGTGTTAGCCAAGTCCTTGGTATCCTCGATGGTGAAGTTACCAGAAATCTGTGATCTACCACCATCAATCTCGCCCTTGACACGAGGAGCAGAGTAAACCACGCCATCCAATACGATAGCGATAGCCTTGCCCACGTTGGCCTTGGTCATCTGGGCCCACTTGCGTGCGCCCTCTGTATTCATCTTCATGCTTACTACAGGAGAACCCATCTGGTCGAACTCGTCCTTGGCATCGGTGATAACATCACCCTCCAACGGAGCACGACCTGTAGATGTTGTAACCTTCAGGGCATGAAGCTCATAGATATTTTTCATCTTGATGCCGTCAGCTGGCTTGGCACTCCAAAGAAGTTTCAAGTCGGATGGCAATACCTGCTTGGCAATCTGAGAATAAATAATCTTATTGATAGCGGCAGTATCACGAACACTTGCATAACCTACTGTGCTCAATCCACCACCGAGCTGCAAACGAGCCAACAATGGGTGAGCCTTGATAGCAGCAGCATTTTGTGCCTCTTGACCTACCTGCTCCTTGGCTTCATCCTTTTTGAGATTAAATTTAGGAGCAGCTTTCTTAGGAGCAGCCTTAGCTACTTCCTTCTTGGCAGGATCTGCTGCTGTTGTATCCTTTGCTTCCTCACCGCCATTGGCGATACGAGTGTCAAGTTGCTGAAGATATGGAGCAATCTCCTCAGAATTGTAAGTCTCCCAGAACTCAAGGTTAGCACTACCCTGAAGCATCTTACGCATACGCTCAGGCTGGCTAATACCAGGCATTTCAACCATGATACGACCCTGCTGACCTTCCAGTTTCTGGATGTTAGGCTGAACGACGCCAAACTTATCAATACGAGTACGAACCACGTTGAAAGAGTTATCAATAGCGTCCTGCACAGATGCACGGATGGCTTTTTCTACCTCAGCGTCACTGCTCTGTGGAGAAACCTTGCCTTGCAATTGCTGGGTAGCAAAGACTTCTGCGAGTTTATGACCTGGTGCGCTCTTGTGATAAGCGTTAATGAAAAGTGACACAAAGTCACCACCGTTGGCTTCCTCCTGAGCTCTGGCTTCCTTCATGGCATTTGTAAAGCCTGCATCGGTCTTGTGATCGGCAAGGTTTTCAAGTACATCAGGTACAGAAATCTCAAGGATTACATTCATACCGCCCTTCAGGTCAAGTCCGAGACCTATCTGAGTTTCCAAGCAGTTTTGGTAAGAGTAGACACCCAGATACTTCACAGAATCTTTATAATCCTGCTGTGCTATTGGGTCTTTCAACTCCGAAGCCTTGCTATCATAATATCTCGTAGCGAACGAGAATGACAGATAGAAAATGCTTGCAAGCGTCAACAAGACGGCAACACAAATTACAATTCCTTTGTTTTGCATTCTATTTTTTATAGTTATTAATTATTAATTTACATGTAATGACGTGCAAAAATAATCATTTTTTTTCGTTTTCAGAAATTATTTCTGGGATATTATTCTTTTTTTAGTGTTTAGGCTGCATTTTTAGGTAACAAAGTATGGGATAATGGTCTGAAACGGTTATTTTATTATCCACTTCACAGCCATAAGGTTTCCAATCGTCAGAACACATGATGTTGTCTATTCTCACATAAAACCCACCCTTGTTATAACTTATTCCCAATCCGTTTCCGCTCTCTATAAAGCAATCTGTCAGATCTCGCGCTATCGTTCGATGTGCATACGAGATAGGACCGTCATTGAAATCACCACAAAGTATGATGCTCTTTCCTTGGTTCTGGCGCAGATAGTTTGCCACAGCCTCAGCCTCTGGAGCACGCTTCTTGTTTGCTTCCGATAGTTTTACGATCAATAATTTTGAGGTCTGCTCTGCAGCATTGGTTTCCAATTTGCCTTTTACCAAATTCTTAAACTTCTGTCGCTCTTCCAAAGACAAGCCCGTTGTTTCCAGATGATTGTTTACCAACAGCACTTCCTTGCCTTTTATCAGTAGATGGAAGACTGCACTCATATTGCCTTTAGAGTCATAAGGAATCAGTTCCTTTCTCCGTATAGGGAACTTGCTCAACACCATCAATCCGTTGCCGCCATTGCGGTGAACTATCGTGTCTATGTAAGGATAAACAGGGCGCAACAGGGTGTCTATCTGTTCCCATTCGCGAGTGGTGGGAACAGCTTCCTGAAGACAAACGACATCTGCGTTCTGCCTGCGCAAATACTTTACAATGGGATTGACGCCATCCTCGTCTTCCACGTCCTTTGCAAAGCTCAAAGTATTGTAAGACAGCAACTTGATAGAACCTAAAGGCGGTTCGCCACCAACATTCAAGGGTACATATTTCCTTACAGGCACATAACACAGCAAAAAGCCAAAGAACGGAATGAAAACATACCGCACCTTGACAATCAGCCAAAAGAACAAGAAACAGATATTGACGAAAAGGAACAGGGGGAAAAACAGGCCGAGAGTAGACAGCAATGCGTAATGCTCTGGCGACAAATGGTCAGAGTATCCCACAGCCATCATCAGAATGACAGAAGCGACATTGGCGCCAGCCAACATCCTTATAGTGAAATCCTTAATTCCTGCGAACATATCCTTTACCTACTCCCTAAGCTTAGCAAGTTCTTGCTATATGGTACCGTATCATTTATTGCTTTGGTCGAAAAGTATCTGCTTCTCCTCCTTGGTCAAACTGTCATAACCATTCTTGCGTATCTTGTCCAAGATACGATCTATCTCTTCCTGCGTAGCTTGCTTCTTAGCATTATATTCCCAGTCTTGCTGCCGTTTGTTGGCAGTAAAGTTTTCATTTTTAGTGTATGTAAACTGTTGCCTACGATGTTTTCCTGAGAAGACATCACGCATCTTGTCAAAAGCATCCTTCGCTCTGCTGCCACCATAGCCACCTTCTATCTGCTTGCGCCAATAACGTATCATGAAGAATCCAAAGACCATGCCTCCGAGGTGAGCAATATGAGCCACGCCATCTCCTGTCGTAGCTATGGCCGAGAACAGTTCGATGGCAGCATAGCCTATCACAAAATACTTGGCCTTGACGGGCACTGGAATCGGGAATATGAAAATGCGGTCTTCTGGGAAAATCATACCAAAAGCCAACAGAATGGCATAGATGGCGCCCGAGGCACCTACTGTTGTCCAACTATTCAATGCGCCCGACAAGCCCTGGGCTGCCGAAAACATGTTGCCCACCGTTATTCCAGGCATCACATCGGATATCTTTACATAGAATTGCACAAACTGCGCTACTTCCTGGAACAAGCCCGCTCCGACGCCACATGCAATGTAATAAAAAAGGAATTTCTTTGCGCCCCACACCCTTTCTACCACACAACCAAACATCCAAAGGGCAAACATATTGAAAAGAATATGTTCGAAACCTCCATGCATAAACATGTAAGTAAAGAGCTGGTAAATACGGAAGTCGGAAGCCAAAAAGAAATGGAGTCCGAAAATATCATTCAGCACATAGCCACCGCTGGCATCCTTGCCCATAAGGAAAGTAAGCAGGAAAGCCACGATATTCACTATCAACAAATTCTTTGTAACTATAGGTATATTGCGCATCTTCAAAAACTGATTAATTACTAAATATTTCCGGCAAAATTACTAAAAATATCCGTGAAAACGCTAAAAAAAAGACATATTACACTTAATTTTCAATAATTTCAGCACTTTTCTGCATTTTTTGTTTGACTTTCAAAAGAATAATTCTATATTTGTAAGCAAAATAGATAAAAAAACATTAGTATTAATCATTTAATAACGTAAAATTATGAACAAGACAGAATTGATTGACAAGATTGCAGCAGGCGCTGGCATCAGCAAAGCAGACTCAAAGAAAGCCCTCGATGCCACAATTAACGCACTTAAGGAAGCCCTCATCGCTGGCGACAAGATACAGTTGGTAGGTTTCGGTACATTCAGCGTAAACGAACGCCCAGCTCGTGAAGGAATCAACCCTGCAACAAAAGCAAAAATTCAGATTGCTGCCAAGAAAGTTGCTAAATTCAAGGCTGGTGCTGAGCTTTCAGACGCTTTGAACAAGTAATTGTAAAAATTCTTGTAGACAATAAAGGGCAGTCATTTTTTGACTGCCCTTATTTATATTCAGCTAAGTTCTTTATTTAGGTTGCTTACCAATATAGGCCAAGATTCCACCATCTACATAGAGAATGTGGCCATTCACGGCATTAGAAGCATCCGATGCCAAGAACACGGCAGGACCTTCCAACTCCTCTGGCTCCAACCAACGACCTGCCGGGGTCTTTGCACAGATGAAGCTATCGAATGGATGACGGCTGCCATCAGCCTGACGCTCGCGAAGAGGTGCTGTCTGTGGAGTTGCAATATAACCAGGCCCCAAGCCGTTGCATTGGATGTTGTACTCGCCATACTCAGAACAGATGTTGCGAGTGAGCATCTTCAAGCCACCCTTGGCTGCTGCGTATGCAGAAACGGTCTCGCGACCCAGCTCGCTCATCATAGAGCAGATGTTGATAATCTTGCCATGTCCCTTCTTGATCATGCCTGGGATGACAGCTTTTGATACGATGAATGGGGCGGTAAGGTCGATGTCCACCACCTGTTTGAAGTCCTCAACTGACATCTCAGTCATTGGAATACGCTTGATGATGCCTGCGTTGTTCACCAAGATGTCGATGACACCGAGTTCCTTCTCGATGTCGGCTACCATCTTCTTCACCTGCTCCTCGTCGGTTACATCGCAAATATACCCTTTGGCATCAATGCCTTTTGCCTTATAATCGGCCAAAGCCTGATCCATGTGCTTTTGGCTACGACAGTTGAAAGCAATCTTTGCACCAGCTTTGGCATAAGCCTCGGCAATAGCGAAGCCTATTCCGTAAGCGGCTCCCGTCACAAGGGCAACCTTGCCCTCCAATGAAAATAATTTAGAAAAATCCATATCTTAATAAAATTATTGTTGTTATTTCAAATCTGTTATCTCATAGAAATCCTGATCGCCATAGTCGAGGTTCTCACCGCCCATTCCCCAAATGAATGTATAGTTATGTGTGGCAGCTGCACTATGTATGCTCCATTCTGGCGACAAGACAGCCTGCTCTCCCTTCATCCATATATGCCGGGTCTCCTGTGGCTCTCCCATCAAGTGGCATACCGCTTGCGATTCGGGAACTTCGAAATAGAAATAGACTTCCATTCTTCTACTGTGGGTATGTGCTGGCATGGTATTCCAGACAGAACCCGCAACTAATTCTGTCATTCCCATCTGCAACTGGCAGGTAGGAAGCACCTGGTTAACCAACATCTTGTTGATATTACGCTCATTGCTCATTTCGAGCGAACCCATGTGGGCACAGATAGCATCCTGCTTGGTCACCTTACGACAAGGATAATTAGCATGTGCACAAGTACTGTTGAAGTAGAACTTGGCTGGATGCCGAGAGTCTTTACTCTCAAACAATACATCTCTGTCGCCACGACCTATATAAAGTGCCTCCTTAAAGCCTAAGGTAAAAGATTCGCCACCCACTTTTACAACACCTTCTCCATCACCTACATTAAAGACACCTATCTCACGGCGAGTAGTGAAATAAGAAGTCTTAAGAGGCTCTATGGCCTCCAAGCGCAGAGTCTCGGTCTTAGGCATAGCACCCCCTACTATCATTCTGTCGTACATGGAATAAACCATATTAATCTCGTCATTCACAAAAAGCGTTTCTATCAAAAATTCTTTTCGCAAGCGTTTGGTATCATAATTTTTAGCGTCCACAGGGTGGGACGCATAACGAAGTGAATAATTAGTTTTCATGCAATTTTAAGTCTCAAAGATTAGTCTGATGGCAAATTTACAAATTATTTTTCTTATTCTACATAAAATATACGAAAGATTCCTACTTTTTACTTATTTTTATCTTAAATAATGATAAGTGCAAGCAACATCTCATTTTTTGCAAGAAAAAAGAAAAGGCAACAAGACAAAAAGGTTCTGTCAGATACTTGCAAATCTCTTTGCTGAATTTCCCGACTCTTAGAACAGAGAGGTTTCGCGGAGTTACAGATTTTATTAGTCAAAAAAACGACCCTCCAAGCCATAACGGTTTGGAGGGTCGTTTTCGAATTGTTGTCCCAGGCGGATTCGAACCACCACTGACAGAACCAAAAACTGTAGTGCTACCATTACACCATAGGACAATCAAATCGAATGCAAAGGTAGCGGATTTTTTTTCCACCACCAAATTATTTTGATACTTTTTGCATTTTTATTGTTGAAATACACCAAAATATACTATTTCATTGTAATCAGATAATAATTCTTCTTGCCCCTTTGAACCAAGAGATACTTGCCGTCGATGAGGTCATCGGCTGT
>DJOI01000021.1:4265-32434 GCA_002439605.1 Candidatus Segatella mututuai | reverse complement strand
TCCTGGTTGAAGAGATCTACAGCTGTGCCACCGAGTAAGTTCTTGTCGAGATCGTAGTGAGGTACATTGGCGAACACATCGTTCAAGGTAGCCTCATCAAGCTGAGCGAGATTCTCCTTGGTAGCCTTACCGAAGAGGATGTTGCTGGCTGCGATAGCCATATCCAAGTCTTCATTGGAGTGAACCATCACGGTTACCTCCTCTGCCAAACGTTTCTGGAGTACACGGCGACCTGGGTCCTGCTTGTGCTCCTCGATGAGGGCATCAATAGTCTCCTTGTCAAGGTCGGTGAAAATCTTGATGTACTTCTCTGCGTCCTCGTCGCTTACATTGAGCCAGAACTGATAGAATGCGTATGGAGTGGTACGGTTTCTGTCGAGCCAGATGTTACCACTCTCTGTCTTACCAAACTTCTTGCCGTCTGCCTTGGTAATCAATGGGCAAGTCAAGCAGAAGCACTCTGCGTCATTGCCGAGGGTACGGTGAATCAACTCAGTACCTGTGGTCATGTTACCCCACTGGTCGTTACCACCGAGCTGGAGGCGAACACCATAGTGCTGATACTGATAGAGGAAGTCGTAGCCCTGGAGCAACTGATAAGTGAACTCTGTGAAAGACAAGCCGTCGCGAGCCTCACCATTCAAGCGCTTCTGCACGCTATCCTTTGCCATCATATAGTTGACGGTGATATGCTTGCCCACCTCACGAGCGAAATCGAGGAAGGTGAAGTCCTTCATCCAGTCGTAGTTGTTGACCAACTCAGCCTTGTTAGGCTCGGTGCCATCGAAGTCGAGGAACTTAGACACCTGCTTCTTGATAGCTTCCTGGTTATGATAGAGAGTCTCAGAGTCGAGAAGATTACGCTCCTGGCTCTTGCCAGAAGGGTCGCCAATCATACCCGTAGCACCACCTACGAGCAGATAAGGCTTGTGACCACAACGCTGCAAGTGGCGCAACATCATGATACCACAAAGGTGACCGATGTGCAGAGAGTCTGCAGTAGGGTCAGTTCCGAGGTAGGCAGACACCATGTGGGTGTTGAGGTATTCCTCTGTACCTGGCATCATCTGCGCCAGCATACCACGCCATTTCAATTCTTCAACAAAGTTTTTTGCCATCGAATGAGTTTCTTTTATATATTATAATATTATATATGGGATCCGAAACACTATCGGAACTTACGGAACGGGGTCGTAACCCGAACCACCCCACGGGTTGCATCTCAATATTCTCCAAATAGCAAGTGCTATTCCTTTAAAAGGCCCATGCTTGAGTATTGCCTGACGAGCATACTCTGAGCACGTAGGCGTAAACCTACAAGAAGGGGGAGTGAAGGGCGTAATACATTTCTGATAGAACAATATAGGCCCAACCAACAACTTGGTCAAAAACATCTTAAAGCCCTGCCATATCCACTTCGGCATTTGTTTTAGGCGACACACCATTTTCTTCCTCCCCAACATTGTCTATTTGTCTTCCTTACTGCATGACGACAACTTGTCTTCCTCATGTAGCAATCTGGTTGCCACACGTTGCAGAAGTACTTGCATCTTACTTTCTACCATTGCCGTATCATGCAATTTGGTATCCTGCCATATCACTGCCACCAACAATTTCTTACCAGAAACTTTTTCCAAGGCTTCTGTCATCAAAGCCTTGTTCTTGCGATAAGCCTCACGAATCTGCCGTTTCACACGATTCCTCTTGACAGCCCGCTTGAAATATCGCTTCGAAACACTAATCAACAACTCGGCACTGGTTGATTTTTTGCCATGGTCGTCATCAACAAGTAAGAACACACCTCTTATTGGCCACACAGAGTATGAACTGGCTTTTCCGCCAAAGAGCTGATCTATAAGCAATTTGCGGTACAACCTCTCGTCCTTTCCAAAAGTATAGGTTCCTGCTGTCGATTTCATTTCCTATTTATTATGCTTCTGAAGATAGTCCTTCAGTGCACCTGTCATTGACGGGAACTCCTTAGTAGGTGCGCTGAGGTCTAATCGAAGTCCTTCTTCGTCTACCGTCCTGGCTGTTGCCGGTCCAAAAGCGCCAACCACAACCTTGCCCTGAGTGAAGTCTGGAAAATTTTTCTTGAGAGCCTTCACACCTGTTGGGCTAAAGAACACCATCATGTCGTAATCAAAGCCCTTGATTTCTTCTTCCGTGAAATCATTGCTCACGGTACGATACATCACACACTCGGTATGATTGAGTTTCTTCTCATCGAGTAGGTTCTTGATATCATCATTATGTACACAGCTCAACGGTACGAGATATTTCTCTGTCTTGTGGCGAGCCATCTGTGGAATCAAGCCATCAATCTTTCCTGTAGTCCCGAAGAACACCTTGCGCTTGCGATATTGCACATACTTCTGGATGTAAAGGGCGATAGTCTCAATCACACAGAAGTATTTCATATCTTCAGGTATGGTGATACGCATTTCTTTTGCCAGTTTAAAGTAGTTGTCAACAGCATGGCGTGATGTGAAAACAACTGCAGTATAGTCAAGCAAGTTTATCTTCTGCTGACGAAACTCTTTTGCAGAAAGTCCCTCAACCTTGAAGAATGGGCGGAACACACATTCTACGCCAAACTCCTTCTCTATGTCATAGTAAGGCGACTTTTCACTTGCAGGTTTGGGCTGAGAAACTAAGATCTTTTTAATCATTTTGTCTTAAAAGTTTATTTTCAAATAATGACTCATCAATACCAGTCCTCCACACAACGCAGAGAAAGGCACCACTTCAAGGGCACAAAAGTACAAAAATATTTGCAAAAACGAGCCGTTTCCTCTAAAAAAGATAATATAACTCTTATAAAATGAAAGGATTTTAACCAATCCTACCACTATCATAGCATAAATAATAGCCGCATCTAATGACAAATCAAAGTATGTCAACAGCATAACCACAGGGAACAAAAGCACTCCTTCACAGGAAAAAAGAAAGAGATAAGCCTTCATCCATTGTACGTTTTTTTTCCTTTCGAAGAACACCCACCCCACAACGGAATAGAGCAATGCTTTGAGAAGAAAATAAAAAGCCACAATTCCTGCATAGATAGCTATCACCTGATATTGCTCGACTGTGAACGTATCACTAATTGATGCTCTGGAATATAGGAAAAAACCTATAGCTCCCAACAAACAGGTTTGAAGCACCAAGAAGAGTTGGAACCTTAGTTCGGTAGATGTCTCCGATATCTCTGTAGTACCAAAACGAGGCACATAGAAGAACTTGCGCAGTTGCCGAAGGATAAACTCACGCGATTGGGCAAAAGCCACACACGCCAACACAAAGCATAGCAACAGCAATGACGTGACAAAGTTGTCGCCCGAAATCGCATAAGGCACAGGATCGCCCGAGACTCCCAACCGTCCGCCACGCAACTCGGGATGAAACAAAGAGTCCTTCGAAAAGAAAGACTCCCTATAATACTGTGGTAACGAAACATCTTTGAAACTTTTTCCCGCAGTATGACCTGGCAGATGGAGGGTGTCAGGCATCGTGCTCCACCTGATTTCGCTGGGCTTGATATGAGCCCGAATCATGGAGTCTTGTTGAGCCGGAGTCGCATTGCGTGGCAACCAACTCAACACTTTTCGCGGCGTAAGTACACCTGTATGCACGACAGGATTCTGAAGAGTTGCTTCTCCAACAGCCTCTGCCTGTACCGTATCTGCCTGTAACACCATTGCTTAGAGTCCGAAAGCTTTTTTGATTTCTTCTACTTTATCCAACTTTTCCCAAGTAAACAACTCTACCATCATCTTCTTGGTTTCATGATAACGGCTGGTAAACACCTTTTCCACCACTTCATTCTTGCGCCCCATGTGCCCATAGGCTGCAGTCTCAAGGAACATAGGCTGACGCAACTTTAACGCACGCTCTATAGCCTTAGGACGAAGGTCAAACATCACCTTTATCTTTTCGGCTATCTCGCCATCCGTCATGTTGACATGGCTACGCCCATAAGTGTTGACATAAACGCTCACTGGTTCTGCCACGCCAATAGCGTAACTTACCTGTACAAGCATCTCATCTGCCACACCTGCTGCCACCATGTTCTTGGCTATATAACGAGTGGCATAGGCTGCCGAGCGATCCACTTTGCTGCTGTCCTTTCCCGAGAATGCTCCTCCACCATGGGCTCCTTTACCTCCATAGGTATCGACGATTATCTTACGACCAGTAAGGCCTGTATCACCATGAGGCCCACCAATCACGAACTTACCCGTAGGATTGACATAATACTTGATGTCATCATTAAACAAGGCCAGTACTTTTTCACTCAAATGCTTCTTGACACGAGGTATCAGAATATTGATTACATCCTTGCGAATTTTTGACAGCATCGCCTCATCATCATCGTTGCCATTGGCATCTTTGATAAAGTCATCATGCTGAGTTGACACCACGATAGTGTCTATGCGTTGAGGAATATTGTCATCGGAATACTCTATTGTAACCTGACTCTTGGAGTCGGGACGAAGATATGTCATCACCTTGCCTTCCTTGCGGATATTGGCAAGTTCGCGCATAATCATCTGAGCCAAATCGAGTGACACAGGCATATAATTATCAGTCTCGTTGGTGGCGTAGCCGAACATCATGCCCTGGTCTCCAGCTCCCTGCTCCTCATCTTCCTCGCGACTTACGCCACGGTTGATGTCATCGCTTTGCTCATGAATGGCAGTAAGCACACCACAAGAGTCCCCGTCAAACTGATATTCCGACTGGGTATAGCCTATCTTTTTGATAGTCTTGCGGGCTATGGTCTGCAAGTCTACATATTCTGACGAACGAACCTCGCCCATGATGATTACCTGACCAGTGGTACAAAAAGACTCAATGGCGCAATGAGCGTCCTCGTCGTAAGCCAAAAACTGATCAAGCAAAGCGTCTGATATCTGGTCAGCCACTTTATCTGGATGTCCTTCAGAAACTGATTCTGATGAAAACAAATATGCCATATTTTTCTTATTAAAATCTTGGTTATTATATATAATATTTATCGGGCTGCAAAGTTACGCATTATTTTCCACATACCATTGTATTTGCTTAAAAAAAGTTGTGTTTTTTGACTCTTACTCGTTCTTATCATACATTATGTTACGAGGATGATGCTCCAATATGGCCCTTCTGAGGTCGGAATCTTCCAAGTGGGTATAGACTTCTGTCGTTCCTATATCTTCATGTCCGAGCATGGCTTGTATGACTCGCAGGTCGGCTCCACCTTTGAGCAAAGCTGTGGCAAAGCTGTGACGCAAAGTATGGGGCGAAATAGTCTTGGTGATACCAGCCACAAGCGCATATCGCTTTATCATGATTAGAATCATGGTACGAGTAAGATGGGCTCCCCTGCGATTCAGGAAAACATAGTCTTCCTCACCTGGCTTGACACTCATCTGGTTTCGATCGTCATACCAAGCATGCAATTCATCCAAAGCCTTCCGTGAGATTGGGACCAACCGTTCCTTGTTTCCCTTACCCAATATGCGAACAAACTTCTCTTCCTCGAAAAGGTCGCTCAACTTAAGATTAACGAGTTCACTCACACGTAAGCCACACGAGAAGAGCACCTCAATAATGGCTTTATTGCGTTGTCCCTCCCATTTGCTCAGGTCGATGGCATCCTCTAATTGGTCTACTTCCTCCGTCGTCAGATATTCTGGCAAGTGCTGACCAATCTGGGGATTTTCCAACAATTCGGTAGGATCATCCTTGAGATAACCATCAAGAACCAAGAAACGATAAAACGAGCGTATTCCACTCAAAATACGAGCCTGCGTACGAGCCCCCACCCCGACATCATGAATTGTCGCCGAGAAATGCTGTAGGTCAGGCAATTTAATGTCGAGCACAGACTTGTTGTTCCGAGCCACATAACCGAGCAAATATTGCAAATCGTGCCTGTATGCCTCCAACGTATTAACAGAAAAATTGCGCTCCAACTTAAGATATCTCATATAGTTCTTTACAATTTCCGCACTCGTTTTCTTGCTTGTTTTCATTTTTATTACTACCTTTGCATATACAACCGCAAACATGAGTACATAGCCACAAGACCATAGGCTCTTACTCTTTGCTCACAAAAGTACTAAAATTTTCTGACATTCAAAACAAAAACATCGTTTAGATATGAAGATACAGATTATCAATGGACCCAACCTCAACCTGCTTGGTGTTCGCGAGCCAGGTATTTATGGCAGCAATTCCTTCGAAAGTTACCTTCCGCAGCTGAAGGCTAAATATTCCGATATCGAGATTGCCTATTACCAAAGCAACATCGAGGGTGAGCTCATCAACAAACTGCAGGAAGTAGGATTCAGTTATGACGGCGTAGTACTCAATGCCGGAGCCTACACACATACCAGTATCGCCCTGCAAGACTGTATCCGAAGCATGAAATGCCCCGTGGTGGAAGTTCACATCTCCAATGTTCATAAGCGAGAGGAATTCCGACACCATTCTTACCTTTCGGCAGCTTGCCTGGGTGTTATCTGTGGCTTCGGATTAGCTTCATACGACCTTGCCATTGCCGGCATCTTAGCACAAAAATAGCATGACAGAAACAGAGGTTATAGACAAGTATATCTGTCAACATATTGAACCCGAAGGTGATTATCTATATAGCCTGTATCGAGCTACCAATATTCATACCATCCATGGACGTATGGCAAGCGGACACATACAAGGCAGACTACTGAAGATGCTCGTTGAGATGATTCGCCCCAACAACGTACTCGAGGTTGGCACGTTCAGCGGATATAGCGCCATCTGTCTGGCAGAAGGCTTGAAAGAAGGTGGCAAGTTGTACACATTCGAGATTAATGACGAAATGGAAGACTTCACTCGACCATGGATAGAAGGTTCATCGGTTGCCGACAAGATAGACTTTCGTATAGGAGATGCGAACATAGAAGCTCCCAAGTTAGGCATCATGTTCGACATGGCATTCATCGACGGTGACAAACGCACCTACCTCGAAACCTACAAGATGGTATTTGACATTCTGAACCCAGGAGGCTATATCCTTGCCGACAACACCTTGTGGGATGGACACGTGACAGATTCTTGCTACGACCACGACCACCAAACCCAAGGCATACGCAAGTTCAACGACTTCATAGCACAAGATCCACATGTAGAAGTTGTCATACTTCCGCTCAGAGACGGTCTGACCCTCATCAGGAAAAAATAGCCCACAATAAAATCGTCGCCCATTCAGGAAAGCAACTCGTCTTCATTTGAGCGAAACGACATCTTGCATTAATCTATCAGTCGCTTGCTAAGATACCTCACGGGATACCAAACAGAAAGCCATCCTACGGCAATGACCGTTAACAAGATAAGCAACACATCTAAATAATGCACGCTGACGGGATAAGCATTCACGATAAACGATCCTTCCGAATCACCCAGTCTCACCAGTCCATACTGTTGCTGAAGGAAACAGAGCAAAAGTCCCATTCCGATACCAAATAGTGCTCCTACTGTCGAAATCATTCTTCCTTCGAAAAGAAAGATATGGGCTATTTGCTTGTCGGTAGCACCCAAGTTTCGCAATGTCAGCACATCTTCCTTCTTGTCGATGATGAGCATGGACAACGAACCTATAATATTGAAGCAAGCCACCACCAGGATGAAAGTAAGGAAGATATAGGCTATCATCTTCTCTATAGACATGATACGAAACGTGTCTTCCTGCTGTTCATAACGGTCGAGTACCTTATACTTACCACCCGCTATCTTGAGCATTTTCGACTTTACTGCATCAAGATCACTACCAGGCTTCAAACGAATCTCCAACGAGGACAACATACCTTGTTGACCAAACAGTTTGCGAGCAAAAGCTATCGAGGTAATGATATAATTCTTGTCATACTTCGATTGCTTGACAGAGAACAGAACGCCAGGGCTGTTGAGCGAGTCGACCACAAAACCTGCATCTGGATTCGACATATCAAACTGGCCTTCCTTTTGTGGAGCGTAGATACGAAGAAATCCATTCCACTGCGCTCCCACGCCAAGAGTCTGGGCCAACCTCATGCCCAAGATACCATACTCCAAATTGGCAGCATGCAAGGAAAAGGTACCGTCGCCATAAAGGATATCCGTGATATGCGTCAAATCAGAAAAATTGTCATCCACGCCCTTGACCACAACCATGGCTTGCTTATCCTGATAGATAGCCAAAGCCTGATCTTCCACCGACTCGGTGGCCACATCCACCTGGGGCAATGTTTTTATCTCGGTCAGTATAGGATCATCGGCAGGAACCGTCTTTCCCTCTACAGGAACAACTTTCAGTTGTGGATCAAAGTTTGTGAAAAGCGAAGCCACCAAATCGTGGAATCCATTAAATACGCTCAGAACTATAACCAATGCCATCGTAGCCACAGCCACCCCTACGGCACTGATAGCACTAATGATATTGATGGCATGCGTGCTCTTCTTGGCAAAAAGATACCTCCGCGCAATGAAAAAAGGAAAATTCATAGATTCTGCTTTGCTTGTTTGACCTAAAAGTTTATAGGGAGTTCAAGTACGCCAGCCTTGGCTCTCTTGTTTCCACTTCCTACTTTTTCAATAACTCATCAATGCGCTCCAAATAATCCAAACTGTCATCGAGGAAAAAGCGCAACTCTGGAATGATGCGCAACTGATTCCTCACATTCTTTCCCAAATCGTAACGAATCGTCTTCTCGTTGGCGGTGATGTTCTTCAAGATTTCCTCGCCCCTCTCTGAAGGGAACACGCTAAGATAGGCTGTGCAGACGCTGAGGTCGGGGCTTATCTTTACCTTAGTTACACTCACCATCACACCATGCATCATACGTGTTTGAGACTGAAATATAAGACTGAGTTCTTTCTGCAACAGTCTTGATATACGGTTTTGTCTTGTTTCTTGCATAATTTCTCAAATAAAAAGTATCATCATTCAAAATACATTGAACAACTAAACATAAATACACTACACTGACTAAAATATTATTCTAAATCCACATGACTCACATTGACACGTTCATGCAGAAAAATCTGTGCAGACTCCTTGAACTTTTCCTCACTCTCTGTGGTAAAATACTGACAAGTACCATTTTGCGTGATATTATGCTCCAACCTTGGATGCCGGTTCAGATATTCGCGAAGACTATTTGCCACATACTGTCCTTGTGGCACGATGCGCACACCATCGGGAACATTCTTCACAATGCTGTTCATCAGCAAGGGATAATGTGTACAGCCCAATATAATGGTGTCTATATCCGAATCCTTTCTCATCAGTTGGTCGATACGCTTTTTGACAAAATAGTCTGCTCCAGGACTATCAGCCTCATTGGCCTCCACAATAGCTGCCCATAAAGGGCACGCCACGCCACTCACATGAATGTCTGGCCAAAGTTTTCCTATCTCCATCTTATAGCTCTCGCTCTTGATGGTTCCTTCTGTAGCAAGAATGCCCACATGCCGGCTTTTTGTCAAATTGCCTATCACTTCGGCCGTAGGACGAATGATACCTAAGACTCGACGATCAGGATCAAGTTCAGGAATGTCCCGTTGTTGGATGGATCGCAAAGCCTTTGCCGAAGCTGTATTGCAACCCAATATCACCAAATGGCAACCCATGGAGAACAACTTAACAACAGCTTGCCTGGTAAACTTATACACCACCTCGAACGAACGAGAGCCATAAGGAGCTCGGGCATTGTCTCCTAAATACATGTAGTCGTATTGTGGCAATACCTGGCGAAGTCCGTGCAGAATGGTTAGTCCGCCATAGCCAGAATCAAAGATTCCTATGGGACCGGGATTGGAAGGCAATATCATTTCAAACTCTCCTTGATTAACGAGGTAACATCTTCACTACAAACAGCACTCACATAAGGAACTGCCCCCTTGTCGGTATTCAGGATAAAAGCAAATCCTTTCTCCTTTCCCACCTTTTGCACAGCAGCATCAATCTGAGCCCTTAAAGGTGCATAAGCATCTACCTCAGCCTGTTGCAAGAGACGCACAGCCTCTTCCTTGAAGGTGACATTCTTAGCCATTAGCTCACGAAGCTCGGCCTGTCTCTTTTCCAGAATAGAAGGCGCAAAGTCTCTCTGCCCGTCAAGGAATTCCTCGTACTTGGCATTAAACTCATCCTCCGCGCGCTTAGTTTCGGCATCATACTTAGCTTTGAGGTCGTCCATATTATGCTTGGCTATCGCATAACCAGGCATGGTACGAAGTACCTCTTCATAGCTGAAATACCCAAAACGCAAAGACTGTTCGACAGGACTCGTCGTTATTTGCGAATGAGTAGGTTGCTGAGCTGAAGCCATAACAGGTACAAGTATAAAGACCAAAGTCAAGAGTATCTGTTTCATGAGTTACACCTTTTAGATAATGAAAATTATTAATGACACCTTATTATTATATATAAGAGAAACAAGGGCAAGCATGATGCCCGCCCTTTTTATTCTATCAGCCAACCAGCAATCAGATTACTTAATCTTAGCCTGAACTTCCTTTGTCACGTCTACGACATTAGAGCCTGTATAAATGGCAGCACCTTCCTCGAAGATATAAGTATAGTTTCCAGCCTTTCCTACGGCATCAATGGCTGCACGCACCTTGGCCACGATAGGCTGCATCAGCTCGTTGCTCTTCTTCTGCAACTCCTGCTGACCGTCCTGGTAAGCCTGCTGAAGTTTCTGCTGAAGAGTCTGCAACTCTGTTTCCTTCTGCTGTTTAGCAGTAGCGTTCATCGTGCTCTGCCCCTTCTGATATTCATCAGCCTTGCGTTGGTACTCATCCTGCATAGACTTTAAATCATTCTCCTTCTGCTTCTGAAGAGCCTCGAGTTCGCCATTGGCCTTTGCTACATCAGGCAAAGCCTGCATGATGGTCTGGGTATTGACCTTACCAAACTTCTGTGCCATCATTGTCATTGGTGCGCAAAGCATCAACATAAAAATAAGCTTTTTCATTGTTCTATTTTCTATTTTAATTATTAATTCATTACAATTTATTCGCTCTACCTGTCGCAATATAGTAACCGATTGCAAAGATAGTACAATTTTCTGATTATGCGAAAAGAAAAGCCATTATTTTTAAGCCTTAATTAGGCTTAGTTGGCAGAATAGCCCAATTTCTTCAGCACTTCATTGCTGATGTCTATCTTTGGCGAGCCGAAGATGATGCCACTGTTACTGGCGCGGTCGAGAACCAACGAATAGCCACGCAGGCCGGAAACCTCCTTTACGGCATTGTAGATTTCTTCCTGTATCGGTCCCATTAGCGCCTCGCGCTTCTTGAAGAGCTCGCCTTCAGGGCCAAAGTATTTCTTCTTCAGCTCGCTGGCTTCTTTCTCCTTGTTCATAATAGCCTCTTGTTTGGCTTTCTTCTGCTCTTGCGAGAGGAAGACCACTTCGTTCTGATAGTTCTTATACATGGTGCTTGCCTCTATGTTGAGAGCTTCCACCTCCGCCTGCCACTTCTTGCTCACCTGATTGAGCTGCTCGTTGGCACGTTCATAAGCAGGAACATTCTTCAGAATGTACTCCATGTCTATCAAGGCATATTTCTGCGCATGCGCCGAGATGGCCACTACAGCCATCATCAGCATCAATACTATCTTCTTCATTTTTAATTCCTCCAATAATTATTAATTCACTCATTATTTAGCAAGAGAATTCTTCTCTCTTCTGTTGGCTTACCCTTCGGTCGCCGTTTTTCAATTCTTCACTCTTCACTTACATTAGAACTCCTGCCCCAAGATGAAGTGGAACTGGCTTCCACCCTTCTTGTACTGGCTTCCGTTCCATACCTTGTCGAAACCATAAGCCCAGTCGATACCCATCAAGCCCACCATTGGCAGGAAGATACGTACACCCACACCAGCACTACGCTTCATGCTGAATGGATTGAAGTCCTTGGTATCATACCAAGCGTTACCAGCCTCCACGAAGGTCAAGCCATAAATAGTGGTATTGCCCAACAGGAATGGATAACGGAGTTCCAACGAGAAGCGGTCGTATGCATAAGCATAATAACCCGTATTGCGTTGATAAGACACCGAACCATTCTCGTAACCACGGAGGCCGATGGTTTCCTCACCATAGTATGACGAATATCCACTCATTCCGTCACCACCCACATAGTAAGTCTCGAATGGACTCTTCTTATACTTGTTGTAAGCTCCCAGTAAGCCAAGCTCCACACGCGTCATCAGCACGAAGCACTTCTGGCCACCAGAAAGGGCTGTATAGGTCTTGGCCTTAAACTTCCACTTGTGATACTCCACCCATCTGTACTTCTCCTGCTGCTCGGCAGCATAGGTTGGCGATTTCGAGTCGACGGCCAAGTTCTTGTAGTCCTTGCCATCAAACAAGCTCCATGGCGGAGTCAGGTTGACAGATGCCTCAAACTCTGAACCTCGACGAGGGAAGAGTTGGTTATCGGTAGAGGTACGGTTGAGCGAAATGGTAAAGTTCAAGTTGTTGGCATTGCCATTGGTCATCAACATATAGCTCCAGTTCTTCATCATATAGCGCTGATAAGCCAGCTGTATCGACAGGGTAAAGTAATCATCTGGCCAACGCAGACGCTTACCCCAGCCAAGACTTACGCCCACCATCTGAATGTACTTGTCGGGGTCGTAATAGTTCTCATAGTTGTTGTAGTAACTATTGCCGTATCCATACATGTAACTATAGTAGTTGTTCATGTAAGCGCTGTTGTAGTAGTTGCTCGAGACATCAGTCGACTTGCTATAGTAAGCTCCCACACTAAACTGGATAGGACGCTTGCCGCCAAACCAATTGGTAGAGTAGCTTACGTTATAGCTCTGATAGTAAGTACCATTGGTCTGCGCGCCGATGCTGAGCACCTCGCCGTCACCGATAGGCATGATGCCACGGTGCTCCTTGTTCTTGTTGAAGAGGTTGCGCATAGAGAAGTTGTTCAGTTTCAATCCGACACGACCAATGACACCCGTCTGTCCCCATCCTAATGAGAACTCAATCTGGTCGTTGCTCTTCTGGGTAAGGTCGTAGTTGATGTCCACAGTACCATCCTCGTAGTTCGGCTTGATATCCGGATTCATCTTCTCGGGATCGAAATGTCCCATAGAAGCCAACTCACGCACAGAACGCATGACAGCATCTTTGGAGAACAGGTCGCCAGGCTTGGTACGAAGCTCTCTACGAACCACATTCTCATACAACCTGGTGTTACCGTTGATACGAATATGGCTTAGGTAAGCCTGCGGTCCTTCTGTGACACGCATTTCCAAGTCGATAGAGTCGCCGTCAATATTCACTTCGGCAGGATTGATGTTCGAGAACACATAGCCGTTGTTGTAATAAAGGTTCCCAACTGCGTCATCATCTTCCGTGAGTCGCTTGTGCAACAATTTCTGGTTATACACATCGCCTTTCTTCATACCAAGCAACGCCGACAGATAGTCGGTAGAATATACGGTGTTTCCCACCCATGTAATATTGCGGAGGAAATACTGCTTGCCCTCATCCACCTTCAGATAGATGTCCACATGCTTTCCATCGTAATTGCTCACGCTGTCTTCCAGGATTTGAGCGTCACGATAGCCACGCTCATAATACTTGTCGATAAGCTTCTGCTTGTCTTCTTTCCAGCGTTCGGGAGTAAACTTCTTGGCTTTGAGGAAACTGCTCAACTTGCCAGCCTCATGGGTCTTGGCAAAGGCACCTTTCGAGAAGAGTCCACCCTTTATCTTACGGTCGCTCAGTTTCTCGTTGCCCTCGATAGTTATCTTATGAACCTTGGTTTTTTCTTTTTTATCTACCACCACGTCGAGGATGACATGATTCTTTTCAGCCACGTCCTCGCGCTGGTTGATCTCGATATCGGCATTTTTGAAACCTTTATCGTCAAAATATTTCTTAGCCAAGATTTTGGCGCGGTCTATCATGTTAGGAGTCAGCTGAGTACCTTTCACCATACCTAATTTCTGCTCCATATCCTCGCGCTCGCTCTTTTTCAGACCGACGTAATTGATGGTCGAGATACGGGGACGTACAGATAGATAGATGTGCAGATAGAGTTTATCACCCACGATAGAGTCGGCAGCCACAGCCACCTTGGAGAACAGACCATGCTTCCAATAGCGTTTTACAGCATTGGTAATTTCATCACCCGGCACTTCTACCCGCTCGCCAACCGACAAGCCCGAGATTCCCGTGAGCACATAGTCTTCATATCCCTCGACACCCGACACATTGATGCCCCCTATGGTAAGTGTACGAGGAGTACCGGCATACGAGATGTCTGGGTTTACTATCTTGTCCTGTGCCTGCGCCTGTATTCCCATAGCCAAGCCGCACAAGAGGATGAAAATCTTTTTTATCTTATCCATTGATGTCTTATGTGTATCAAATAGTTACTTTTTCTTATTTTATTCTTGTCGAAGACAGCCGATGTTAGCCGGCTTACTCCTCCTCTTTCTCCACCTGCGCCTCAGTCTTTCCGAAACGACGTTGCCTGCTCTGATAGCTTGCTATGGCCTTACGAAGGTCTTCCTCTCTGAAATCAGGCCAATAGGTGTCGCAGAAATACAACTCAGAGTAGGCTATTTGCCACAACAAATAGTTGCTGATACGCAGTTCGCCGCCTGTACGTATGAGAAGATCTGGGTCTGGCATGAAATAAGTATCCAAGTGACGGCTGAAGTTTTCCTCGGTGAGTTGCTTCTCCAGTTCGCTGTAACGACCATAAGGACAGGTTCCGTTGGTCAAAGCTTCAAAAACGGTTTCTCTCATGGCTTTGATGATTTCCCATCTCGACGAATAGCTCAAGGCCACCACCATGGTCATGGCATCGTTCTGCGCCGTATGCTCCATTGTTTGCCACAACTTGTCCTGTACCTGCTCTGGCAGGCGCTTGATGTCGCCTATAACACGAAACCTCACATTGTTCTTCATGAAGATTTCATCCTCAAGCGAAGTAAGGACAAGCCCCATGAGTGCTGCCACCTCGTCAGCCGGACGATTCCAATTCTCGGTAGAAAAAGTATAGAGTGTAAGATACTTCACTCCGAGACGAGTACATTCCGACGTGATGCGACGCACAGTTTCCACCCCTGCCTGATGGCCGAAGCTACGTTCCTTTCCGCGTTCTGTAGCCCAGCGTCCGTTGCCATCCATAATGATAGCTATATGCTGGGGGATTCTATTCATATCCAAGTCGTTAGCCATTAATCTTCTTTATTGCAAGTTCTACATTTAGCACTAAAGCTGTAAGTAAGCGTCAACTGAAGTGCCGAATAGCAGTCGGTATTTTTAAAGAGGCCGCTGCTCTTGATGCCATAAGGATCTTTTATCCCATCAAGTTCATCGCTCAACGAGAAGTGAACAGCCCAGTCGAGGCCTACATTCACTCTTTCCGACATCTTATATTTCACGCCCAGTCCGATGGGCACATTGCCTGTGAATACATTGTTGCCTGTACCTTTCACATATGTGGCTCCCACACCACCGAAGATATAGGGAGTAAGCCGCTTGGCTCCGCGATAGTCGCGTCCTGTGCCATAAGGCCAAAAATTGTATTCAAACACCAAACTTACGTCTACCAGCGTATTGCTGAAACTATAAGGGGCATCCTCGAAATCGGGATAATAGGTTTCCACCTTGTCGGAAGCCCCTTTCAGCTTACCGAAGCTGACTCCCATTTTCAAAGCCTTATAGGCATCTATATTGTAGCGCCCCACGACAGTTCCCAAAGGTTGCATCTTGGCGAATATATTACCATTAAAGTCACCCTCGTAAGTCACAAGCCCTACGCCTGCGCCAACCTCCATACGATACTGCGGATCATCCTGCGCACTCATTTGAGCCACAGTAGCCATCATTGTCAGAATCACGAAGAGAATCTTGCGCATGTTTGCTTACACCTTATTAATATAGAGGTCTTTTAGTTCTTTCTCAACCAGCCGTCACGGTTGTAGCGTCCTTTCCAAACGTTGCCGCCATTTACCAGCCAATATATATAGGTGTCATAAGACGTTCCGTCGGGAGCCACAGCTGATTCTTTCACCTTAACAAGAGCAAAAGGCTTGGTCTTGTCGAAACCTGGTGTCTTTGTCGGCATAACTATCATTGTGTCAACCTTCCAAGAGAGGCCGCCGTCAACGCTCTCGTACCATTTTTCATCACTTCCAAGCGCAATATAACCCTCATCAGCCTTGGCAACCACGAGCTGGTCGAGCTTAGGCATCTTATAAGGTTGGTTGTTGTCGTATTCCACAAAGTTCCACTTGCCGCCAACATTGCTGTTTCCCGAGAAATCGATGGTACGGTTCCATACCATGGCGATGGTGTCCGTCTTCTCGGTTGTGTTACGGTTACCTATAAGGAGCACATTTTCGGCATCCTTAGTAGAACGAACTGTCGAGTAAGACATATTGACATTGGATACCGGCAAGTATTTAGCATCGGCATCTATCTGCTCCGCTGTCCACGAGGTGCCCTTGTCTGTAGATACAGAAATTCCCGTTACGCCTTCGGCATTTCCCGAATAAGCATAAAGGTACTTGCTGCCAGCACCTATCAACTGCTTGAGCGAGGCAAAGGTACCGACCAAAGTCCAGTTGGCTGCATCTGTAGATTTCAGCAACTGATGGGTTTCTGGATTGAGTACATAGAGACTATTGTCGAATTCCACTACGTTAACGACAGCATTACTACCCAAGTCGGCTGCAGTAGCAACAGTCTCCCATTGCTTGCCGTTCTTGCTCTGGAACATCTTAAGAGCACCATCGGCATTTTTGCCAAAGAGCACAACCTTTCCGCCCACACTTACAGCCTTCATGCCTGTAAGTGCAGCCAACTCGGCATTGGTCTGTGCCAAAGATTGCCAAACAAAGGTGTCGGGGCGTTGTGTGTGCACGTTTAGCTTTACTTTATAATCGGCATAAGCCGAAGCATCCTGTGCATAAACTCGTATTGCCTTCTCCTTGGTCTTGGTAAAGTCGATGGAGTCGGTGCTGCTATACCACACAAGCGAGTCGGTACTCTCGCCTTCGTTCACAGGCTCCTGCTTTACGTAGTTTATCTGAATATAACTGCTGTTCTTGGCTGAAATTGTGGCAAGAACAGCTGCTATACGAGTATTCACTGGGAGAGAATCGAGATTGTATATCTCGTGATTGGCTTGGTCGATGGTAAAACTGAAAGTAGAGCCATCTACGACTCCCCTCAGGAGAGAATCACCGACACCATCCTTCTTCTTGCCAAATTTATCCATCTTGCCCAACGAGAAGTCGGTGATGGCTGTATCATGAGAATATACTATATTAGTTGTACCGTCTGTACTGTCAAGACAAGACGACAACGACAAACCTGCTGTCACCAGCAAGATGAAAGCTAAAAACTTCCTTTTCATTACACTCTAAATATTTTTAGCTGCAAATTTACAGAGAATTCTTCAAAAAAAGCCCCTTTTGCTCGCTTTATTATGCAAAATATGGAAATTAACGGTTTTTTTAAGTTTGTTTAGTGATTAATAGGCTCTATTTTGGCTGTGAAGCCACCTGTCGCCAACTTTTAACCTGTCGAATGTTCACTCGTTTTGCAGACACATACAGAAACGAAGAAATCCCGCCTCTCTTGCGAGAAACGGGATTCCAAATATAGTTTTCAATTTATTCGAGCAATCGAATGAATTAGAGCTGTGGACCAGCAGCAACAAGAGCCTTACCAGCCTCGTTGTTCTCATACTTCTTGAAGTTCTTGATGAAGCGAGCAGCCAAATCCTTAGCCTTCTCCTCCCACTGAGAAGCATCAGCGTATGTATCACGTGGGTCGAGGATGTGTGGATCTACGCCTTCCAACTGTGTAGGAACTACGAAGTTGAAGTAAGGGATAGTCTTTGTAGGAACTGCGTCGATTGAGTGGTCGAGGATAGCGTCGATGATACCACGTGTATCGCGGATAGAGATACGCTTGCCTGTACCGTTCCAACCTGTGTTAACCAAGTATGCCTTAGCACCAGACTTCTGCATCTTCTTTACCAACTCCTCGGCGTACTTAGTTGGGTGCAACTCCAAGAATGCCTGGCCGAAGCAAGCAGAGAATGTTGGAGTAGGCTCGGTGATACCGCGCTCTGTACCTGCCAACTTAGCTGTGAAGCCAGAGAGGAAGTAGTACTTAGTCTGCTCAGCGTTCAGGATAGATACTGGTGGCAATACACCGAACGCATCTGCTGAGAGGAAGATGACCTGCTTAGCAGCTGGACCCTGAGAGAATGGACGCTGGATGTTCTTGATGTGGTAGATAGGATAAGATACACGAGTGTTCTCGGTAACTGTCTTGTCTGCGAAGTCGATCTTACCATTCTTATCTACTGTTACGTTCTCGAGGAGGGCGTCGCGTGTGATAGCGCCGTAGATGTCTGGCTCAGACTCCTTGTCGAGGTTGATAACCTTAGCGTAGCAACCACCTTCGAAGTTGAAGACACCCTCGTCGTCCCATCCGTGCTCATCGTCACCGATCAACTTACGCTTAGGATCTGTTGACAAAGTAGTCTTACCTGTACCAGAAAGACCGAAGAAGATAGCGGTGTTCTCACCCTTCATATCTGTATTGGCAGAGCAGTGCATAGAAGCGATGCCCTTCAATGGCAAGAAGTAGTTCATCATAGAGAACATACCCTTCTTCATCTCACCACCATACCATGTGTTGATGATAACCTGCTCCTTAGAAGTTACGTTGAATACAACGGCTGTCTCTGAGTGGAGACCCAATTCCTTCCAGTTCTCAACCTTAGCCTTAGAAGCATTGTAGACGATGAAGTCTGGCTCCTGATCGAACTCAGCCTCGTTCTGAGGACGGATGAACATATTGGTTACGAAGTGTGCCTGCCATGCTACCTCAACGATGAAACGCACCTTCATACGTGTATCCTTGTGTGTACCGCAGAAGCCATCTACTACGTAAAGCTTCTTGTTAGAAAGCTCCTTCTTTGCGATTTCCTTCACAGCAGCCCATGCCTCTGGAGTAGCCTTGTGGTTATCGTTGTGATACTCCTCAGAATCCCACCATACTGTGTCGTGAGAAGTTGCATCGTCTACGATGAACTTGTCTTTAGGAGAACGACCAGTGTAGATACCAGTCATTACGTTAACTGCGCCGAGCTCAGTCTCCTGACCTTTCTCGTAACCTACGAGACCTTCCTTAGTCTCCTCGTTGAACAACACCTCGTAAGAAGGATTGTAAAGAACCTCAGTTGTACCTGTGATTCCATACTTTGCTAAAACTGACTTATCAAACTTTGCCATTTTGTTTAAATGTATTTAAGTTGTGAAATATTTCTTCTATCCTGATTTTAGTCAAAATTGCACCGAAGCATAATTCTCTTAAAACCGCCGCAAAGTTACGAAAAATATGTTTCCCGACCAACTTTCGTTTTTACAATTCTTCCATTTTAAAATCTTTTTAGGTTAAAGAAAATTAAATGCAAGAATTTCTGCCGTAATTTGGCACATAGACTTTGCAAATATTATTGGCCAAACGCTCTTTTCCGAAAAATTACACCTTAATTATATATAGTAAAAGCCACGACAAGACGTGCCGGTAAACTACCAGCTGCCCAAATCGCACACCGCCTCAATCCTGTTCTCCACCTTATCATCAAGATGGCTGAAAAAGTTGAGTGCCGTCAGCTTCTCCACCTCATCCACCGAACGGGCATAATGTTCCATATCGTGGTGTCCTGCCGTATTGCTATAAATAAAGCCGATGGCCTTGGGCTCATCTTGCTTTTTGCCCAAGGTGAGAACCACTTTAAAGAATGCATCGGGCACGGACACCTCATGCTCGCCCACCGTCCGGGGCTTCTTGGAACGAAAGATTGGTCCCGACACAATATAAACCTTGCCGTACTTCACCGCCCATTTGCGACAAGCTTCCTCGAGGTATTTCCAGTCGCGCTGGTTCAAGTCGCCATTCTGCGGGCAGATATTCGTCATCAAGAAAGCCTCCTTCTGCGCCTTATACGACCACTTGTTGTCGCCGGCCGGGCACATGTGGCCACGCTGATAGCCACACTCCCCCTCACGAATGTCGCTATAAGCCGCACGTGGCGCAGGCACGTCCATGTCTTCCATAAACTTATGCCCGCCACGAGAATACTCACCGTCGACATGGTCTGCGGTAAGTGTCCACGCCACCCAGTTAGGATTACGCGTCTTCGCATTGTAAGAGGCAACATAGGCATAACGGTCCAGGCGCTGGCCGGGAACCTTCTTCCCTTCGTCAAGAGGCACCATGTAAGCCTCGTCTTCCGCCGAATACCAGGCGGAGCCATTCTCTTCTGCTCCACCCGAAGCCTTGGGTTCCGACTTTTCTGTCGGCAACACCTCACTCCCGGTCTTTGTCGTCTCTCCTACCGAGTCAAGCGAGTAGCGGAACGCAAACCAGCCACACGCCACTATCAGAACGAAGGCTGAACCCACCAATCGTTCCTTCAAGCTTATCTTCTTTTTTCTTCCCATCGCCGTAATATCTATTTGAGCACAAAAATACCACTTTTTTCTAAGAAAGAATAAAGAGAAATATATTTTTCAAAAAAAAACAACAACTTTTCTTTGCTTTATCTGCATTTTCGTGTACCTTTGCAGAAAATATACCGCGTTCGGCTATATGGAAGTAAGCTTTCACCACGCCCGCTTGCGCATTTTTTCGCAAAAATATACAACAATGAATATCATTAACCTAAGTGAACAAAACTCCATCATCAACCGCTATTTGGCTGAGATGCGTGACAAAGAGTATCAAAAGAACAGGCTCCTCTTCCGCAACAACATCAAGAGAATCGGCGAGTATGAGGCTTTCGAGATTTCCAAGACTCTCGACTACAAGCCAGAAGACATCACGACCCCCTTAGGCGTAGCCCATGTAAACCTGCCTACCGACAATATTGTCATCGGAACCATTTTCCGCGCAGGACTGCCTTTCCACGAAGGCTTCCTCAACATCTTCGAACACTCGGGAAACGCCTTTGTCAGCGCCTTCCGCGAATATACCAACAAGAGTCATACCGAGGTGGGAATACACATCGAATATCTGGCGACTCCAGAAATCGACGGCAAGACACTCATCATCGCCGACCCGATGCTGGCCACCGGAGGAAGCATGGAACTCGGACTGAAAGCCATCCTCACCAAGGGTACCCCCAAGCACATCCATGTAGCCTGCGTACTGGCAGCCCCCGAGGGCATCGAGCACATCAAGAATACATTCCCCGACGACAAGACCACCATTTGGTGTGCCGCCATCGACGAGGGGCTGAACGAGCACAAGTACATCGTGCCTGGCTTTGGCGACGCCGGCGACCTCTGCTACGGCAACAAGCTATAAACGAGAAAGCCAGAAAGTCATTAGAAGTCTAAGAACATCCTATGAGAAAAAGCACTTCCCATAGGATGTCTTTTTTACCACATATATATTCTTCGTTCCGTTGTTCGGAATGTCCGTTCCGTAGTTCGGAACGGACATTCCGAACTTGCGAACGCCCGTTCCGTAGTACGGAACGAAGATTTCTATTAGGATAGGATACTATTCTTGTGGTTTAGGACATTTGCCATGTGGTAAAGACACAAGACCCGAGTGCTTTAAGACATCTATCCTGCCATTGAACAAAACTTATCTCTGGATAAAGCGAAATTCATCCGCATGGCACAGAACGAAAGAATCATAGGACAAGACAACACTTACCCTATGATTCCTATGTTTCATCCTAAAGCCTACGTTTCTCTTAATAGTGGAATGAGCTGCCGCCCAAAAACTCACGCAACAGAGATGTAGGGGGCAAATTATTGTAAGGAATGCCCTTAAAATATTTCAAGAACTTCAGCAACCGATAAGCCTCAGCATACTCGTCACAGTTCTCGGGCACTTGCTCCAACAGCGGTTCTGCCTGCATCTTGATGACAGCCAGCTCGTAGAGCATGGCCGTATTGAGCATGGCATCGGCATTCTCCTGGAATGGGAAAATCCACTTGTTCTCGCCCGCACGTACCGACGGCCAGCGATGGATTGTTTCCTGGGCCGATACGCCACGATATTTGTAATCGCGTATGATACGGCGCAGCAACCGGTTGTCGGTCGTTGGAATGTAATTGTGATTGTCGAGCAAGATGGTGGTAAGCGCAGAAGCATAGACACGGAAGATCTGCTCATTGGGAATCTGGGCTGTCAGTTCTGGATTGAGCGCATGAATGCCTTCCACCACGAGCACATTGTTGCCGTTCATCTTGAGACGATTGCCACTCTTCTTGCTCTTGCCGCTCTGGAAATCGTACTTAGGCAGCTCCACCTCCTCGCCCCGAAACAGGGCGTTAAACTGGTCGTTGATTTTCTGAAGGTCGAGTGCATAGATACTCTCATAATCAAACTCTCCTTTCTCGTCCTTGGGCGTTCGCTCACGGTCGACGAAATAGTCGTCAAGAGAAATCTGCAGAGGTTTCAACCCATTAACAGCCAACTGTATGGAAAGGCGCTTGCACGAAGTCGTCTTGCCAGAAGAAGAAGGTCCTGCCAGGAGAACAAGTTTCACCCCGGGTCGTGCGGCTATCTGCTCGGCTATCAAGGCTATCTTCTTCTCCTGAAGCGCCTCGCTGATATTGATAATATCCGTGGCATGACCCGCATCTACAGCCGCGTTGAAGTCGCCAACAGTCCTGATGCCGATAATATCCTGCCAATGATGATGCTCCTTGAAAATTTCGAACATCTTGTCCTGACGCGTCAGCTCGCCCAGTTCGCCAGGATTCTTGATCGAAGGGATGCGAAGCAACATGCCGTCATAATACTTCTCCAACCCGAAAAGATAGAGTTGCGAGGTGTTGGTGAGGAGCGTCCCATAATAGAAATCCACGTATTCTCCTATTTTATAATAAGTAGTGTATAGAGAGCCCGAAGTGCGCAGCAACTTCACCTTCTCCACATCGCCTTTCTCCTCGAAAAGGGCTATGGCATCCTCGGTTGGCACCATATATCGGCGGATAGGCATGCGGGCATCCACTATCTCCTGCATTCTCTGCCGGAGACGGTCCACATCATCGACCGTAATATCACGCCCCAGCCGCACATCGACATAAAACCCATTCGACACCGGAATGTCAATCACCACATCATGGCCAGGATACAAATCTTGCACAGCTTTGCAAAGCACAAAAAAAAGCGTACGTGTATAGGCTCGCGAGCCAGAGGAAGTACGCATGTCGAGGAATTCGACATCCTTGTTGTTGTACACACGATAATGCATGCCTTCCACCTTGTTATTGACCTTGCACGAAATGGGGCCATAGTCCATTTTAAGGCCAAAAGCAGAAAAAATATCAGAAAGTGTGCTTCCGATTTCGACTTTCTGAGTTTTTTTATTATTTTTGCAGCGAATTTGTACTACTTGTTTCATTTTCGTTACGTAAGTGTTACAATGTTAAACGGTCTCTCAACTTTCGGGTAAAATTACAAATAAAAAAGAAAACAACATGCTATTAGCAACATAAATTAAATTAAAATATGTCGATTTGGATTTTTTTTAGGCTTATCGGAGCACTCGCCCTACTGATGTTCGGCATGAAGTCGATGAGCGACAGCTTACAGAAGATGGCAGGCCCCCAGTTGCGCCATGCGTTAGGAACCATGACTACCAACCGTGTGACAGGCATCCTCTCGGGAACACTCATCACCGCCGCCGTGCAGTCTTCCACTGCCACCACGGTGATGACCGTATCGTTTGTCAACGCCGGCCTGCTCACCTTGGCGCAAGCAATATCGGTCATCATGGGCGCCAATATCGGAACCACCCTCACGGCCTGGATCATGAGCGCAGGTTTCTCGTTCAACATCACCGACTTTGTATGGCCAGCCTTCTTCTTCGCCATCATCCTCATCTACAGCAAAAAGCGCAAAATCGTAGGCGACTTCATCTTTGGCATTTCCTTTATGTTCCTTGGTTTGGGAACTCTCCGACAAACCGGCATCGACATGGACTTGGCTCACAACCAGCCCGTCCTCGACTTCTTCGCAAGCTTTGATCCACACAGTTTCAAGACTACCATCATATTCTTATTGATAGGTAGTGTGCTTACCATGTGCGTGCAGAGTTCGGCTGCCGTCATGGCCATCACGATGATACTCTGCTCCACTGGCGTGCTGCCCATCTATCAAGGCATAGCCCTCGTGATGGGCGAGAACATCGGAACTACCGTAACCTCGAATGTGGCGGCTCTCACAGCCAACACACAAGCCAGGAGGGCCGCCATGGCGCACATGGTGTTCAACATCTTTGGTGTGCTGTGGATTCTATGTGTGTTCCGTCCTTTCATCCACCTCGTTTGCGGATGGGTAGGTTACGACGATGTCATGGAAAAGAGCGACCCGCACTTCATCGCCAACGCAGCCAAGCTGTCCTTTGTGCTTGCCGCCTTCCATACCACCTTCAACCTGAGCAACACCTTCATCCTCGTGTGGTTCGTACCACAGATAGAGAAGTTGGTTTGCAAGATTATCCGCCCTAAGAAGAACGCCGACGAGGACGACTTCCGCCTGCGCTTCATCCAAACGGGCATCATGAAGACACCGGAAATCTCTGTTCTCGAGGCACAAAAGGAAATCCACTCCTTCGCCGAACGCATACAGCGCATGTTTGGCATGGTGAGACAACTCTTGGGCGAAACCAACGAAGACAAGTTTGTGAAACTCTTCACCCGTATAGAGAAGTACGAGGGAATCTCAGACAATATGGAGATAGAGATAGCCAACTACCTGGACCAGGTGAGCGACTCGCACCTGAGCGACGAGACCAAGGCAAAGATACGCGCCATGCTGCGTGAGATTTCAGAAATAGAAAGCATCGGCGACAGTTGCTACAACATAGCAAGAACCCTGAGCCGACGCATCAAGGGCAAGGAAGACTTCATACCTTCACAGTACGAGCACATGCACCAGATGATGGAACTTACCGACCAAGCGCTCACACAGATGAACATCACGCTCGTAGGACACAAAGTAGACAATGACGCCAATCTTTCGTTCAACATAGAGAACGAGATCAACAACTACCGAAACCAGCTGAAGAGCCAGAACATAAACGATGTGAACAACCACCTCTACACCTATGCCATAGGAACGATGTACATGGATATTGTACAGGAATGCGAGAAACTTGGCGACTACGTGGTCAATGTCGTAGAAGCCCGAATGGGCGTAAGACAGCACGAGGCATAAATCCCCACCCCTGGCCCTGAGAAGGTCGTATCATTCACAAAAGCAGGATGATATGACCCTCTTTTCCTCAAAAAAAGACCTTTTTCCTTTGCCATGTGTGCAAATAAGCGTATCTTTGCACCTTAAAATTGCAATTTTATATATTTAATGAAAATTTTAGTGACGGGTGCGTCTGGATTCATCGGGAGCTTCATCGTAGAAGAGGCCCTCAGGCAAGGCATGGAGACATGGGCGGCAGTTCGCCCCACCAGCTCCAAGAAGTATCTGCAAGACGAACGCATCCACTTCATCAACCTCAACCTTTCCTCCAAGGAAGAGCTTATCAGCCAGTTAGACGGACACGAGTTCGACTATGTGGTTCATGCGGCAGGTGCTACCAAGTGTCTGCACGTCGACGACTTTTACCGCGTCAACACCGAAGGAACCAAGAACCTGGTAGATGCCATCATCGCGCTTAAAATGCCCATCAAGCGATTCGTCTTCGTGAGTTCGCTCAGCATCTTTGGTGACATACGCGAGCAACAACCCTACCAGGAAATCACAGAGCACGACACGCCCAAGCCCAACACGGCATACGGAAAAAGCAAGCTCAAGGCTGAACATTATCTCGACAGCTTAGGCATAGGATTTCCCTACATCATACTGCGGCCAACAGGAGTTTACGGTCCGCGCGAGAAAGACTATTTCCTAATGGCAAAAAGCATCAAGCAACACATCGACTTCTCGGTAGGCTTCAAACGCCAGGACATCACTTTCGTATACGTTCAGGATGTGGTACAGGCAGTATTTCTTGCCCTCAACCATGGTAAGAACGGCCGCAAATACTTCCTCAGCGACGGAGAAGTGTATCAGTCGGAAACATTCAGCAACCTGCTTCACCACGAGTTGGGCGACACTTGGCTTCTGCGCATCAAGGCACCCATCTGGGTGCTCCGTGCGGCAACCTTCTTTGGCGAATACATCGGAAGACTGAGAGGCAAGATGTCTGCTTTAAACAATGACAAGTACAACATTCTGAAACAACGCAACTGGCGATGCGACATTGAGCCAGCCATGGACGAGTTGGGCTACCATCCCCACTACAACCTGAAACAAGGTGTCAGGCTGACAGTAGAATGGTACAAGAAGAATGGATGGCTGTAAAGAATGGTATGCAAAAGCAAGCATTCGTTTCAGCCATCAGAAAAAATAACAAACAACCAATAGTGTGATAAAAGATTACTTCAAGATAGAGAAAAACCCGAGGAAAGGACTTCTGGCATTGGAATGGGTCATGCTGGGATACATGGCCATCACCGTGATTGCCATGCTCTTCACCTTCACCAAACTGGTAAACCCCGAGTCTATGATATGGGGGCGCATCAGGGTTTTGTTCATCACAGCAGCCATGTGGGCTGTATATCGCATGATTCCTTGCCGCATCACAATGATGGCGAGAATCCTTGCGCAATTGTCGCTCCTCGCTTGGTGGTATCCAGACACTTACGAGATTAACCGCATGTTTCCCAACCTGGATCATGTATTTGCCCAATGGGAACAGTCGCTCTTCGGATTTCAGCCAGCATTAGTCTTTGCCAAGAACATGCCCTGGGCTATCGTAAGCGAGCTGATGGACTTAGGCTACGTAATGTACTATCCCATGATGGCCATCGTGGCTTACTACTACTTCTTCTACAGATACAGAGAGTTCGAGCGTGCCACGTTCGTCATCTACGCCTCGTTCATTATCTATTATGTGGTATTCATCTTCGTGCCTGTAGCCGGGCCTACATTCTACTTTCATGCCGTAGGACTGAGCGACATCGCCAAAGGTATATTCCCACCCATGCACGACTATTTCAACTACAGCACCGACTGCCTGCCCACACCAGGCTACACAGACGGGATATTCTATCGCCTTGTAGAAGACGCCAAGGCGGCAGGCGAACGTCCCACGGCAGCCTTTCCAAGCTCGCACGTCAGCGTCAGCACAGTCTGCATGCTGCTGGCATGGCATTCGGGCAACCGTAAACTTACCTACGCCCTGCTGCCTTTCTACATCTTCCTGTGCCTGGCCACGGTGTACATCCAGGCCCACTATCTCATAGATGCCGTGGCTGGACTGATAACAGGAGTGGCTGTATACTTCGGCCTAATGGCAGTATCACGCAACATGACCGAGCATAGCCCCTCAACCACCCAACCGAGATTGAGATAACATATATAACAACATAATTAACAACAAACAAATAGAATTCATCTAGAACAATGAAGAAACTATTTATCGAAACTTACGGCTGCCAAATGAACGTGGCAGACAGCGAAGTAGTGGCCAGCATCATGCAGATGGCAGGCTACGAAATGTGCAAGAAGGAAGAAGAGGCCGACGCTATCTTCCTCAACACCTGTAGCATCAGAGAGAATGCAGAAAACAAGATTTACCATCGCTTGGAAACCCTGCACGCCGAACAGAAGAAAGGCCGAATGGTTATATTAGGCGTGTTGGGCTGCATGGCAGAACGGGTAAAGACCGACCTCATAGAGAACCATTATGCCAACTTGGTATGCGGGCCAGACAGTTACCTCAACCTGCCAGACATGATAGCACAATGCGAAAACGGCAACAACGCCATCAACATAGAACTCTCCAAGACAGAGACTTACCGCAACGTCGTACCTCAGCGAATCGGTGGAAACCGCATCAGCGGATTCGTAAGCATCATGCGTGGATGCAACAACTTCTGCCACTACTGCATCGTGCCCTACACACGCGGCAGAGAGAGAAGTCGTGACGCTGAAAGCATCCTGCGTGAAGTACACGATCTGCACGAACGCGGTTTCAAGGAAGTAACCCTCTTGGGACAGAACGTCAACAGCTACGGGCTCTCTCCATCGGGCAAGCGGGAGGAAGGAAGCCTTTCCTTCGCCCAG
>DJOI01000021.1:247-4136 GCA_002439605.1 Candidatus Segatella mututuai | reverse complement strand
GCCATAGCCGAAGAGCCCAACCTCTGCAAGCACATCCACTTTCCCGCACAGAGCGGAAGCAACAAGATTCTGAAACTCATGAACCGCAAGTACACACGTGAGGAATATCTGGACAAGATAGCAACCATCAGGCGCATCATACCGGGTTGTGGAATCACGACAGACATCTTTGTGGGCTACCACGACGAGACCGAGGAAGACCAGCAGCTCACCCTCTCGCTCGTTAAGGAAGTTGGGTTCGACAGCGCCTTCATGTTCAAGTATTCAGAGCGTCCCGGCACCTATGCAGCCAAGCATCTTCCCGACAACATACCAGAGGAAGTAAAGATAGCAAGACTCAACGAACTTATCAAGCTGCAAACCGAAATCAGCGCCCAACAAAACAAGAAAGACGAGGACAAGGTGTTTACTATCCTCATCGAGGGATTCAGCAAGAGAAGCCGAGAACAACTCATGGGACGCACCGAACAGAACAAGGCTGTCATCATGGACAAGGGAAATCATCACATAGGCGAGTTCGTGAAAGTACGCATCACGGGCTCTACCTCTGCGACACTTTTCGGAGAAGAAATAACTGAATAAAAATAAAACAAGAAAGACGAAGAAATGCTTTGCGTTTTTCAATAAAAGCACTATATTTGCAGACTATGAAGGAATTCTTGCAAGTCTTACGACGCTTTGTGCCACCCTACAAGAAGTATCTGGCACTTTCTATCGTTTTCAATATCCTATCAGCGATATTGAACATCTTCTCATTTGCTGCGCTCATACCTATCCTGCAAATCCTGTTTCAGGTTGACGGAGGCATACGTGCCAACGAATACATGAGCTGGAACGGCGACCTTGGCAGCCTCAAGGAAGTAGCGACCAACAATATGTACTACTACATCCAAGAGTTTATCGTAGAGTATAGTGCCTCTACTGCGCTTTTGGTCATCGGCTTGTTCCTGGCCTTCATGACATTTCTGAAGACAGGAGCCTACTTCCTGTCGTCTGCCATGATTATTCCTATCAGGACAGGTATCGTGCGCGACATCCGCAACCAACTCTATCACAAGATAACATCCCTCTCGTTGGGATTCTTCAGCGAGGAGCGCAAGGGCGACATCATAGCCCGAATGAGCGGAGACGTACAAGAAGTGGAAAACAGCATCATGTCGTCACTCGACATGCTCTTCAAGAACCCAATTCTCATCATAGCCTACTTTACAGCTCTCGTGGTTATCAGCTGGCAGCTTACCATCTTCACCATCCTCTTCGTACCTGGATTCGGGTGGTTCATGGGCTTTGTGGGAAGAAAGCTGAAAGCACAGAGTACCGAGGCACAGTCGCTATGGAGCGACACCATGAGCATGGTAGAGGAAACACTCGGAGGCTTGCGCATCATCAAGGCATTCTGTGCTGAAAGCAAGATGAACGCAGCTTTCGCCAAGGTGAACGGAATGTATCGCGACCACATCATGCGAGTTAACATTCGCCAGCAGATGGCACATCCTATGAGCGAATTCTTGGGCACAATACTTATCGTCATCGTACTGTGGTTTGGGGGCATCCTCGTTCTCGACTATGGACGCATCGACGGTCCTACCATCATATTCTATCTCGTCATGCTCTACAGCATCATCAACCCACTGAAGGAGTTCTCGAAGGCAAGCTACAACATTCCTAAAGGTCTTGCCTCCATGGACCGTATCGACAAGATTTTGCAAGCAGAGGTAGAAATCAAGGATAAGGAAAATCCTAAACACATTGCAAGTTTCGAGCACCAGATAGAGTTTCGCAATGTATCTTTCGCCTATACCGACCACAGAAACAACGAGTTGGTTTATGTGCTGAAGAACATCAACTTGATAATTCCAAAGGGAAAAACAGTTGCCTTGGTAGGACAGAGCGGTAGCGGAAAGAGTACGATGGTCGACCTCATACCCCGTTACTACGACGTACAGGAGGGAGAAGTACTCATCGACGGAATCAACGTGAAAGACCTGGCCGTGCACGACCTTCGACAGTTGATAGGCAACGTAAACCAGGAGGCAATCCTCTTCAATGCATCTTTTAAAGACAACATACGATTTGGAAAGACCGATGCCACAGATGAAGAAATAGCCAACGCTGCAAAAATAGCCAATGCCTACAACTTTATCACACAGTCTGAACATGGTTTCGATACAAATATCGGCGACCGTGGCGGTCGTCTTTCTGGTGGTCAGCGCCAGCGTGTCAGCATCGCCCGTGCTATATTGAAGAATCCACCTATCCTTATCCTCGACGAAGCAACATCGGCACTCGACACCGAGAGCGAGCGACTGGTACAGGATGCTCTTGAGAAACTGATGAAAACACGCACCACCGTGGCAGTAGCGCACCGCCTGAGCACCATCAAGAACGCCGACGAGATATGCGTGCTGCATGAGGGAAGAATCGTGGAGCGAGGCACCCACGATGAGCTGATAGCCAAGAACGGCTATTATCGCAAGTTGCACGATATGCAGCAGGTGTAAGATTTTGATGTAACAATATAAAAAGAGACATGACAAAAGAGGAATTAATTGACCGAATAAACGACCTAGAGTGGGAAGATTTCGAAGCCAAAGAAGCTAAAGGAGAACTTCCTAAAAACATCTGGGAGACAGTAAGTGCTTTTGCTAACACTTCAGGAGGTTGGATTGTGCTCGGCATCAAGCAAATCGGCAAGAGATTCGAGATTTGTGGTGTCAACAATATAGAGAAACTCGAACAAGATTTTCTCGGAACGCTTCGTAGCCAGAAATTCAACGCTCAGCTCCAAGCTTCAGCATTTAAGTATGACATAGAAGGCAAAAAAGTGCTTGCTTTCTATGTTCCATCATCAAAGCTCAAGCCTATATACTACAACGCGCCCTCTAACACTTTCATACGTATGGGAAGCGTAGATCAAAGAGCTACAGAAGTTGAAATTATGCAGATGTATCGCGACCAATCATTTGGCGTTCGCTCCGAAGAAGCCATTCCCAATACGAGCATCGATATGTTGAATATGAAGTCTCTCCATAGCTACAGAGCATATCTGAACGCTGACAACTCTCTAGCCCAATGCAAGGATATGGCGGATGAAGACTTCTGTAAGCAGGTGAACATTACCAACTCAGAAGGTCTGCTTACCTATGCTGGTCTATTGATGTTTGGTAAAGCTCCATACGTAACGACTTACGTACCTACATTTTGCTTAGATTATATCGAAATTCCTGCACCAACAGTAGAAGCGGCCTTTACAAGATATACCTATCGCATACCAGAGCAAGAGAATATTTGGGAGTCATACCTTATTATCTATCGCAGATTGCGAACATTAGTGGATACCCCATTCAAGTTAGATTCAGAAAGAGGTGTAAACGTAGAGGACAAACGCCAATGGGATATATTAAGAGAGGCCTTGGTCAATATGTGTATGCACACCGACCACTTTAGTCCTATTCGCTCTTGTATCCACGCTTTTACAGACAAGATAGAATTCCTGAACGCTGGTAATCTTCCAATGCCAGCAGACAAAATGGTTAAATCATTCTATTCTATTTTACGCAATCCAACGATAGCCAAACTCTTCCGCTTTGCCAATGTCTCAGAAAACGCAGGCTTTGGTATGGGAAAACTAATGTCTTGGGAGCAGATTACAGGTAATCAAGTTACTTTCGACAGCGATAGAAGCATAGTCCGTATCATATTCAATCTCAAGAAGAATCTTGACATTTCCTCTAACATTTCTCAAGAAAACGCCTCAACAGGAACAATCCAAGAGCAACAAGAGAGGTTGGGGATAAAGTTGGGGGTAAAGTTGGGGGTAATTACCTTTATTAATGAAAAGTTGGGAGAAAAGTTGGGTATAATTGAATCTGAAGCCGAAGAAGTTGGG
>DJOI01000021.1:0-178 GCA_002439605.1 Candidatus Segatella mututuai | reverse complement strand
TGGGTATAAAGTTGGGTATAAATCGTTTTTCTATTATTCTGCTCATACACTTTTACCCCAAAATAACCAGAATGGAACTTTCCAAAATATTAGGAATAAGTATTACAGCTATTGATACCAACATAGACTACTTGCGAGAGTTAAAAATACTTGAGAGAATTGGAGCCAGAAAAAATGG
>DJOI01000026.1 GCA_002439605.1 Candidatus Segatella mututuai | reverse complement strand
ACATGACAACCTCATAAAAACAACACTCGGAAAGGCATATATTTGCTGTTTTGGACGATTGCGGATATTCATATTATTTATTCCATATTCCTTTTGCTTTGTTCTTGATGAGTAGTCTGCATTGATAAAGGTGTATCAATGCCATGCAAGCATAGCTACCCGCCATGCAGTAAACGACCCCTTCGATTCCTAATCGATCACCTATTGCTAATACTGCAACGATGTACAAAGCTGTGAATACTAATGAGGTAATTATCTGTATTCTAATTTTGTTGAGCCCATTGATGAGGTATGTAACGCAATTGTTTAAATTGAAAAAACATACGTAAACTATTGTGCAAAGGGATACCGAAAACGGGACTTCTACTTTATCGCCTATCCATAGGTGATAGAAAATCTGACAGCCTGCCAACATAATGACTCCTCCTATGACAGACAATCCCCAAAGTTTTAATGCCCGATTGAACGTCTTGTCTATCCATACCATATCGTCTTTAACGTATGCATCCGTGTATGCGTTCCACATAGGGGAGAGGATGATGGTGTATGCAATTACCAATAGGTTGAAAAACTTATATGCAATGTTGTATGTGGTAACTGCGGAAGGGCCACAGAACTGCGTGATGAAAATGTTGGCAGCACCAAAGATAATCAAACAACTTGTTATCTGTATGACAAAGAATCCCAATCCTTTACCTACGATTTTGTTTCCTATATTCTTGTCAAAGTACTTTGTAGAAGGGCTTAATTCTGGATGTTTTTTGAATAGTGGTATGGCTGCTAACAAGAACATTATGCAGTTTGTTGCAGTATAAGCAAAAACAACATAAATAAGATGCCCTGTCGTGAATTTTGTTAGCAAATATATAATACCTAAAGATATTAAGTTGCCTGATACGTTGAGGAAATCATTGATGGCATATTTTTGCATAGCCACAAAAATGAAACCTATGTTCTTCAATACAAAATTGCCTAAAGTAAATGTTATTGCTACAATTAAGGCATTGCGAAGGTCAAAATTACTTATAGCATTGGTGTTAAAGAATTTATTAAAGTCCATAGTCAGTAAGGGTATAAGTACAATCAGTCCTATCACTACGGCAATGATGGTTAGTAGCGATAGGGTGGTACTTATGTATTTTTTGCCTAATATATAATCTTTTTGTGATATGGCTTCTGTGAGGTAATTGCGCATTCCATTACCTAATCCTATATCAAATGTTCCTATCCAGAAAAGGATAGATGTGATAGTCATCCAAATGCCATAGACTTCATTGTTTAAATATCCGATTGTTATAGGTACTATTAGCAAAGAAGTAGAAAGGCTTATGATTTTTAAAATGGCAGAATATAGAATGTTCGTTGTGAGCATTCTATTTCTATTGGTACTTATTGTTAATTTTCCAAATTCCATTTTGTCAGAACCGAGTCTGTGTATAATCTCTTTTTCTTGTAATCTTTTTATTGTCATAGCAATAGTCGCTCTTGATACCTACGAGCACACCTCCCATGGTCGCTTCCAATGTCGGTACAGGGAATCCTGCCTTCTTGAATTCTGTTATTATACTCCCAATACTATATTTGCATCAACACCTAACTGGCGACTGATTTGCCTACCGATTTTAAGGGTAGGTTCTTTGTTGCCTGAAAGATAGTCTTTCATCCTTGATGGTGATACTCCTATAAGGCGTGCAATGTTGGATATTGTCAACCCCATTTCTTCCATACGAAGTTTTAACACGTCTGAAAGCGATGGCCCTCCTATAGCATAATGTTTGTCTGAGTAGTCTGCAACCATGTTGGATAGTAACTCCAATTCTATGCTGTTTGGGTCATTTTTAGGAGTATTGTCATTAACAAGCGGAAGTAATTCTTCTACTCGTTTTACAGCCCAGTCGTATTGCTCTTTATTTTCTATTGCTGCCATAATTTTAATAGTTTAAATTGTTCGACAATCTATTTTGTCATATTCAGAATGATTCCCAATAAAGCGTATGTAAACGAACTTTATGGTGAATTTTATCACAACAACCAAGCGATATGTATTTCCTTTTATGTTAAAAACATAATGTTGGTTACCGACATTGTCAACGCTATTAAACGTCGCTTTGACATCTGCAAAGCATTCCCATTTACTCTTTTTGACTATGGTAGCCCATTCTTGTAGAGCAACTTTGGATTTGGGATTTTTTGATTATTACCTTATGAGGATTTGTAATTTAGTAACAGTAAAAAAATAACTTGGTACATTTTTATGTCCTTTTTATGAAGCAACACATAATTGAAAGATAGAGTTCTAAGCACCTCTTTTGCCCCATATTTTCTATAAATCTGCTTGGCATTTTTGTACCAAGTTATTTTTTTACCATTACTTAATCCCTTGATTTGTTCTTCTGTCAAGCCTGTGCAGTGCATGATCTTCTCGATGCTTATCCCTTCTGTTAGCAATGCACTTGCGATTTCAAAGGAACGCTCGTCTCGCCCTTTCTCATGTCCTTTCTCGAATGCTGTATTGAGTGAGTTCTTGATGTCACGATATGCTTTTAGGCTGTCCTCGTACTCATGGAGTTCCTTCTTTGAAAACTTGGCGATTTCTGCCTCCTCGAAGAGTTTGTCGAATATCTTGTCTCGCAACTCCTTCGGCCTGTTTTCTAATCGTGATAAATTCTTGAGGGCAAAGAGCCATTTGTCGTATGTGGTGTGAAGCTTGCTCAACGGCTTGTCAAACTTGGCAATCTCTATGTACTTGAATGTTAGTTTGTCGTTGAAAACCTTCTTGGTCTTCTTGTCCAAAAGACCTACATCGTGAGCGATGCTCTTAGTGTCAAAGGCTTCATCCTTCATGTCAAAGTTGAGTAAGGCCACCACATAGACATGTGACAGTTTAAAGTCCCAGTCTGCACTCTTTGGTGCTTGTTCCTTGATAGGAAAGGTGGCATAGTAAAGTGATCTATCCTTGAAGTACTTTTGGTAGGCGTTCTGCATCTCCACAATGAACTTCTCTCCATTCTCATTCTCGCAATAAACGTCAAAGATGGCTTTCCTGTCGGTATATACGTCTCCTGCGTGCTCGCTGTTGAGGTACTTCACGTCGGTGATAACTTGTTCCTCCTTGAAAAGTGAGTTCAAGAAGTTGATGAGCAGGTCCTTGTTGGGCTTGCTGCCGAATATGCGCTTGAAACCGAAGTCGGTGAGCAAACTGATGTATCGTTCTTCTATATGATGTTCCATGCTGCTTCCTCCTTGTTGTTGCTGAGTGATGCAAAGTTACGACTTTCCTCTGTAATAACAAAATATTTCATCACTATTTCGGTCTTACAAAATATAAGAATTTACATTCTGTGTTGGCCTAATAGTTATAAAAGAGGAGTCTTATCCTATTTTCCAACTCTCGACACCTCTTGTCTTGCTGGAGAAGTTGATGCCGAGCTTGATAACTATTCGCTTGTCCATAGCGAACGGGGCGGCATAGTTCTTGGCTTCTATCTGTTGCAGTGCTTCTTCTGCACTACCGTCCATTTTACATTCTATGATGTAGATGTAGCTGGATGTTAGGATGAGAACGTCCATCCTTCCATCGCTCGTTGGCAATTCCACGTGCGTGTAGAAGCCCATAATCTTAAAAACAAGATATAGGGCATTCTGGAAGTATAGCTCTGCATCGCCTGCTACCTGATAGTTGTTGGAAGCAAAGAAGGCGGTGAAACGCTTCATGAACTGTTCGGTATTACCAGCTTCTACATCCTGGACAAATTCATCGACCATGAACGGAGACTCAGAGCCTGCGGAAGTGTATAGCGGCAGAAGGAAGTTAAGAAATCCTTCTTCCACCTCCTTGTTAGGGAAGCCAAGGAGATATTTCTTAAACCTTTTGTCATAGGCTTTGATGGTGAGATAACCACTCTGGTATATCACAGGTATCGGATTGGTTGATAGTGAGTCCACGCTATTGATGACATCGCTTGACACTCTTTCCTTCGTCATGTCGGGCAAGCGATAGTTGTGCATTTTCAGCAAGTCGACAAGGAATGTGGGTGTGCCGGTCTCAAACCAGTAGTCTTTATAGCGAAGTTTTGACAGAGTGTTCAGAACGCTGAATGGGTTGTAGATGCCTATTGTTTGTTCCTCAAAATGATATCCGTCGTATCTTTCCTGTAGTTTTGCTATCGTTGTTTCTTCTGTGTCACCGTAGGTTTTGGCAAGTTCGTTGATACCTTCCTTGAAATTTGCAAGTAGTTCTTTTTCTGTTATCCCACAGATGCTGACATAGCGGTGGTCCATCGATATATCCATCAGGTTGTTGAGGTCGCTGAATACGCTGACCTTGCCAAATTTGGTTACTCCTGTTAGGAAGGCAAACTTGATGTAGCGATCCTGTGTCTTCAATACCGAATAGAAAGCCTTTAGCTGATTACGATGGTTCTCTTGAAGCTTCTCGTTTTGTAGTGTCTGAAGAATAGGTTTGTCATATTCGTCGACAAGGATAACAACATGCCTGCCTTCTTTCTCGGCAGCTCTTGCTATCACTCCCTTGAAGCGAAGGGCAAGAGTGGTTTCTGACTCACGGGTTCCATATTTGTTCTCCCAAACCGTGAGGTAGTCGTTGAGCACGGTATACAGACTGCCTTCTTCTCTGAAGTTGGCTGTATTCAGGTCAATATGGAATATTGGGTATTGCTTCCATTCAGTCTCCTTTTCGTAAATGGAAAGACCCTCGAAGAGTTCCTTCTTACCTTGGAAATATGCTTCCAATGTAGACAGGAAGAGACTCTTTCCGAATCGTCTCGGACGACTCAGAAAGTAATAAACCCCTTCGCTAACAAGTTTATACACAAAATGTGTCTTGTCGACGTAGGCAAAACTCTCTTTGCGGATTTTCTCAAAATCTTGTATTCCTATCGGATATTTCATCTTAGTTTCCTCCTCTTCTTCTTATTCTTACTTCGTCATATTGGCAATAGTAGCTATCATGGCGGCGATGCTCGATATGCTGGAACCGAGGCTCATGGTTTCGGCAATGCTCATCTTGCGCTTCAATTTGGATGGTACTATTATCTCGCAACCAGGCTGGATGCGGGCTCCATGATTTACCTTTGCCACCTTGCCATTCATGTAGATGACGTAAGCCTTGCTCTTAACGGCATCCGAGGAGAAACCGCCGGCTTCATCTATGTAATAGCTTGCCCGCTTGCCCTTGACATAAGCCACGGTGTTGGCATACATCACGGCTCCATTGATCTTCACGGTACCATCGTATTGTGGTACCACGAGACGGTCGCCTTCGCGCAATACCAAGTCTTCGTCGCAGCCAGGGTTCTTGAGTGCTTCCGTCAGGTCGATACCTACTGTGTACTCGTCTGGAATATTGAATTTCTCGAGCTCTGCATTCTTTGCATTTTCGGCTGTCTGCTGTATGGCGGAGCCATTGTTGCTGCTGGCTGCCAACTGCAGGAGGTTCTTCTGCTGGTTCTCGCGCTCCTTTTTATATATAGCCAACATAAGCTCGCGCTCTGTCTCGTTGGTGCGGCGAATAAGTCGGGCTCCCTGGATGTAGGCATGGCTGGTGGCGCCTCCTGCCATGTGATATAAGTCGCTCAGGCGTGAAGGGCGCTTGGTCATGGTATAGGTGCCTTGGAACATCACCTCGCCTTCTATGCTTACATTCTGCTGCACGGTGTAGCTTGGGTTCTTGCGGACAAAGACTTCGTCGAATGGCATCAAGGTGAAGCCTGGTGTGCCGTCGACTACGAAACCATCCTTCAAGGAGAGTTCGAAGCTCTGGGCGATGATGCTGTCGGGACGCAATGCCTTGGGATTGTTGACACGGCGGCTTACGTTTACCTTGACAACGGAAGCTTTGTCGGTGAGTCCTCCTGCCTGGAGTACGAAGTCTTCGATGGTTTCATTATCGGCATATTTGTATGTGCCAGGATAGTTTACCTCGCCGCGGATGGTGATGGTGCGCTCTATCATCTTGTCTTGACGTGTAGGGATGAAGAGAACGTCGTTCTCCTTCAATGGAATGTCGGCTACCTTTCCACTCATCACACCAGCTATGTCGATGCTGATGACCTCCAAAGAGCGGTCGGCCTTCATACGGTGCATGACAGCACGGGCTGTGAAGGCATCCTCGGTGAGCCCCTCTGCATGTTCTACAAGAGTTCGCACACTGTTAATCTGATCGCCTAAGTTGTACATGCCTGGGCGGAAGACGGCTCCCTTGATTTCGACAGTGTTCGCATAACGGGGAAGAATGGAGTCGACGCTTACAGAGTCGCCATCGGCAATGCGGAAATTAGCATAATCGAATTCCTCTACATTGAATACTGCATATTCCCGCCCAGTCTTGCGATTCACGCGAACAGCCTTGGTATAGGCGTCGCCTGTGAATCCTCCTGCATACTTGAGCACGGAGTTGAGGCTCTCGTTCTTCTTCATCTCGTAGAACATAGGACGCTTTACTTTTCCACTGATGTTGACAAGGCAGTCATATGGCCCTACTACGATGACATCATTGTCTGCCAGGCGTACATTGCCGGTCAACTTTCCGTTGAGGATATAGTCGTAGATATCTACTACTGTCACCAGACGGTTGTGCCGATATACCTTGATGTTGCGCAGGGTTCCGAGGTCGTTGGTGCCTCCTGCCATGTATAGGGCGTGGAACACCGTAGCAAAGGCTGAAAGGGTATAGGTGCCTGGAGCCTTTACCTCGCCCATCACATTGACCATGATGGTTTTGGTTTGTCCTACGGTAAGCTTTATGCGGCTGCTGCGATAACGGCTTCCGAGCGTGTTGCGCAAGCGGGCATTCGCTTGGGCAACAGTCAGTCCGCTTACGTTTACCGGGCCATATCCCTCGATGGTTACTTCGCCGTCGGGAGAAACCGTACTCTGGATGGTACGCTGTGAGGCTCCATAAATATCGATGATGACAGCATCGCCAGGCCCCAAACGATAGTTTTGTGGGGTGGCGATGTTCATGTTCGGCTCGAAGCTCAACTCCTTGTTGTTGAAGATGTCACGTCCGAAAACACGATGCTTGTCTTTAGCCTGCTGTGCCAACAGTTGCTTGAGCATCTGGGTGGAGTCGGGCACGATGCCGTTGAGCTCGTACTGCATGTCTCCATACTCCTCGTCATTGCTGTCGTAAGTATGTTTGTACGATTCGTCGCGCTGTGCCTGTACACGATAGTTGGAGTAGTTGGATGCCTCTTTGTCGGCTTGTTTTCCATAGTCGGAGCGTTTCTTGCCATTGTTGCTGCGCATACGGCTTGTCTCTGCTGTGCGGTCGGTGGTACTTGCCAAGGCACCTTGCTTCTGCATCTTCTCATACGTCTTGCGTACTCGACGTATCTGGGAAATGTCGACACCTCGCTGCATCAGCTTGGTGACTATCTGCGAATTGGATGTGCCTGCGCTATGCTCCTTGGTTACAAAACTCATCACTTGATCATCCGTCATGCCAGACTGTGCCATCGCAGAACCCGTAGACAGCAGCATGAGCGCAAAAATGATATATTTTTTTATTGTCATCGTATGCTAATTTGTGATAATTATGCTATTAATATTCTTTTCCTGTTATATAATAACTCTAATTCTTGTTATTTGTTGCAAAGGAGCATGCTTTTTTTTCTCAATATTGGCGTAGTGCAGACAAAAGGTCGATGTTCTCACTCTTTTTCCCGATAGTGATGCGCAGGCAGTTGCCACAGAGTTGCACATTGTTGCGGTTGCGCACGACGATGCCTTGGCTGACCAAATAATCATAGATGGCTGTGGCATCGGTCATCTTTGCCAAGAAGAAGTTGGCCTCTGTGGGGTAAACCTTCTCGCAGATGGGCAGGTCGGTGAAGGCTGCCATAACCTTGCCGCGCTCCTGAAGGATGGTCTTCACCCAGTCGTCTACTTGGTAAGGGTCTTTCAGAACCTCGAGAGCCTGTTGCTGGGTGAGGAGGTTGATGTTGTAGGGGTATTTCACCTTATTGAATATATCGATGATTTGCTTGCTTGCAAATGCCATGCCCAAGCGGATGGCTGCACATCCCCAGGCCTTGCTCATGGTGTTGAGGACGATGAGGTTGGGATATTTTGTAAGCTGCAGGCGGTAGGGGCGCGTCTTGGCAAAGTCGCTGTAGGCTTCGTCTACTACCACGATTCCGTCGAAACGTGACAATACGCCATTGATGGTGTCGGGCGAGATGAGATTGCCGGTAGGATTGTTGGGGCTGCATATCCAGATGACCTTAGTGTTCTCGTCGCAGGCAGCCAGGAGATGGTCGGCTGTGGTCTGAAATTGCTTGTTGAGCAATACTGGGCGGTATTCCACATCATTGATATCAGCACATACTTCATACATGCCGTAAGTAGGTGCTATGGCCACCACGTTGTCCTTGCCTGGACGACAGAACACTCTGTAAACCAAGTCTATGGCCTCATCAGAACCATTGCCCAAGAAGATTTTGTCTTCCGCCACTCCCTTCACCTTGCTGAGCTGTTTCTTCAGTTCGAGCTGCAAGGGGTCTGGATAGCGGTTGTAAGGATCGTTGTATGGATTCTCATTAGCGTCGAGGAAGACGCGGGCAGTATGTCCGCTGAACTCATTGCGGGCGCAGCTATAGGGAGCCAAGTTCCAGATGTTCTCTCGGCAGAGTTGTTTTAATTCTTTCATGACTTAATGGAAATTTTAATTCATAAAAAGTAAAAAGTGAAAGCTGTTTTTTCTGTCGGTCATTGTTTGTAGTGACGACCAGTCCAAGCTTTCACCTTTTTTTACCTGTTTACTTTTCGTCAAGGCTTTCCACTCTCAGTCGCATGGCGTTGGCGTGAGCTTCGAGCTGTTCGTTCTCTGCCATTGTGACAACAGCCTTGCCGATGTTTCGGATGCCTTCCTTGCTGAGGTGCTGGAATGTGATCTTGCGATTATAGCTGTCGAGATTCACTCCGTTATAAGCCAGGGCATAGCCATGGGTCGGCAGTGTGTGATTGGTGCCACTGGCATAATCGCCGGCACTCTCGCAAGCGTAATTGCCCAAGAACACGCTTCCGGCATTGACTACCTTTTCTGCCAACTGCTCGTAGTCGCTTGTGGCAATGATGAGGTGTTCGGGGGCATAGGTGTTGCTTAGGTCGATGGCTTCCTGCTTGTCTCTGACAAGAATGAACTTAGAGTTGTCTAACGACGTGAGCACCATCTCTTTACGTGGCAAATGCTCCAGCTGTTGTTCAACTTCACTCACCACCTTGGAAATCATATCTTCTGAAGTGGTGATGAAGAAGACCTGAGAGTCGAAACCATGTTCTGCCTGCGACAACAGGTCGGCGGCCACAAAGACAGGATTGCTGCTTTCGTCGGCTATTACGCAAACCTCGGATGGACCTGCTGGCATATCTATGGCAACATCGTGTAAGGACACGCGCTGCTTGGCTGCCATTACAAACTGGTTGCCTGGTCCGAAGATTTTATATACCTTTGGAATGCTCTCCGTGCCATAGGCCATGGCTCCGATGGCCTGTACGCCACCAGCCTTGAATATCTTGCTAACGCCGGCTATTTTTGCTGCCATAAGGATGGCTGGGTTCACTTTGCCTTCGGCATTAGGGGGCGTGCAGAGTACTATCTCCTCGCATCCTGCTATCTTGGCAGGGGTGGCAAGCATCAGTACGGTAGAGAACAATGGTGCCGTTCCGCCAGGAATGTATAGACCGACTTTCTGTATGGCGACACTCTTCTGCCAGCACTCTACGCCAGGACAGGTTTCTATCTTGCCGCCTTCAAACTTCTGACTTTCATGGAATCGGGCAATGTTATGATGGGCAAGCTCCAGTGCATGTTTAAGTTCTGCCGACACCATGTGTTCTGCTTCGTCCATCTCGGTCTCGGATACAGACAAACTGTCGAGATGGGCATGGTCGAATTTCTCTTCATATCGCTTCACAGCTTCATCGCCATTATTTCTTACGTCTTCCAAAACTTCCTCTACGGTCGCATTGAGTTGCGATACATCAAGGTGTGGACGCTTAACGAGTTCCTCCCATTCTTCCCTTGCTGGATACTTTATTACCTTCATTCCAACTAAAGTTTGTTATTGATGCAAAAATGCAAGTGGTTGTGTTATAAAATCATTTTCTCGATAGGGGTTACCAAGATGCCCTGTGCTCCCAATTCTTTCAGCTTCCCGATAATCTCCCAGAATCGTTTCTCATCGAGAACGGTGTGGATGGAGCACCAGTTTTGGTCGGCAAGAGGAATAATGGTAGGACTCTTGATGCCCGGCAATACCTCGGTGATGGCTTCTATCTTGTCCTTGGGGGCGTTCATCATCACGTACTTTTTGTCCTGGGCCGAACGCACAGCCTCGAAGCGGAACAGCATCTCGTTGAGAATCTGGTGCTTGTGTTCGTCCATGTTCCAATTTCCGATAAGGAGAGCCTCACTCTTCATCACAATCTCTACCTCGGACAGGTTGTTGCTGATGAGTGTCGAGCCTGAGCTGACAATGTCGAAGATGCCATCTGCCAAACCAATGCCGGGACTGATTTCCACAGAACCTGTGATGACATGGATGTCGGTATGGATGCCGTTCTTCTTCATAAAGCTGCGCAGGATGTTGGGGTAGGAGGTGGCTATCTTCTTGCCGTTGAACCACTGCAGGCCGGTATAGTCTATCTCTTTGGGGATGGCAAGGCTCAAGCGACACTTGCTGAAACCAAGACGGTCGATAATCTGTGCGTTTTCGCCACGCTCCACAAACTCGTTTTCGCCCACGATGCCGACATCGGCTACTCCGGAGGCTACGCTTTGGGGAATGTCGTCATCGCGAAGGTAGAGCACTTCGATGGGGAAATTGGTCGACTGTACCAAGAGCGTACGCTTCGAGGCACTAACTTTAATGTCTGCTTCCGAGAGAAGATTCATGGTGTCATCGAAGAGACGACCCTTTGACTGCACTGCTATTCGTAACATATTTCTTCATTTTTATTAAAAAACAATGCAAAAGTACAGAATTCTGGCCGAATATGCAAGAATATTTGTACTTTTGTAGCGTCAAACATGAAGAAAGAATATTTATTAGTATTTGTTGCAAGTTTTATGCTCTTGGGATGCTCCCCTAAAAAAGAACAGCCAGAGCTTACTCCGTGGGGCACGCCCGTGGGTGCGGTGGAGGTATCTGACGAACCAACGTCCCCGTCTCAGAGCCAGGGATTGTCGCTCGATGACATAGTGGCAGGAGGCGAGCTCATCATGCTGACCGTGAACGGTCCTACTACTTATTATGACTATCATGGGCATGGCATGGGGCTGCAATACCTATTGTGCGAGAAGTTTGCGCAACAGATAGGTGTGTCGTTACGGGTAGAGGAATGCAAGGACACGGCAGAGATGGTGAGCAAATTGCGGAAAGGCGAGGGCGACTTGATAGCTGTGCCTTTGGCACGCAAGCAGGCTAAAGGAGGACTGCTCTTTTGTGGAGTGAAGACAGACGATGAACAATGGTCGGTAGCTGCGGGGAACAAGAGCCTTGCCGACACCCTCGACAGTTGGTTTAAGCCTAAGATGATAGCGGAGATAAAACAGGAGGAAAGTTTCTTGCTTTCTTCACGAAGTATCCGCCGCCATGTTTACTCTCCTTTCCTTAATCGCTCGAAGGGCGTTATCTCTAAATACGACAGATTGTTCCAGATGTATGCTGGTGCAGCCCGTATGGACTGGCGGCTGATGGCGGCTCAATGCTATCAGGAAAGTTGTTTCGATCCGAACGCCAAGTCGTGGGCTGGCGCCTGTGGACTGATGCAGATTATGCCTTCTACGGCTGCTCACTTAGGGCTGCCGATGAGTCAGGTGCATGAGCCGGAGGCGAATGTGGCGGCAGCAGCAAGGTACATGGCAGAACTGCAGGGACACTTTGCGGATATAGGCGATCCTTCCCAACGCATTCTTTTCGCCTTGGCAGCCTATAATGGGGGATTCCATCATGTGCGCGATGCCATGTCCTTGGCTCGTAAGCATGGAAGGAATGCTTACAATTGGGGAGATGTGCGCGAGTTTGTACTGCGACTGTCCCAGCCTGCTTATTACAACGATCCTGTAGTGAAGTATGGTTATATGCGTGGCTCGGAAACCGCCGATTATGTGGACCGTATACGCACGCGATGGGCTGACTATAGCGGGGGTGTTGTTGGCGGTCGTGGCTTTAGCAGAGGAAGTATCGGTGGAGGCTTCCATGGTGCGCCTGTCAAGGCTAAGCGCAAGTATTCCAGCAAGTATCACATATAGCCTTGCATCTAATCACCGCATACGTAAATATGAAAACCGCACAACAGCTGATATGCAGTTGCACAACAGCTGATGTGCGGGTGTCTGTCAGCTGTTGTGCGAGCGTCCTTCAGTTGATGTGCGGTAATGGTTTTAATAACGAGTAACTCTATGAGTTGCTCGATGTGAACCTATGAGTTTGATGGAAGAACTTTATTTCTTTCCTCTTCTGTTTCGGTTGTTGCTGTCGAAATTGGGATTGAAACTTTTCTTCTTTTTGTCCTTGAAATATCCAGAGCCCTTGCCTTTGGTTTCGCGCAACTCGGCTCTGGCCGCAGCCACTACATCACGAATGTTGGCAGACTTGCTGGTCAGCGGTTTGCCATCATTGAGATATTTCTCTTCGTCATAACAGCCCACGTTGCCGTAACCCTTGGGAGCATATTTGGCTTTGTCTCTCTTTGCCGCCTGACGGTTAGCGCCTCGCTTGCCCTTGTCAACTCGTCCCACTCCGGGATTGTCGAAGGTAGAACCAATGGACTTATCATCGTAATGGACTTTAGGCTGTCGGCCTTTTCCTCCTCTCCACGGTTTGTCGTAAAGTTTGGCTATCAGATCGGGACGTCCAATGCGCCTCAACTCAGACTCGATGGCTCGACGCTCCTCTGGCTTATACCAGAAGAAGAACATGCGCTGGGCGAGTTTCTCCTTGGGTGTTTTGGCGCTGAATACAGGTTCGAGAGTATACGGGTCATAGCCTGTATACCATGTCTCGGTAGAGATGGTCATAGGAGTGGGAGTGAAGTCTTGCACCTGTTCCAGATGGAAGTCAAGTCCTTTGGTGATGACTGCCAACTCTGCCATGTCCTCTTCATGACAGCCGGGATGAGAACTGATGAAGTAGGGGATGATTTGCTGGTTGAGCCCTTCCTCCTTGTTGATGCGGTCGAAGATGCGCTTGAACTCATAGAACAAATCGAATGACGGCTTGCGCATGAACTTCAGCACTTTTGGGCTGGTGTGCTCCGGGGCTACTTTGAGTCGTCCACTCACATGCTTGGTTATCAGTTCGCGGGTATATTGACGTGCTGCGGCATTGATTTTCTCGTCCTTGCTCTTGTGCAACAGCAGGTCGTAGCGCACACCACTGCCAATAAAACTCTTTTTGATGCCAGGCAAAGCATCCACGGCATGATAAATTTCGAGCAGTTTGCTGTGGTCGGTGTTAAGGTTTGGGCATATCTGTGGATTCACGCAAGATGGTCGTTTGCAGCGCTCACACGCCTTGGGGTTGTTGCCATGCATGCCATACATGTTGGCAGACGGACCTCCAAGGTCGCTCAGATAACCTTTGAAGTCGGGCATTTGGATAATCTTCTTTACCTCCTTGAGAATACTTTCCTTGCTACGGCAAACCACAAACTTACCCTGATGGGCAGAGATGGTGCAGAAGGAGCAACCGCCAAAGCAACCACGATGAAGATTGACCGAGAACTTGATCATCTCGTAGGCAGGTATCGTCTTTCCCTTGTATTTAGGATGTGGCAATCGGGTATAGGGAAGGTCGAATGAGGCATCGAGCTCCTCTGTTGTCATGGTGGGGTATGGAGGATTTACTACCACCACCTTACCATCTACGGGTTGAATCATGCGCAGGGCATGTACCTTGTTCGACTCTTCTTCCAGATGACGTACATTCTCTGCCTGTCCTTTCTTGTTCTGCAGACATTCCTCATGGCTGTGTAGCATGATGTCGTTTTCCTGTATGCCACCAGGAATCTCATCTTCGCGGCACAGAAAAACGGTTTGCGGAATGTCTCTAATCTCCTTGATGGTCTTTCCGCAGTCGAGGGCATCAGCCAAGGCGACGATAGACTTCTCGCCCATACCATAAAGAATGATGTCGGCGCCAGAATCGCAAAGTATGCATTTCTTCAGCTTGTCCTGCCAGTAATCATAGTGGGTGATGCGCCGCATTGAGGCTTCAATACCGCCCAGCGATACGGGTACGTCGGGATAAAGTTTCTTGAGAATCTGGGTGTAGACGATGGACGGATAATCGGGGCGCATGTCGTGGCGTGAGTCTGGACTAAAGGCATCCTCGCTGCGCATACGTCGGTTGGCAGTATAGCGGTTTACCATCGAGTCCATGGCTCCTGGGGAGACTCCGAAGAAGAGGCGTGGACGCCCCAATTTCTTGAAATCCCTAAAGTCACCATGCCAGTCGGGTTGCGGTACGATGGCTACTTTATATCCATGCGCTTCGAGCGTGCGTGCTATGACTGCAGGTCCGAAGGCGGGGTGGTCTATGTAGGCATCACCCGAGAAGAGGATGACATCAAGTTGATCCCATCCTCGCAGTTCGCATTCCTTTTTGGTGGTAGGTAGAAAATCTGTCAGTCTGTATTCCATTCTTATGGTTTAGTCTGTTATAGAGTTGGTGTCTTCTGCCTCGTTGGCAGCTCGTTTGTCGAGCCAGTCTACATAGAGCAATACAAGGTTGTGCAAGCCGATTGCCTTCATGTTGCTGTTGTAAATGACATCAAGGCACAAGTCGAGCAATGCCTTGTCCTGGCAATTGTCGGCTTCGAGCAGAGCTCGTACGTTGAGCTTGAGTTTCTCCAAAACGCCTTCGTCAATGATGCCGTTGCTGTCTACGAGGTTGCGGAGCAACTGGTATTTGTCGATGGTCTCAAGGTGCAGGTCGCTTACTTCGATAGATCGTGTGCCTGACTGGTTTGCTTGAATTTTGTACATAGTCGTTGTGTTTTATGTTGTTGTCTTATACTGATAGCTGCTCGTACCTTCTGTCTCTATTCCTCTGTCAGAAATCTGAGTATTCCCAGGAGGACATTTGTGCGAGTCTTTTCATTGTCAATGCATTCGAGTGGAAATCCCATGGTAAACGAGCGATAGTCGGTTCCCTTGTATGCCACGGCTGCACTGCTGCCAGAAGTATACGCCATGGCACTGAATAGATGCGGGGTTGTCGATATAGGAGTTAGCGCATCAGGATGGGTGGCTGCATAATGCTTGGCATTGAGCGTGTTGTAATAGGAAAAGCGAAGGCCTAAGCCTGATACGCTGTCGGTTGTCTGCGTGAAACTGTCGTTGGGCTGATAGCGAACTTTCAGCACATCGTCCAAAAAGTTCTGCTCATCGGGTGTCGTCATGTCACTTCCTATGTAGGAGCCGCTTACCAACAAAGCTCCTCCTCCCTGTGTGTAAGCCTTGAGTCGTTGTTGAAGGGGAGGGGTGAACGATTTGTAGTAAGCGTGTGTATATCCGTCGTAGCGTTCAAGACCGTTGATAAGGTCTACTACAGGATAGGCACCCATCTTTACCTTTCCAGCTGTGATGCACTCGCTCGAGCAGCTTGCCACATTGTATTTGTGGTTGGCGGCAATGCTGCGGGCATGTTCTTCCACATAGCCGAAGTCGTTGCCAGCTATAAACTTGCCAGCCAACTCGTTGCCTGAATAGCCTAAGCCTGATCTGCTTTCGTTACCCATCTTCTGACGGTCGAAGACAAGTTGCTTGCCACTCCATCCTGCCGTTAAGCCATAGCTTATGCCAGGGTCTTGGTTCAGGTCGAACCCTTGCAGCGAGTCGTTGTCTATCACTTGAGGAGCGGCGAGGCGATGGAAATTATTGACAATCAAGACGGTCTTGGTTGCAGCAGGTTCGTATCGAGCGCATAGTTTCTCTGTAGGGAAACTCTCTCCTCCGCTGTTAAGAGCCGCTACCTTGAAGGTATATAGTTCTCCTGGCTGCAGGTTCATGCTGCAGGCCGTTCCTTTGATGATCTGGCCGTTGTCGAAGCCTCTCTTGCCCATGGCTGTATATAGAATATAAGATGTGGGCTTGGCAGTCGGTTCGGTGCGGTCTGTTTGCGGGCTCCACGACAGTTTGGCTATTCCTTTGTCTATTTCCACAGAGAAGTTGTTGGGTGCGAGAGGCTGAACCACATAGGGTAAGCCATGGTTGGAAGATACGTATCTCAATATGGTTTTATAGAGAGAACGTGCTATAGTGAACTTACCCATGGGGTCCTGCCCGATCTTCATGTCTGGAAAACTTTGGTGAGAAAGGGTCTCAATAATAGCGGAAGGAACCTCAGGAACACGAGTCTCCGAGTAGTTGCGATCCCAAAGATAACGCTCTGAGAATTCACCATACTGCTGTCTGAGATCCTTGACCAGGTTTTTGAGCAGAGCCTTGGCAAAATCCTTGGATGTCATTCGCGAGATGCCGCTATTTAGCATTCCGTCGTTAAAGTTGGTAGTGCAGATTGCCAACGAGCCCCAAGTAGTCTTTCCATCCTTGTTGTAGCCAGCATCGCTGTGCACGGCAAGAGTGAGCTCTATAGGAACATTCTTGCCTTGTAGAGCAGGCATGTAAGGGCTTCCTCCACCCAGCCAATTGGTCATGAGCGAACGTGTATTGATATCATCGGCATAGTCGTTGGTGCCTTTTCTTCCACTGTATACGTGATAGGGCGCACCTGCCCATTGGGCATAATACCGAGCTCCTTCCAGGCAACGTGGCATGCCACTTGAATAGTCTCCTCTCAGAATGTTACCCATACCTCCTCCAAAACGCACGGCATCACTTGTTACCACACCTCGCTTGGAAGCCAGGTTGGTTACCACCACTCGGTTGAGCGCATTACAGCCTTGGTCAAAGTCGAATGTACCTAAGTAGACCCAAGTTCCTCCACCCATGCGCTGGTTGACGGAAAACTCGGTAGCCACTCCCTTATGGTAAACGATATATTTTGCGTCGCTCACGCTTTTGGGCAGACTTTGATAGCTTACGTAAACAGCATATCTACCGGCTTCTGGCAGATTCGGTTGATAGCTGATCTCGCTATGGCTTTTCTTTTTGGTGGCCTTTGCCATTCTTACCGTTCCGTCTGCAAAAGGATTCTGGTTATCTTCGTAATATCGCCTCTTGGCTGCGAAGCCCAAGGAGTCGCAATCTTTCCATTTCTTTCCATTTACAGTTTCCATGTAATAAGGGCGCTTGATGGCATCGTCGTTATCGACAATCACTTCATTCTTCTGCCAGTCACGCTCACGTGGTGTGAAGACGATGGCTCCGGCATTTTGCAGCATGGGGATAAGGTAAGGCACGACGATGGTTTGCGTAAATAGGTCCTCTGTTGTGCAGAAGATGTTAGGGCGTTGCCATTTCCATCTTTTCTGGTCTCCGTCATAATATCTACCATGCGAAGCCCATACAGATAAATGCCTGTTCTGCAGACCACGGGTAACAAAGTAGGGGCGAGACATATTGAAAATCCAAGGGTCGCCTTCGTATTCTATGCCATCCCATGCCCGGGTGTTACCGTCAAGGTATGCCGTGCCCGTCGCAGGCCGGGCTGCGACGGGCATGTAAAAGACGGACAATGCAGCAAGGCTGCAAACCAACTGTCGTGTTGTGTAGATTTTTTCTTTCATGAATGTTATTCTATGTTGCCTATCGTAAACTTCTCTGGCTTTTTCCCCTTGAAGTCCTTGAAGTACAGCTTGATTTCGCGCATGTCGGCATCCAAGTCGCCAGACGGGACAATCTGTTTTGTGCAAGTGATGAGGCGCTTTTGATAGTCTACTCCGTAGAGCAGAATGGGAAGTCCTGCCTTGAGCGCAATGAAGTAGAATCCTTTCTTCCAGTCGGGGGTGAGCGAACGGGTACCCTCTGGTGTGATACAGAGACAGAAATGGTTGCACTTACGGGCTTCTTCAGCCAGGTTGTCGGTCATGCTGGTGTGCTTGCTTCGCCATACAGGTATTCCTCCCATCTTGCGGAATATGGGTCCCAGTGGCCAGAAGAACCATTCTTTCTTCATCAAGAAATTGCACTTAATGCCTTCTGCGTGAGCGTAGAGCTGTCCGAGAAGAAGATCCCAGTTGCTGGTGTGTGGGGCAAGACAGATGATATATTTCTGGGGATGGGGTATGGTTATCTCCTTGGTCCATCCCAAGCATTTATAGAGTATCCATCTGGATAATTGCTGAATCATTATGTGTTATCGTATAGAAGTTTTGCTTTCAAGATTTGTATGTTAATAATGTAGTGGGAGAACCACCTTTGGATAGGAATACTACGCCAAATTATAAATTTGGTCAATGATTTCGCAAGCCTGCTTGTTGAAATCATCAATGAGCTGCTTGTAGTATTTCTTTGCCTCTACACCAGGTTCTGGATGTGACACGCGACTGATAAAATCGGCGCGAATCATGACAATAGCCGACAAAAGACCATCAACGTCTTCGGCTGCAGGTTTGGCGCTATACAATGATGCTGCTACACACTCGGCGAACATGTCGCTCGTGATGTAATTGATAGTACGCTTTAAATTTCTTTTATTAGCCATAGTTTTTCCTTTAAATGATTGACTATATGATTTCAATGGTCAAAGATAGCAATTTTATTCGTAATTCGTGCATAAGTATGAAAAAAAAGTTCTCTTTAACTCATTTTTAGCTTTATTTGTTTCTTCATGTGGAAAAAATAAATTAATTTTGCAGATGTTTTGATGTTTCAGTAAATAAAAATTATAAATTCTAAACGACATGGAAAAAAGTGAATTGCAATTAGCACGAGCAACCTACCTTCCTAAACTGCCTAAAGGATTACAGGGCAATGTAAAAGTGAAAGAAGGCGCTCCTACCCAGAGTGTAGACAACCAGGAAGAGATCAAGAGTCTCTTTCCTAACACTTATGGCATGCCTCTCGTAGAGTTCGTACCCGATGACGAGACTCATGACAAAAGGATGAACGTGGGCGTTATTCTTAGTGGTGGTCAGGCTCCTGGCGGGCATAATGTCATTTGTGGCCTTTTCGATGCGCTGAAGAAACTGAATCCCGCCAACCGTCTTTATGGCTTTTTGATGGGGCCTGGCGGATTGGTAGACCATAACTACATGGAGATAACTGCCGACTTCATTGACGACTATCGTAATACTGGTGGCTTCGACATGATTGGTTCTGGCCGTACCAAGTTGGAGAAGACGGAGCAGTTTGACAAGGGTTTGGAAATTATCCGCAAATTGGATATCCAGGCTGTAGTCATCATCGGTGGTGATGATTCTAATACCAATGCCTGTGTCTTGGCTGAGTATTATGCAGCAAAGAAGTGTGGAGTGCAGGTAATAGGTTGTCCCAAGACCATCGACGGCGACTTGAAGAACGACCAAATTGAGACTTCTTTCGGTTTTGATACAGCCTGCAAGACTTATTCGGAGTTGATAGGTAACATTGAGCGTGATTGCAATTCTGCACGTAAATACTGGCATTTCATCAAGTTGATGGGACGTTCGGCTTCTCACATAGCTTTGGAGTGTGCTTTGCAGACACAGCCAAACATCTGCCTCATTTCTGAGGAAGTGGAGGCTAACGACATGACTCTGAACCAGATTGTAGAGAATATCGCTCAGGTAGTAGCCAACCGGGCTGCTGATGGCAACAACTTTGGAGTTGTGCTTATTCCTGAAGGATTGATAGAGTTTATTCCTGCTATTGGTCGTCTTATCGAGGAACTGAACGACCTACTTGCTGCTCATGGCGCCGACTACAAGGACTTGGACAAGAACGCCCAGCGTAAGTACATTCTGGCTCATCTCTCTAAGGAGAATGCCGATACTTTCGCTACTCTTCCCGAGGACGTTGCGCGTCAGCTCTCTCTCGACCGCGACCCACATGGAAACGTACAGGTTTCTCTTATCGAGACAGAGAAGCTGCTCTCCGAGATGGTTGCCGCTAAGTTGGATGAGTGGAAGAAGGAAGGTAAATATGTAGGCAAGTTCGCTGCACAGCACCACTTCTTCGGTTACGAAGGTCGTTGCGCAGCCCCTTCAAACTTTGATGCAGACTACTGTTATGCCCTCGGCACCAGTGCCGCGCAGCTTATCGCCAATGGCAAGACGGGTTACATGGCAATTGTAAAGAACACTACCGCCAAAACCGATGAATGGAAGGCTGGTGGTGTGCCAATCACCATGATGATGAATATGGAGAAGCGTAATGGCGAGATGAAACCCGTTATTCGCAAGGCTCTGGTAGAGCTCGATGGCGCTCCTTTCAAGGCATTCGCTGCCAAGCGTGATGTATGGGCAAGAGAAACTGCTTACGTTTATCCAGGTCCTATTCAGTATTGGGGACCAGCAGCGGTTTGCGACCAGGCCACTAAGACTCTGAAATTGGAGCAGGAAGGAAAGTAATAAATTTACTAAAGTAATATATAAAAAAGAGTGGAGAGTAAAGAATTCGAGTGCTTTTATTATGGAGACGTATGAGGTTCTTTGCTTTTCACTCTTTGTTTCTCCCCCTTTCCTCTCTCAGTTTTCTTTTATCCCAAATTAATAAATGGTACAAACCCAACATAAACCACAAAAACGCAAAAACAATCGACGACCAGTTAAGCACCGTCGTCCTTCTCGTGCCCGCCGTGGCTTTCTGAGCCGTTATCCTCGCAGGGCGTGGTGGATAGGAGGGATTGCCGTTATGCTTCTTTACGTGGGTGCGTTCTATTATTTCTTTGTTGGGCCTACCGGGTTTCGCTGGCGTGCTCTTTATGGCGATGCCGAATACCCCGATGGGTATGATATACGGGGTATCGACATATCGCATTATCAGGGTACTATCGACTGGGAGCAACTCAAGAATGCCATGATAAAAGGTTGTCCCTTGCGATTTGTTATCATCAAGAGTACAGAGGGGGCTTCCCGCCTTGACGACAACTTCAGAGAAAACTTCAATCAAGCACGTGATTATGGCTTTATCAGAGGTGTTTACCATTTTTGGAGCAACAAGTCGTCAGCGCGCGAACAAGCTTATTTCTTTCTTGAGAAAGTACACCTTACAGAGGGCGACCTACCTCCTGTGCTTGACATAGAACACAAACCTGCAGAGAAGAGTGTGGAGGATTTTCAGCGTGATGTGCTTACCTGGCTTCACATTGTGGAAGACCGCTATCATGTCAAACCTATCATTTACACCTATTACAAGTTCAAGGAGCAGTACCTTGGCGCTCCAGTCTTCGACGACTATCCCTACTGGATAGCCCATTACTATGTAGATAAGGTACAGTATAAGGGAAAATGGAAGTTCTGGCAACATACTGATGCAGGCAAATTGCCAGGTATAAAAGGTTATGTCGACTTCAATATTTACAATGGCAGTTATTACGACCTACGCCAATTGTGCATTGGAGCCAACAACAACGAACGTAAGTTTATGGAGTGGTCAGAATAAGGCAAGCCCAACCTTCTTCATTTCTTCTGCTTACCTCTCTCAGTCCCAATTCTTCTGCTTTTTCTATCAATACAGGGATGTCCTCGGTATAGAATCCGCTCAGTATTAGATAGCCGCCTTCGTTGAGCACACTTCTAAAAGACTTCATGTCATTTAAGAGAATGTTGCGGTTGATGTTTGCCATCACAATATCGAACATTCCACTGATGTGGTTGATAACCGATGCGTTGCCGAAAAGCACCTCCATGTTGTCAACAGCGTTCAATAGGGCATTATGCTGTGCATTGTCCACACTCCATTCGTCAATGTCATAACCTACTATCTCGCTTGCTCCCATCTTGGCGCAGGCTATTCCGAGTATGCCAGTTCCACAACCACAGTCGAGCACTCGCTTCTTAGTCAGGTTCATACCCAAGAGGGTAGAGACGATCATGCGGGTGGTTTCATGATTGCCCGTTCCAAAGGCGAGCTTTGCCTCTATACCTATTTCTATATGGTCGGGCGAGGTAGTAGGATGCAGGTCGGGATGTTTGGCGTCATAGATGAGTACTTGGTCGTCTATGCAGATGGGATTGAAACCTTGTTCCTCCCATTCCTTGTTCCAGTCTTTGTCTTCGGCTTCCTTTACCTCGTACGTGATGTTGGCAATCTTGATGGGAAAATCGGCAATGCTGTTGTCGAGAGTCTCTTTGTCAAAGAAGTCTTTCTGCACATAAGCTTCCAGTCCTTGCTCTGTATCCTCGAAAGACTCGAATCCAGCTTCCGCGGAACTATCTGCCAACAAGTCTCTGCAAACTTGCATCAGGTTGGCTTCAACATCGATTTTGAATGTCGCTTCTAAGTATTTCATAGAATTTCGTTTTAAATTTTACTGCAAAAATATAAAAAATAGAGAAAAACCTACCATTATTTAGGGTTTTTCTGTATTTTTGCATGCAAATAAGCAATATTTTTGCACTTGATTCATTGTATTTATAAACATACAAACTTAAAATAAAAGAAAAACAACAAAAAGGAGAAAAAGAATATGAATATGAAAAAATGGTTAGTCCTTTCAGTCTTTATGGCTGCCCTGCCTGTAACGATGATGGCACAAGACGATGACCTCTACTTCAATCCGAGGCAAGAAGCCAAGAAGGCAGCCGATGAACGTGCGCGGAAGGCAAAGCTGTTGGCAGCTCAACGTGCACGTCAAGACAGCATATATGCCTTATACTGGTCGGGCAGTGACCGGAATGTAGACGAATACAATCGTGGGGGAAGATTGTTGAGCTATTACCAAAATATTGGTGCCGACTCTTTGGGCAACGACATCATTTCGTTCAGAGTAGGCAAGGGCGTGGCTCCCGACTCTATCTATGACGATGAGGCTTTTGCCGAAAAATACATGCGAGGCATGGGGGATGATTTCGACTGTACCCGCGACTTGAGCCGTTGGGATGGATTCTATGATCCATGGTTCTATGACTATTATGGTTGTGGTCCATACTACTGGCGGAGTGCCTACTGGCGCTGGCACAACCCATGGAGATATGGCTATTATGCAGGGTGGTACGACCCTTGGTTTGATCCTTGGTACGACCCCTGGTATTATGGTTATGCAGGCTGGTATGGCGGGCCTTGGTATGGTTGGGGAGGATATTATCCCTGGTATTGGGGTGGACCAGCTGTGGCTTATGTGCGTCCCAGCAACGGCTATCGAAGCTATCGCCACACTGCATCCAACTCGGATGTGAATGGTTTTAGCCAGAATAATTATCATGGACAATATAACCGATTTGGGCGTCGAGAAAGTACGAACACCAATAGCAATCGAAGCTACAATTACAACAGCAATCGCAGTTTCAATTATAGTAACTTTGGAAACCAGAGCCACAGCGGAAGCTTTGGCGGTAGCCGAGGTGGAGGCGGAAGCTTCGGCGGTGGCGGTTCTCGCAGTTATGGTAGTGGAAGAAGATAGAAACTTATTTAATATTTCAAGGACAAGAATATGAAACGTGTGAAAATCATTTTGCCGGCATTGTTGGGACTCATAACGATTCCGGCTATGTCACAAGAAACTTATCAGGATGCCAAACTGGCAGAGACAGCCCTCACTGGTACTGCCCGTTATGTAGGCATGGGAGGAGCCATGGAGGCTTTGGGAGCCGACCTTTCTACTATCAGCACCAATCCTGCAGGTATAGGTATGTTCCGAAAGAGTCAGGCTGCTCTTTCTGCGAGTGTCTTGGCTCAGTCGTCTGCAGATAAGAACTTCTCTTTTGATGGAACCAATGCATATATCGATGGTAAGAACTCGAAGGTAAGTTTCGATCAAATAGGATTTGTCTGGTCTATGGCAAACCATAACAATACTTACGTTAACTTGGGTTTCAATTTCCATAAGAGTGCCGATTTCATGCAGATTCTCACAGCAGCCAATATGCTCAACGGTGCCTCACAATCGAAGTTGGCAGCCAATAAGGTTGACTACAGCAACTATATCGACAAGCGATACGATGGTTACATCAAAAATGCGGGCGACCTGATTTGGAATGCTGTGGACGAGAACTATCATAACCTGATGGGCAAGGACGAGGATGGCACTCAGAATTTTTATAATGGCCGTTCTTTTCTCTTCGGACAGTATCAGCACGGCTACATCGGCGTGTACGATTTCAACATCAGCGGAAGTGTCAAGAATCGGGTTTGGTGGGGCGTTACGTTGGGATTGCATGATGTCAACTACCACAGCGACTCTTACTATACCGAGAATTTCGAGGCAGATAAAGAAGCCTTTGGCGAGTCACGTGAGAGCTTGAAAATAGACGGAACAGGGTTTGATGTGAAGGCAGGAGTGATATTCCGCCCCGTGGAGGCTTCTCCTTTCCGTATCGGCGTTTATGTCAACTCACCCGTATTCTACGACCTGTCTATGTCGGGCTCTGCCACGTTGGGGCTTACCGACAAGAATATTGTGAACGACCAGAATCAGTATGCCGAGAGTCATTATTCTTCTTATGCAAATTACGACTATCGTCTTAATACTCCATGGAAGGCTGGTTTGAGTTTGGGTCACACCATCGGCAATTACTTTGCCATAGGTGCAACATACGAATATGCATGGTATAACCATACAGACAACCGTATCAAGGACGGAGGCTATTATGATGGATGGGATTACTATGAGTCGAGCAGCAGCGACAAGCCTATGAACGAACATACAAAGGCTACCCTTAATGGTGTAAGCACTTTGAAGTTGGGCTTGGAGTATAAACCAATACCTATGATGGCAGTACGTGTGGGTTACAACTATGTTTCTGCATTATATAAGGACGATGGCGTACGCGACCAGTCGCTGGTGTGTTCTTATGATGCTGATGGAAACACTGGTGTCAACGTGGCAACATCTACCGATTACACTAATTGGAAGGCTATCAACCGCTTCACCTTGGGGCTTGGTTTCAACTACAAGAAGATGTTCCTCGACTTGGCTTACCAATATAGTGCTCAGAATGGAGACTTTTATCCATTTATGAGTAGCAAAAGTTTTGGCAGTAAAGAAGATTTTACCCCTGCTATTGACAATGAAGTTTCGGCGACCAAGGTTTCCAACAACCGCCATCAGCTGCTGATGACCATAGGCTATAAGTTCTAAAGGCACGGTAATAAATAGTTGTTGTGTGTGAACACCTATTAACGTGTTTCAAAGTAACTGAAATAATTTGCGATTCAGAAAGATAATTTGTAATTTTGGCTTTCGTAAGTCCATTTTGGTGACGAGAATGTTAAAGATATGAAGAAAATACTTTTTGCAATCGTTTTGTCTCTGACGGCTCTGAAGGTATCGGCTTACGATTTCCTCAGAGCCGTTGAAGATTCTATACCTGGAGGCTACAACTTCTGGGTTTATACTCCAGTAGACTATTTTTATTCGCAGGAACAAACTCCTGTCATCATCTTCCTGCACGGGGCAAGCTTGTGCGGAAGAAACCTTGCGCGCGTTCGCCGTTATGGTCCCCTCGATGCCATAGTGAAAGGAAGGGATATTGATGCCTTGACCATTGTGCCTCAGAATCCTGGCGGAGCATGGAACCCCAAGAAGATAATGGACGTGCTCGATTGGGTAAGGCGAAGTTATCCCTGCGACTCTACCCGCGTGTATGTGATGGGTATGAGCCTTGGTGGTTATGGGACGATGGATGTCTGCGGAACCTATCCCGACCGCATTGCGGCAGGAATGGCACTTTGTGGTGGGACATCACTCAAGGATGTGAGTGGATTGGGCAAGTTGCCCTTCTGGATTATTCATGGTACAGCCGACAGAGCTGTACCTGTAAAGCAGTCGAAGGTAGTGGTGGAAAAACTGAAGAAGAGTGGCAATGACAGCCGATTGCTCTACGACTGGTTGCCAGGTGCCAACCATGGAGCACCAGCCCGTATCTTTTATCTTAAGAAAACCTACGAGTGGCTTTTCTCTCATAGTCTGGTGGACAAAGATCGTCCCGTCAACAAAAGCATCGACATTGGGCTTGGCGATTTGCGTCAGGCTTACCGTGACGTAAATCGCAACAAGCCAGCCCCCGAACTGATAGATGGTCCCAGCGTTATCAAGGAAGAAGGAAGTGAGTATTGATAGCCATTCGGCACAGAAGTTTTTCGACCTGTACGGTTGAAAGTGCCCACCCTATAAAATATATGCCGTCCTCTTACGTTATATGTTACAGTAATCAAAAATAGACATCAATGAAGAAAGCAAAATTAGA
>DJOI01000019.1 GCA_002439605.1 Candidatus Segatella mututuai | reverse complement strand
TCCGAAAAATAATCGTAACTTTGCACCCGGATTACAACCAATGCCTTGCAGCACCCTGTCTCTCGCAAATGGATTCCTCAGAGCGAATGCGGCGTTCGTGGGAGCAAATGTGGGAAACGTGGGAGCAAATGTGGGAAACGTGGGAGCGAAAGTGACATCAACCCCGATGCCTATCTTTACCAGCCGCTTACCCTTAGAAGAATGGCAAGGCGACATGTAGTTGCCTGAATTGCAAAAAATACAACAAAAAAGTAGTATTTTGAAAGAAAAACAGATAAAAATGTTTCTTTCTAAAATATTTTTGCTAATTTTGCAAGAAAATTATCAAGAATAAAAGGAAATTTATGGAAAAGATTCAAATGACGACTCCCTTGGTGGAGATGGATGGTGACGAGATGACTCGTATCCTCTGGAAGATGATCAAGGACGAACTGATATTGCCTTTCGTCGACCTCAAGACTGAGTATTATGATTTGGGCTTGCCCTATCGTGACCAGACCAACGACCAGGTAACCATCGACTCTGCTGAGGCAGCCAAGAAATATGGTGTGGCAGTGAAGTGTGCCACGATTACTCCTAATGCCCAGCGCATGGACGAGTATAAGCTGCACAAGATGTGGAAAAGTCCTAACGGCACTATCCGTAGCATCATGGATGGCACCGTGTTCCGTGCTCCCATTACCATCCCGAGCATTCACCCCTGCGTGAAGAACTGGGAAAAGCCCATTACCATAGCTCGCCATGCTTATGGCGATGTATACAAGAGCGTGGAGCTTCGCGCTGACGAGCCAGGGGTAGCCAAACTTGTGTTCGAGGGCAAGAGCGGCAAGAAGCAAGAGGTGGAAATCCACAACTTTGATGGCGCAGGCGTCATCCAGGGCATGCACAACACGGACAAGAGTATCCGCAGCTTTGCGCACAGCTGCTTCAAGTTTGCCATTGACACCAAGCAAGACCTCTGGTTTGCCACCAAGGATACCATCTCGAAGACCTACGACGCACAGTTCCGTAAGATATTCGAGGAAGTGTATGAGAGCGGCTACAAGGAGAAGTTCGCCGAATTGGGCATCGAGTATTTCTATACCTTGATAGACGATGCCGTGGCCCGTGTCATTCGCAGCAAGGGCGGATTCATCTGGGCCTGCAAGAACTACGACGGCGACGTGATGAGCGACATGCTCAGTACAGCTTTCGGCTCTCTCGCCATGATGACTTCCGTATTGGTTTCGCCCGATGGAAAGTATGAGTACGAGGCCGCTCATGGCACCGTGACACGCCACTACTATCGTTATCTGAAGGGTGAGGATACATCCACCAACCCCATGGCAACCATCTTCGCTTGGAGTGGGGCTCTGAGAAAGCGTGGCGAACTCGACGGAATCAAGGAACTACAGAACTTTGGCGACCAACTTGAGGCTGCTTGCTTCGATACTTTGAACGATGGAATAGCCACCAAGGACCTTGTCAACCTGATGGAAGGCGTAGAGCCCAAGGCTGTCAATTCGGTAGGCTTTATTGCTGCCATTCGTCAGCGTCTCGAGAAGCGCTTGGCGTAACCCCAAAAAGCCACATGCAAATCATATTTGAAGGATATAAATGATAAGAGGATCGCTCATACCGTCCGTATCTAAGTCTGTTGTTGCAATAAAAAAAGTGAGACTTGCCTCACGGCGAATCTCACTCTCGCTTTGTCCTTGCGGACTCAGCACATTATTCTTAGGAAAATTATAACTGTCTATTTTATCCCTTTCTTGAGGATGTAAGTAATTCCGAGTATAGTTTGAAGAAATCAAAATTCAAGAGTTTGCTGATATGGAACAGCAATCCTGTGTCTATGGTGGCTCTTTCGTACACCTTGTATACGTTGGTGCGATGACAACCGAGTTGCTTTGCGAGCCAAACCGAAGTCTTACCTTGTTTTTTGAGTTCCTGTTTTATTCGTTCGCCGATGACCAGGGCGTTAATACTATATTTTGCCATTTTCTGAAATAATTAAGTATATAAAGTGTATAATGTGTATCGTTTGCAAAATTAAGAATAAGAAATTGTTCAGAGAAATTTTTTAGTAGCTAATTTGACAACATTGTGCTAAAAAACACAAAAACTATTCGTTTGTTCCCTTTTTGCCACATTGGCAACTATGAACGTACGACATGAACTTTAGTTAGCTTTAAGCCTTCTTTTTCCTGTTGGCTTTCGGTAAAAGTCTTAAATAAGCTAAAAATTACCCGGAAAATGATTTTTTCTCGATTTAAAGGCTATATCGTGTAATTTTTTATGTAACTTTGCAATTGGATGACCGATGGTTGTGAAACCATTGACTTGAAATTAGAAAATGGATGTAGATGTAATATATGGGTAAAGGATGTTTTTGAGTATTTATTTGGCATTTCTCTTTTGATTAGGTTTGGGAAAAGTTCGGGTAAGTCAAAATAACCACTACCACTTATTTACATCTTGCATGGAATGCATCTCGTTGGCGATGTGCGTTCTTGTGTTGCGCCATTTCCTTCTTTTTTTTGAGATAATTAAGTGTTTAGGTATAAATTAAAGTGTTTTGAGAATTATGAATATCGGGAAACTGGCCTGGGATTGGTAGGTTTCTCTTTTTAGTAAAATGACATAGAATTGTAATCAAACGTAACGCATGTTACAAGATAAAAGTTGTAACTTTGCGCCGTAATATTAAACAAGTTGCGATTATGGACGAAAAAGACAGCAGAATATTGGTAGTCGATGATGAGCAGGATCTCTGTGAAATACTGAAGTTTAATCTTGAGACCGAAGGTTATCAGGTAGAGACCGCCAATTCGGCAGAAGAGGCCTTGGAGAAAGACATAGCGTCTTTCAATCTCCTGCTTCTTGATGTGATGATGGGAGGGATGAGTGGTTTCCAACTCGCCAAGCAGTTGAAGACCAGCGAGACGACAGCCCATATTCCTATCATCTTCCTTACAGCCCGTGATACAGAGAACGACACGGTGACGGGGTTCAACTTAGGAGCCGATGACTATATCTCCAAGCCTTTCTCTATCCGCGAGGTGATGGTGAGAGTGCGTGCTGTGTTGCGTCGTACCGCCAGCAAGCAGGTAGGAGCCGAAGAACCTACCGTCATCAGTTATCAGGGCTTGTTGCTCAATCTCGACAAGAAGTCGGTGAGTGTGGACGGCGAGGACGTTCCGTTCACCAAGACCGAGTTTGAGTTGCTCCGCCTGTTGCTGGAGGAGCGTGGAAGAGTATTCTCACGTCAAGAGCTCATCGACCGCGTATGGCCCAAGGACGTGCTTGTGCTCGACCGCACTGTGGATGTCAACATCACGCGTATGCGCAAAAAAATAGGCAAGTTCGCCAAGTGTATTGTTACCCGTTTGGGCTTTGGCTACTATTTTGACGCATAGATATAATAAAAGGTAGGAGTGGATATGTACGAATTTAGAGAAACGAAGTCGAAGCTAGGTCGTCGACTCTATCTCATGGTGTTGGCTGTATTCTTGGTGTTTGCAGTCAGCTTTATCATCTTTCAGCAGACTCGCGAGAAGCAGTTCAAGATAAGCACGCTTACGTTGAGATTAAGCAACTATAATGAACTGTTGGAGGAAGACTTGTCGTTGGCTCACGACAAGGGAATCATTCTGAGTGGTGGTAATGGGAGAGTTGTAGACGTGGCGCGCGACAAGTTGAGTGCTTTTGTAAAAGAGCACGAGAGCAAGGACTTACGTGTCACCTTGATTCGTCCAGACGGAAAGGTGGTGTACGACAATATGCGCAAAGACTTCGACAGTTTCCCCAATCATATCAACCGCAAGGAGATACAAGAGGCGCTGCGGACAGGACAAGGTTCGAGCGTGGAGCGACAGTCGAAGACCTTGAAGCACGATTACTTTTACGTGGCAACCTATTTTCCTGCCGATTCCATCATCATCCGAAGCGCTTTGCCCTACAACAACGACCTCTCCAAGTCGTTGAAGGCCGACCAGCACTACATCTGGTTTGCCATCTTTGCCATCATACTTCTTACCATTGTGCTTTATCGGTTTATGCATCGGTTGGGGAAAAATGTGACCAAGTTGCGTATCTTTGCCTACAAAGCCGACCATAACGAGAGCCTTGAGGTGGAAGATTTGGCAAAGTTCCCCAACGACGAGTTGGGCGAAATAGCCGAGCGCATCATCAAGATGTACAAGCGCATACAGACTACGCGCAGGGAACAGGACATCCTGAAACGGCAGCTTACCCAGAACATAGCCCACGAACTGAAAACGCCAGTGGCAAGCATACAAGGCTATTTGGAGACCATTATCGACAATCCGCGCATCAGCGAAGACATGAAGCAGCAGTTCCTGCAGCGCTGTTATGCCCAAAGTGAAAGGCTCACCTCGCTCTTGCGTGATATTTCCACGCTCAACCGTCTGGACGATGGCTCGGATATGATTGATTTCGAGGCGGTGGATGTTACGCAGTTGGTAAGCGACATCATGAAAGAAACCGCCTTGGAGCGCGAGGAGCACAAGATGAGTTTCCACAACCTGCTGCCCGAGCGCATTGTGGTGAAGGGAAACCGTAGCCTGCTCTATAGCATCTTCCGCAACCTTACCGATAATGCAATAGCCTATGCCGGCGAAGGAACAACCATTACATTGGAGGGAAAGGAGGTTGGCAACAAGTGGCATTTCGTCTTCCGCGACAATGGACAGGGAGTTCCTCAGGAGCATCTGGCTCGTATCTTCGAGCGTTTCTATCGAGTGGACAAGGGGCGCAGCCGCAAGATGGGAGGCACGGGCTTGGGACTTGCCATCGTCAAGAACTCGGTGCTGTTGCATGGCGGAACGATCCGGGCTGCCAATCTGCCGGAAGGAGGATTGAAGTTCGAGTTTACCCTCAGAAAGTAAAGGAGGAAAAACACCTTACTATGGTTGATACTACACCTTATTGTATATGTAGATGAATGACATATATAATAAGGTGTAATTGTCTAAAAAGGAAGATGTAACAAAGATGGTTGTTAAAAGGTTTATTAAATAAAAAAGAATGAGGTGGAGTGATAAATTGCAATAATTTAGTGCGGATTTTGTTGAATTTGTTTTTTTTATTGAATAAATAATGATTTTTTTCCGTTTTTCTTCGGTTCTTTAAGAAATATTTGTAATTTTGCACCTGATAAATAATATTAATATAAATTTTTAAATTAAGACGAGAAAAATATGGAGAAAAGACTCACGCTGTTTTTAGCTTGTCTATTGATGAGCGTAGGGATGGCGTTTGCCCAGGTTGAAGTATCTGGGGTCGTCACTTCTCAGGATGATGGTGAACCTATCATTGGAGCCTCTGTCGTAATTTCGGGGGGGGTAAAAAGTTTAGGTACTGTCACTGACGTTGACGGTAAGTTTAAAATGAGTGTTCCGACAGGCTCGAAGTTAGAGTTTAGCTATGTTGGAATGACAACACAGATTTTGCCTGCAGCTGCCAACATGAAGGTGGTGATGAAGCCTGAGGCACAGTTACAGGAAGTCGTCGTGACCGGTTTGCAAAAGACAGACCGAAGATTGTTTACAGGAGCAACAGACAAGGTGAATGCGGATGAGGCTAAGCTGAATGGTGTAGCCGACATCAGTCGTTCGCTCGAAGGCCGCGCTGCAGGTGTGTCAGTACAGAATGTGAGCGGTACCTTTGGTTCGGCTCCAAAGATTCGTGTGCGTGGTGCTACCTCTATTTATGGTAGTTCTAAGCCTCTTTGGGTTGTTGACGGTGTCATCATGGAGGACGTTTCGGATGTTAGCGCCGACGACTTGGCTTCTGGTGACCCAGAGACATTGATCAGTTCCGCTATCGCCGGATTGAACTCCGATGACATCGAGAGCTTCCAAATTTTGAAAGATGGTTCGGCCACCTCTATATATGGTGCGCGCGCAATGGCTGGTGTCATCGTCGTTACCACCAAGAAAGGTAAGTCAGGACAGGCACACGTCAACTATACTGGTGAGTTTACCACACGTTTGATTCCGTCTTATAGCAATTTTGATATCCTCAACTCTCAGGACCAGATGGCCATCTATAAGGAGTTGAAAGACAAGGGATGGCTCAACCTCTCTGATATACTCAATGGCAGCGACTATGGTGTATATGGCAAGATGTATGAGCTAATCAACACTTATAATCCTACTACAGGTACTTTCGGTCTCGCCAACACACAGGAGGCACAGGATGCTTACCTGCAGCAGGCTGAGTACAGAAATACCAACTGGTTTAAGCAACTCTTCTCTTCTGCCATTATGCAGAACCACTCTGTTAGCTTAAGCGGTGGTACCGATAAGAGTAACTACTATGCTTCTCTTTCTGCCATGGTAGATCCAGGATGGTACAAGGATAGCAAGGTAAATCGTTACACTGCGAGTCTGAACATGAGCCACCGCATCACCGATAACCTCTCTGTTAATATTATCGGTAGTGGTTCTTATCGTAAGCAGAAGGCTCCTGGTACATTGGGCCAGGACGTGGACGTTGTGTCTGGTCAGGTAAAGCGTGACTTCGACATCAACCCTTATTCTTACGCCCTCAACTCTTCTCGTGCCCTCGATGCCAATACTTATTACCATGCCAATTATGCTGCCTTCAATATCCTGCATGAATTGGAGAGCAACTATATCGACTTGAATGTGGCTGACGTGAAATTTCAGATGGAAATGAAGTGGAAGCCTATCAAGGAACTGGAGTTTGGTGTGTTGGGCGCCATCAAGTACAACACCTCTTCACAGGAGCACAATATCCTCGAAGACTCTAATCAGGCCTTGGCATACCGTGCGATGGACAATACCTTGATACGTGACAACAACAAGTTGCTCTTCACCGACAAGGACGACCTTTATGCTTTGCCTATCTCTATATTGCCACAGGGCGGTATTTACCAGCGTACCGAGAACCGTATGACCGATTACGACTTCCGTGCCACAGTAAACTATAACCATACCTTTGCACAGAAGCATATCGTCAACCTCTTCGGTGGTATGGAGACTACAGACATCAGCCGTAACCGTACTTACTTCAATGGCTGGGGTATGAACTATCGTGGCGAGACTGCTTATTTTGAGTATCAATACTTCAAGAAGTTGAATCAGGAGAACAGTAATTACTATAGCCTCCGCAACACCTCTTCACGTACAGCGGCTTTCTATGCCAATGGTACCTATTCTTATAATGGTAAATATGTAGTAAACGGTACATTCCGCTATGAGGGCTCTAACCAGATGGGACGTACCACCACAGCTCGCTGGATGCCTACTTGGAACGTGTCTGGTGCTTGGAATGTGCATGAGGAAAACTGGTTTGAGAAGCTCAACCCATTGAGCCACTTGACTTTCCGCGTGTCTTACTCTTTGACAGGTACACCTCCGGATGCTTCTTACTGCAACGCCCTTACCAAGTTGGGTATGTATACCACCTATCGCCCAGCAGTAGGCGACAAGGAATTGGCCTATCAGGTGTCAGCCTTAGGAAACGATGATTTGACATACGAGAAGAAGCATGAGTTCAACTTTGGTGTAGACGCCGGTTTCTTCCATGATCGCTTGAATGTTACATTCGATGTATACCAGCGTCGCAACTTTGACGAGATTGCGCCTACCGTTACACAGCTCCAGGGTATAGCTTATGCCAACGTGGGTGATATGAAGTCTTGGGGTGAGGAGCTCAGTATCTCTTCTACCAACATCAAGACCAAGGACTTTAGCTGGCAGACCAGCTTCATCTACTCTCATAACCGCACGGAGATTACCAATCTCTATAACCAGGGTCGTGTCATCGACCTCGTACGTGGTAATGGTTTTGCCAAGCAGGGTTATCCTGCTCGTGCGTTGTTCTCTATCCCATTCGTGGGCATCAGCAGCCAGGGTTATCCTATCGTCATCAACGAGAAGGGAGAGCAGACTGTGGGCGACATCAACTTCCAGGAGCGTAACAATACAGATTATCTGAAGTATGAGGGCTCTACCGATCCTATCTATAATGGTTCGCTCGGTAATGTATTCTCTTACAAGGGATTCCATCTCAATGTGTTCTTGACTTACGCCTTTGGCAACGTGGTTCGTCTGGACCCTGTGTTTAGCGCCAAGTACAATGACTTGACTTCCATGACTCATTCTTTCGTAAACCGCTGGATGCAGCCTGGTGATGAGAGCATTACCAATGTACCGGGTATCGTGAGCAAGTATGAGTATGAGAAGAATAGTACCTTGTTGTCTACAGCATACAATGCTTATAACTACACCTCAGTTCGTACGGCTAAGGGCGACTTCATCCGTATGAAGGAAATCTCCTTGGCTTACGATTTCCCACGTCAGTGGTTCGAAGGCTCGGCTGTCAACAACATCTCTCTGAAGATTCAGGCTACCAACCTCTTCTTGATCTATGCCGATAAGAAGTTGAATGGTCAGGACCCTGAGTTTATGAATTCAGGTGGTGTGGCATCGCCAATGCCAAAGCAGTTTACATTAACATTGAAACTTGGACTTTAATATTGCATATCATAAAATGAAGATAAAGAATATATATATCGCTATCGTTGCCATGGGCATGACACTGGGCATGACCTCATGTAACGATTATTTGGACAAGCAGCCAGATAGCCGCTTGGATTTGCAGAGTCCAAGCGACGTGAGCAAGTTGCTTACCAGCGCTTATCCTACTCGCCATCCTGCCTATTTGTTGGAGATGTACTCTGACAATAGCGACATGAATGTGAATACAGGTTGGGATGAGGCCAGCCGTTTTCAGGGACAGGCTTATCGATGGGAAGACATCACCGACGATGATAACGAGTCGCCAGATGGTATCTGGACCGATTATTATGGCGCCGTCACCACAGCCAACATCGCTTTGGCTCATATCAATTCGTTGAGTCAAGAGGAGCAGAGCGAGTATGAGGGACAGAAGGGCGAGGCTCTCCTTTGCCGTGCCTATACGATGTTCCAGCTTGCCAACATCTTCTGTCAGGCATACGATGAGACTACAGCCGATACCGATATGGGCTTGCCTTACCCTGTGCAGGCAGAGACCAATGTTACAGGCAAGTACGAGCGTGGAACTTTGGCAGAGCTTTACGCCAAGATTGAGGCAGACCTCTTGGAGGGCCTGAAGCTGGTGGGCAAGAATAACTTCGAGAAGCCTAAGTACCACTTCAATACCTCTGCTGCCCAGGCTTTTGCCGCACGTTTCTATTTGTATTATCACAAGTACGACAAGGCTATCGAGTATGCCAACCTTGTATTGGGAAGCAATCCTTCCAACTTGTTGCGTGATTGGGATTCCTGGAGTAAACTTTCAGTCAATCAGCAGATTGCGCCAAATGGCTATATCAGCTCAAGTGTCAAGGCCAACCTCTTGTTGCAGGTAGTGGTGTCAGAGTGGGGTGCCATCGATGGTCCTTATCTTTATGGCGAAAAGTACTCACATAGTGCGTTCATCTCGTCTAAGGAGACTCTGGAGTCTACGGGTCCTTGGGGCAAGAGCGTAGACGTGCTCCATTACGTGGTGTTCTTCAATCCGTCTATGTCTAAGTACATCGTACGCAAGATACCATACGACTTCGAATACAGCGATATTCAGGCTGGTATTGGTACTCCACACTCTGTGTTTACCGACTTCACAACCGATGAAACTCTTTTGGTACGTGCCGAGGCCAAAGCCTTGAGCCACGACTATCAGGGTGCCGTTGACGACCTGAACACAGAACTCGCAGCCTATGGTACAGCTGGTGTAACCAAGCTTACATTGGATAACATCAAGGCATTCTATAGCGATGCCAATACTCCATATTACGAGCCAATGTCGCCTACGCCACGCAAGAAGTTGCATACCTCTTTCGACATCGACCAGACTAACGAGGAGCCACTCTTGCAGTGCATTCTCCATTTGCGTCGCATCATGACCATCCATGAGGGCTTGCGTATGCAGGATGTGAAGCGTTATGGCATTACCATCTATCGTCGCACCGTGCGTAGCAACTACAAGATTACTGAGGTTACAGACACCATGGAGGCTCGCGACCCACGCCTAGCCATCCAGTTGCCACAGGATGTAATCAATGCAGGTTTGCCTGCTAATCCACGTGCAGGGAAGTAATATACATTATTATATAATATAAAGAACAGAATATATTTTAACAATGAAGGACATGAAACATTATATATTCGCATTGATGTTGGCATTGACAGCTGGCTTGGGATTCGTCTCATGCTCTGACGACGATCCAGATCAGCCAACCATCTTCCCTGTGACATCCCCTAACCGTGATGCACTGGACCTTTGGTTGCAGAAGAATTATACCAGTCCATACAACATCGACTTCAAGTATAAGATGGAAGACATCGAGAGCGACTATTCTTATACATTGGTTCCAGCCGATTCAGCCAAGTCGGCCAAGTTAGCCATCCTGGTGAAGTATATGTGGCTCGATGCTTACGCAGAGTCTATGGGCCAGGACTTCGTGAAGAGCAATATTCCTAGAGTAATCCACTTGGTAGGTAGCTATGCATACAATAGCAATGGTACTGTGGTGCTGGGTACCGCCGAGGGTGGTCTCAAGGTAACTCTTTATATGGTGAACGAACTCTCAGACAAAGTGTTGAAGGACTATGACTCGATGACCGAGTATTACTTCCATACCATGCATCATGAGTTTACTCACATTCTCAACCAGAAGAAGCCATACGATACTTCTTTCAACAAGATTACCGAGTCGGGTTATATCAGTGGTAACTGGTATCAGATAGCAGACAGTACAGCTCATGGCGCAGGATTTATCACTCCTTATGCTATGTCAGAGGGCGCCGAGGATTTCGCAGAGATGCTCTCTGGCTATATCACTCATACTCAGAGCTACTGGGATAATATCCTGGCTGATGCCAAGAAGGTAGGCGGCGATACCGCTGTCGAGGCCTTGGAGCAGAAGTTGGAGAAGGTACGCTCCTATATGCAGGAGTCTTGGAACTGCGACATCGACGAGATGCGTGCCGTAATCTTGCGTCGTGGCAATGAGATGAGTTCGTTGGATTTGGAACATTTAAAATAAGAGCAAGTTAAGATATGAAAAAGATATATTTAGCTATCTTGTGCGCCATGACAGGATTGACCTTTCAGTCTTGTTTGCATGATGACAAGGAATTCTTTGACGACTCAGCGGCTAATCGTATCGAGAATACTGTAGAGAATACCCAGAAGGTATTGGAGTCTTCCGAGAATGGCTGGGAGTTGCACTATTATACCGGAGAGGGATATACAGGTGGTGGCTACACCTTCCTTCTGAAGTTCCATAATGGCAAGGTAACCGTTGCTGGCGACCCTGCTTTGGCTACCAGCGAGGAGCGTGCCACATCTAGTTATGGCATGGACCGCAGCATGGGGCCTGTGCTCACCTTTAATACCTACAACCACATTCTTCATGCCCTGGGTACACCAAACATCAATAATATTCAGGGTCAGCAGGGCGACTGGGAGTTTGTGGTAACCAAGTTGACCGAGGATAGCATCTTCGTACGTGGTAAAAAGTGGAGCAATGACATGGTGTTTACTCGTTTGCCACAAACCGTAGATTGGAAAGAACATCTGGATAGCATCGGCAACGTAGCTAAGCAGTTGAAAGACAACTATGTGGATGCTACTTCTGGCGATGCAAGCAAGGCAATAGAGGTAAATGCTTCTACACGTCGCATTGCTGGTCGCAATGCGCTCGGACAGGTAGAGGAGTGTCCTTACATCATCACTACCAAGGGCATTCAGACATTGGAGCCTGTGACAGTAGGCAATTCACAAACCCAGAGCTTCGAATTGACCCAGACAGGAAAATTGCAGACTCAGGGCGATGCTCAGGTGGAGCTGGCTCCATATATTGCCCCTATCGATACATGGGTAGGCAAGTGGTCTTTGTCGGCAATGGCAGGTTCTTGCGACTTGACCATCTCTAAGTGTGAGGAAAAGGCAGACTCGCTCATCGCTACGTTCAAGGTAGACACCTTGGAGTATCATCTCGGTATGAACTATGATGCAGAGACTGGTTATGCTTATCTCAACAGTCAATATATCTCAGACCCTTCTGGTAAGTATCCTGCCCTTTTCTTTATGAGTGCAGACTTAAGCCATAGCGCTTTGCTGGGTGCAGGTGGTGTGTATTTCGTATGGCATTGTGTTTCGCAAGAGGCTACGTTCATAGGGGATGTCTTGACATCTACTAAAGATGGCTCTCAGTTTACAGTCGATTCATTTGTAGCGGGCGCTGCCGATAGCCAGGGAAATCTCTTGAGAGACGAAGACGATTTGCTCATCTTCCCCGTGGAATGGTATTATCTTTATAGTTTGTCACGTAATTAAATTATCGAACGATGAAGAAATATATATATACTATAGGTATGGCTGCCTTGGGGCTGATGGCTTCTTGTAGCAGCGATAGCGATTATCAGGCAGTGGCAGAGAGCACTATCAATATTACTTCTGCCCAGACATCGCTCGGTCCTAATGTCAGCGAAGGTGCGGTTACGGTAGACTGCACTCCTATCGAGGCGTATACTGACGAGCCATCATGGCTCAGCACCCAGATCGAGGGCAACACCGTGAAGTTGACATCTACCGCTAACGATACCCGTCAGTCTCGTAACGCTAAGTTGGTTATCAAGAAGGCAGCCAACGACTCGGTGGTAGTAAATGTGTCCCAGTATGGTTTGGTCTTGACCGTAGATAACGACAACATCGTTATTAGCGACGACAAGGCTGGTCAGTTTGTGAAGTCTTGCTCCAGCAATACCGACATTAAGTTGCTGGATACCCCATCTTGGGTAAAGGCAAGTCTTGACGAGGGAGGCAAGCAGATTACCGTCGATGTAGAGGAGAACACAACCGGTCATCTCCGTGCCTGCTACGTGAAGTATCAGGCAGCAGCCGTGGTAGACTCGTTCCTGGTCAAGCAGTTTGACTATGATACGGATATTGCCGGTAAGTACATGTTCGGTTACTATGATTTCAACGACGATAAGACCGACTTGGTATTGAATGGTGTGGAATGTACCATAGACCGAGACTATATTACTGTGCCAGAATGGGGCTTCAAGTTCCCTATCTCTGTAGATGAGACCCAAGGTGCCATTACAATGAAGAGTAACAAGTTCTTGGGCAAGTGGGGTAAGTACTTCGCTTATCCTATCTTTGTAGATGTAGATGGTAAAGGTTATTATAATAATGATACTGGCTTGATAACTTGTCCATTTACTTATGACGAAGAGGTAGGTACCTCTGGATTCTGGAATGGTTATGCTTTTGAGAATGATGGTGTAAAATCTGGGGCATTCTTGATGATGATTGTCAATCTTTTTAAGGGTAACACTCCTACGCCAGCTAATGAAACTGGACTCTGGGGATATATCATCGCTCCATATATGTGGAAGGTGATAGAAGACCAGTCTGTTACAGGTGCTCGCAAATGTGCGCCAGGCAAACAGGCAGTAAAGCGTTATGTCCAATCTTTTACTCTTAAATAAAAGAAAGTTTGCATGGGCTCTCTCATTGAGAGCCTATGCGCGTTTGTTTTATCATATATAGGAATTTCAATGTTTAAAATTTAAAAGTATGAGAAAGATTTCTACTATTTGTATGTTGCTGCTCATGGCGGTGAGCATACAGGTCTCTGCCGCTGGCAAGACCATCGTAGGACAACATCTTCCTAAAAGACAATTGCCTGCTTGTCCGGTATCTGTGCCTGAGATGAAACCTGTACAAGGTGCTGATATGCAGAATTCGGCAAGTTTTCTTGCTAAGGTGAAGAATGCGCCTACACGTGTTACCGACGATCCTGCTACCCAAGTGGCCGATACTTATGGTTGGGTGATGGGACCTGATGGTTACTATTGGCATTACACCATGAATATTGGCAAGGAATTGGTGCGTGATTTGGGAACCTTCAAGGAGTATAAGTATACTGGCGGCGATGTCACGGTATATGATAACAATAATAATAAGGTTGGTAATTTCAAGATTGAGGTACCAGACTCAATGTTCTGTAATAGTATCCAACTTTATGGTCCTGTGACCAAGAAGCTCTTCGACCTGAATGACAAGACCCACGAGATTATGGTCGATATTCACCATGGCAAGAATGGTAATAGCTATGATGTAACTCGTGCTTATTCTATCGAGACAGGAGAGGTGCGCTTTGATAAGCGTGGTATGGGTGTCATCTTCGATGCCTCACGCAATTCTTACGATTTGTATCAGCGATTGATTCTTACCAATGAGGATTTGAAGGCAGATACCACTTTCTTTGCGTCTACTACAGAAGCATTGGAAGAATCTGACACCTATGTTAGCATTGATATTTACAAGCCAATGCCATATAGCGCAGACCACAAGGTGGAGCGTGAGAAGAACTTCTTCTTGAATCAGAACAACCTCTATTATATGCAAGGTTCTTATCTTAACACCTATGCCATCGATGGTGAGCCATACTATGTTATCGCTCAGTTTGAGAAGCCATGGGAGTTGAGCAAGGATCCAGAGAATCCATCGAATGTCATTCAGCGACCAGACAACCCTTTGGTGTTGACTACCTATGGAATGGTACGCCCAGAGGGACAATATTGGAAGCAACTCTCCGTAATCAATACCATTAAGGTGGATGGCAATTGTCAGGAAGGCTGGCAATTCCGCGAATTGGGATTTGGTGCTTTCCCTTATGGTGCTGTCAATTTGACCAAGGGATATTTCACTGGTGACGACCAGTTAAACTATGTAGTTCTGGCCTGTGATTATGCTGCTTCCAAGGGCGATCATGACTTTGCTACATTTTATGTTTACAACTCCAAGGGTGAGAAAGTAAAAGAAATCATCAAGGAGGCATCTGTAGAGTGGTGGAAGGTCTTGGCTTCCGTACCAGGCAAGGAAGACCAGGTAGGTTTCCTCCAGACCATCGGCGATGGAGATGCAGCTGCAGACCAGATTACGCTCGTAAACATCCCATCTTGCGAGCAGGCTGCTGTTTTGCCATACGAGGTGGAGGGCAACAAAATCAGTACTACTCTCGATCGTAAACCAAGCACAAAGAATAGCTATGGATATCAGTATGTAGTAAGTTTGAGCCAAGGCGAGTCCGACTCAGAGGGCAATGTGATTGCTCCTATTGCTTGGATTAATCCGAATGGTGGAATCGACCACAAGGATGCTATGAACTTGGGCAAGAATGGTGAATATTTTACCCCATTGCTCAATGAGGTGACACTCAATCCATATACATTCGATACAAGTGATGATATGGAATATATCTACCTTGCCAAGAAACGTCGTACCGACGGTAGCAACAAGATTGATAATGTCTTGGAGATAGCCAAGGCTGATGGTACAGTATTGGCTTCTTACGAGAGCAATGATACTCGCCGTATTATCGAACCTTCGGTTGTTCCTGTGAATGCTGATGGTAAGTTCCTGCTTGCTATTGCTTATCAGAACAATGAGACAGGCCTGTATGAGTTGGAGTACCATGATTTGCCTTTCAACAAGTTTGCTGAGGGTGGCAAGGGTACAAAGGATGAGCCATATATGGTTTCTACCACTGGCGACTTGATGCAGATGGGCCAGAACAAGAAGGCTTACTATAAACTTGCCAACGACATCGATATGACCGAGGGTGGTCTATGGTCTCCAATCGACAATTTCCAAGGTGAACTTGACGGTGATGGTCATTCACTCTTCAATATGTATGTAGGAGGCACTCATTCTCGTGCCGGTTTGTTTGCTACAATGGGTTATGGTGGCCATGCTAAGAATCTTAACTTCATTAATCCTACCATCGAATTAAATACTAATTCTGCTTTTGTGGGAATCTTGGCAGGTGAATGCACAACCGACTCCTTGAATGGAGCAATGAAAATTGTTGCTGCAGATAGCATACATGTTATCAATGGTAAAATTGCAGGTGAGTATGGTGGCGTTATTGGCGGTATCATAGGTCAGACCACTCTTTATGGCGATGTCATCGCCTCTTCTTTCCAGGGCGAAATTTATGCCCCACTCGCCGAAGAGGGCGTTGGCGGTATCGTAGGTAAAACCTATACAGGTTCTAATGTGTATGCATGCTCTTCTAACCTGACAGCTACTAGTGCCGCCAAACTTGGTGGTATTGTTGGTAGCATGGACAAAAACTGCGGACAGGTATACAACTGTATTGCGAATGGTAAGCTTACCGCTGGCCATAGCATAGGTGGTATTGTTGGTGCAGATGCAGACCGTTTTTATGTATACAATAACATCAACCGTGCGGATATTTACGCCACTAAAGCGGATAAGTTCGTAAAATATGCTGCAGGTGGTATCGTTGGTGAGTTGGAGGCAGATCCATACGCAACAGATACATCTGAACCTGGTTCAACCAATGTGGTTTATGATAATGTCACAACTGGCAATATCTATGTTAATGGTGTTAAGTTTGATGGCACTGCTGCCAAAGAAAATTGCACTCATGCCATTGTTGGTAGTTCAAGCAACGAGACTGTTTATAAAACAGAGGAACGATATGATGCAGACCAAGACGATTGGATAGTAACTCCTATTAGTTATGCTGTAGAGCGTGGCTTGAACAACAACTATACAACAATAAATCTCGGCACTAACACCCAAGCAAACACAGTGGAAGGTAAGTGTGTGGCCTTTGGCGATTTGAACAAAGATTTCTTCCAGAATGCTGACAATTTCAAGAAAGATCCATTCTCTTATGGTACGAATGTCAAAGCTCCTTGGAAGGGTGAGCGGGTACCTGTGATGTGGTTTGACGGTGATCCTAAGGCTATCACCATCAGCGCAGAGGATGTTACTCTTGGCTTGAATAATCCTGATACAGAAATCAAGGTTGTCGTATATGGTGTCGAGGATGCTGAGGATATTGAGGTTGCTAGCAGCAACTCTAAGGTAGCTGAGGTTTCTATCTCAAGCATTGATGGCAATGTGGTAACATTGAAGGTACATGCCTTGAAGACAGGCTTCGCCACAGTAAACGTTACCTATGCAGGTCTCTCTACTACTTGTGAAGTGATGGTTATGAAGGAGGTATCTAATGGTATCGAGAACGTTGAGGCAAACGGCTTCAAGGTAAGCGTAGCGGGTGGCTATATCTATGCTGAGGGTGCCAAGGCTATCCAGGTTTACTCTGTAGGTGGTCAGCTCGTAGCTAAGAGCAATGGTACACCCATTAGCACAGCTCAATTGGGCAAGGGCATCTATGTGGTAAGTGCCAATAGTGCTGCTGGTCAGAAGTCTACAGCTAAGTTTGTAGTGAAGTAATCCACCTTAAGGATTTACATTAAATTAATAATTCGTTAAGAATACAAAGATATATGTTCTTAAAGAAAATGATATTATCAACAGTTATGGCGACCTGCGTAGGGCAGGCCGCCATGGCTATTCCTGCCTATCCTCGCCCTAAAGTGATCAAACAGGCAGATGGTACATATCTAACCGTGACTCTTTGTGGTGATGAGCACGGACATATTGCGCTGGCCGATGACGGACAGCCTTTGTGCTTTAACGGTGCCACTGGTAATTATGAGTATGCAACCCTTCAGAATGGTGTCATCGTGGCAAGCGGCATCAAGGCTGAGAATGCTGCTGTGCGTAGCCAACAAGCTTTGGCTTTCCTCAAGAAGCAAGACCGCAACGGCATCTTCAGTATTTACAAGCAACAGCGAAAGCTCGCCGTCGCTCAAGTTGCTAAGTATAGGACAGCAATGGCTCGTGGTGCAAAGGCGAATGGCTCTACTCGTGCGGCAGTGAGCAACACCGATATGCGTATCAATGATTTCCCTACCACAGGTGTGCAGCATAGCTTGGTAATCCTGGCACAGTTCTCCGACTGTCCTTTTACCACTGTGGGCGACAATATCCAGCAGTTCTATTTTGATATGCTCAACAAGGAGGGTTTCACTTATAGCAATGGTGCCAATGGTAGTGCACGCGATTTCTATGTGGCGAGTTCCAATGGTAAGTTCTTGCCTACATTCGATGTGGTAGGCCCAGTGACGCTTCCTAAGAGCTATGCCTATTATGGTGAGAATGGCTCCAATCGTGACAATGCTGCTAAGCTGATGGAGTTTGTGAAGGAGGCTTGTACGCTTGCCGACCCATTGGTAGATTACTCTCAGTACGACCATGATGGTGACGGTCTGGTAGACAATGTGTTCATCTATTTCGCAGGTTACGGCGAGGCGGACTCAGGCAAGGGCAATACCATTTGGCCTCATGCCTCTGATTATCGTGGCGTGTGCAAGGACGCTGGCAGCAGTGATACCGAATTGAAGTTGGATGGCGTACAGATAGCTAGCTATACTTGTACGAATGAGATTAATGGACAAACTCAGTATGCCCAGCCTACGGGTATCGGAACATTCGTGCATGAGTTTGGACATGTGCTAGGTCTTGCCGACCATTATGATTCTCAGGCCACCTCGCTTGGCGAGGCTTTCCACCCAGGCGCTTACGATACAATGGCTTCGGGCTCGTATAACAACAATGGTAACACGCCTCCTACTTTCTCTGCTTTTGAGCGTGCTTCGCTCGGATGGCTCGACTATGTTGACTTGTCTGCCACTTCTGCAGAGCTCAACGTGTTGCCTAACTTAGCCGAGAGTAACAAGGCCTATCGTGTGCCTGTAAACGGTACCTTGGGTAAGGAGTTTTTTATCTTGGAGAATCGACAGCAGACAGGCTGGGATCAATATATCCCAGGACATGGTATGCTGATGTGGCACATTGACTATGACGAAACTGCTTGGAACGAAAACATTGTCAACGTAAACAATGCACATCAGCGCATCGACATCGTGGAGGCCGACAATATCAGGACGGCTTCTACCCGCGCTGGCGATACCTTCCCTGGCACCTCTAACGTAACCAGTTGGACGATGACATCATGGGCTGGAAACAACATCCTTACCCTTGATGACATTGAGGAGAAAAATGGCGACATCAATCTGATGGTGGGAGGCCTAAGCCTCAAGATAGAAGCTCCAACAATTAATGTCACAGATGTAACAGAGAACACAGCCAAGCTTACCTGGAAGGCTGTGCCTATCGCTAAGGAGTATATACTTAATCTCTATAAGGTGGATGGAAACAAAAAAACAGCAGTGAAAGCTTTTAGCAACAAGAGTTTTACAGACCCTACTGATGTGGTGCTCGAAGGTTTGACCCCTAAGTCAAACTATCAGCTTACACTTCAAGCTAAACGTGGTTCTTATGTCTCAGACGTTGTGACTTATGATTTCCAAACCACGGCGATACCATTTGCCAAGTTGTCTCCTGCCAATCTAAAGGTTAGCAATATCACCAAACAATCATTCTCTGCATCATGGGACGCTGTGGATGGTGCTGATGACTATGAGGTGACACTCGGTAAATTGGCATATTCTGATGAGTCCAAAAGCCGAGGCTATGATTTTACAGACCAATTGAATGGTATGCCTACGCTCTGGGAGACAAACGCCGGTTTCATAAGTTCTCCTTATGGCGAAGCGGCTCCATCTCTCAGAATGGTAAGAGATGGTTCTTATCTGAAGGTGGCTTATGCAGATGCACGCATCGATGGTATGCAGTTCTGGGCAAAGGCTTCTAACTCAGCAGAAGGCAATATTCAAGTACAGGTATGGAAGAATAATGATTGGCAAACTGTTAATACTACAGCTCAGGATGCCGAATTGTTACAAGGTAAAATCGTTAATTGCACTTTTGACCAGGCAGATAGCGTACGTATCTATGTAAATCGTACCAAGGGCTCTTTCTATATCGATGATGTGAAGGCTTCATGCCATCAGGAGATTTCACTTCCTTTGGCTTCTTACGATGGCGTGTCTGCCAAGGGTAAGACTACCTATTCGTTTGATGGCCTCGGCAATGACGGTGATAAGTATGTGCTGATGGTAGTAGCAAAGAAAGGAAATGAAAAGTCTTTTGCTTCCGTCGTTGTCGTATGTCTCGCTGATGCCACAGGCATTATTCGTCCAGAGATAGAGAATAATGTGGTAAAGGTAGAGTGTTTCGATTTAAATGGTCGTCGCATTGCAGCATCTCAAATGACACATGGGGTGTATGTCGTAAAACGTGGCAATCAAACTTACAAGATTGTAAAATAAGTTTTTAGTAATGTTTAAAAAATAACTTGCGCTGAAATTTCGCAATCAAGAGTATCTAATGAGGTAATTCCATTTAGGAAGCTCATCATCAAAAATGATACGTTTGCTCTTCTCTGATTCGTAGGATTCTTTAATGGGTCTTTTCGTTTCATACGTTCTTTGATTTATTGTAGCGACAATGGACAGTAATGGAGCACCGCTCCAACTCCGCGTACTTTCTTGATTATCTCGAACTGTGCGTTTCTGTCCTTGACATCCTTCAGCGTCAGTACCTTGACGAATGAGCGTTCCTTGAAATTCCTGGCCTTTTTCATTTGGTTGACAACATAGCGTGAAACCTCTATTCCGCACTCTTTGAACAAGGCCACGATTTGAGGTACTGGTAGGTTAGCCACACGACACTGTCGTCTTGTGGCAATCCAGCCGCATGAGTGTCTGCAATTTCATCAAAGATGTCAAGATACTCCGGGTGGGCCTTGAGGATTGGCGTTCGTTGCAGGTGGTCAAACAGTTCATCTCATTGTCGCTTAAAATATAATCTGTTGGAATCTTCGTGGCTTTCATAACGGACAGGTAATCAGTTGTAAAGTTACGAATTTTCTGGCAGATTTAAAAATATAAACTATTAATAATCAATAAGTTAAATCATAGATAAGATGTTATATATATGAATAAATCTCAATGACCTACAATTGTCTTCATATGAAGACCTTAGCACCAAAATTCGCTAAAGGATGTATGCCTAAAATTGCGCAAGTTATTTTTTAAACATTACTTAAGAACATAGTATTAATTTTAAAAGAGAGAAAAGTATGAAGAAACATTTACTCTTTGCAGCGATGCTCGCCATGTGTGCAGCTCCTGCGGTAGCAACTCCAGTGGCTAACCAGTCTATCTTTGCAGCTGATGAGGCATCTGCCACATTGGCAACAGAGGCAGAGTATAACGCCTTGGTAAAGACTATCACCGATTACCAGGCTGAGTTGACTGCTTTGTTGGCAGAGTTGGATGAGAAGTATCCTTTGGATAAAGAAGCCCATAGGTTAATAAATTGTACGTTGACAGGTGATGGTAGTCTTGCTGATATTTTAGAGAAAGTAAAGACCAAGTATACTGCTGGTGAATTGACTAAGGAAGATGTCGAGAATTACCAAGCAACAATTGCTCAGTATAAAGAAAATCTATCTAAAGACAAAATGTTGGATACCGCAGCTTCAGATGCTTTCATGGAAAAGAGGAATCTTGTGGAAGAAGCTGCAGAAAATAAAATTTCTGAGGCGGAAGAAGAATTACCATCGAATATCTATGATTATTTCACTTCAGTAATGGATGCTTATGGCTCGCAGATTCGGGATGCTAAGTGGGATGTTTTGACAGAAGAGCAGTTGGAGGAATACAAGAAAGATGCAGATGCTTTGGTTGCCAAGGCTATCGCTTATGCTGCCAGTGCAGAGACTGCAAGTCAGCTGGTTAAGGATTTGAAGGCTACCTTGCCTAATTGGGCAGAGCAGATTCAACAGGTTGAGACCGAACTGCCAGATTATGATACGACAACCTTTAAAGAGTGTTTGTCTTATTGGAAGAAGGTGTTGAATACATTGACAGACTATTGCGAGGATACAGAGAATCCTTATACAGCTCAGGATTTTAAAGATATGAGTGAGGAGTTTGGTTATTACGTAGACCAAAATCTTTATAATATGGCAATGAATGAAGAGTGGGGTGCTCAGTACATGAAAAAATACCAGCCTGTAAGTGAGAAGATTTCTGCAGCAACAGCTACTATAGATGCAGAGTGCCCAAGTGTTGCAGCTAAGTATATGACTCAATTGGAGGATCTATCCACTGAAATGACAATGGCTAGTATGAAATTCTATAATGGTACAGTCACCAAGGAAGAGTTTGACCAGATGATGGCTCGTGTCGATGAGATTTCTGCAGAGGTTGATAAGATCTTGGAGAAGGCTAAGGCTGAGCAGCAAGCCACTGGCATCAACGGCATTACCATCAACGATGCTGTGAAGAATGGCAAGGCTTATACCCTTGATGGTAAGCGTGCTGGCAACGCTCAGAAGGGCATCGTCATCGTGAATGGCAAGAAAATTGTATTGAAATAAATAAATCTCTCTCAAATCCCTTGCTATAGCCAAGCAGCGATGCCGAGCTATGGCTTGGGATAAATAATAAGGCTTCCGGTTCATTGATAGTAGATGGGAAGCCTTTTTTTATTCCCCCTTGCCCATTACCCAGGCTTGCCCTGGTACTCGAAACCATTCGTTGCCATGCATGATGCTTATCAAGTGTTCGGGTTGTATATGCAGTTATGCTTGTCGACATAGTATGGCAAGCGTAGTTGCATGGCTTACTATGTTCCATGACAGTTCCCTTTGTTAGTGGAATGCTACATCCACATTGGGGGAATTGGAATGCCTTACGGCTTTTTAGCCATTTTCGGGTTTCTTCGCCACATTCTGAACACTTACCCCCATTTTGTGTAGGCGAATTTCTTTAAAGTACTCAATACAAGAGTCTTCTGTAGGGATACGTTTGTCAAATGGGCTTAGTGTCATGAGAATTTTCTTGCAAAAGTTCCAATAAAGTAACAGTTAAAAATAACTTGGTACATTTTTGTGTCCTTTTTATGAAGCAACACATAATTGAAAGACAGAGTTCTAAGCTCCTCTTTTGCCACATATTTTTATAAATCTGCTTGGCATTTTTGTATCAAGTTATTTTTTACCATTACGAAACTATGTTTTTAACGATAAAAAGGGTGCGTCATGGACTTATGACACACCCCCTTGTTTGCATGACGCAAAAAACAAGAGGAAAAGTTTGGCAATATCGAATGATAATTGTAGTTTTGCAAAACAAACAAAAAATAACATCATGGAGCAAGGTTACAAGAGAATACCTTACGGACGAAATGACTTCATACAGATTATCGAGCAAAATAATTACTATGTCGATAAGACCATGTATTTGCCAATGCTTGAGGACGAGGCTGTCAACCTCTTCTTTATTCGCCCACGTCGTTTTGGCAAGAGTATGTTCTTAGGTATGCTCCATGCCTATTATGATTGCCGAACCAAGGATAAGTTCCAACAATGGTTTGGCGACCTTTGGATTGGTAAGCACCCCACGCCTTTGCAGGGTAGGTATCAAGTGCTACATCTTGACTTCTCGCAAGTGGGAGGTGACATTGAACATTTGGAGGAGAATTTCAATAGCTACTGCTGTATCTGTCTCAATGAATTTATGGACAGATATGCCGAACTGTATCCTGAGGAAACCAAGAAGTCTTTTTATGCGGCCAAGGATGCTGGTGCGAAGTTGGCTACAATGACATTGAAGGCAAAGACCTTTGGTTATCCTCTTTATCTGATTATAGACGAATATGACAACTTCACCAATACTGTACTCAATGAGAAAGGCGAGAAAGTGTATTGGGCGATGACCCATGCAGAGGGCTTCTATCGTGACATCTTCAAGAAGTTTAAGGGTACTTTCGAACGTATATTTATCACGGGGGTAAGTCCTGTGACACTCGATGACGTGACCAGTGGCTTCAATATCGGATGGCATGTCTCTACTAAGTTGGAATTTAGCCAGATGTTGGGCTTTTCAACGGAAGATGTATATGAGATATTCAACTATTACAAGAGAATGGGTAAAATCGATGCGGACAAGGATATTGATGCCATTGTCAACGAGATGAAACCATGGTATGATAACTATTGTTTTTCTAAGGATGCGCTACATGCTCAAAGCAGGGTGTTCAACTGCGATATGGTGTTCTATTACCTGCGTAACTATTTGAGTCGTGGCGAAGGATCAGAGGAAATGATAGATCCAAATACCAAGACGGATTATAACAAGATGAAGAAACTTCTTCAACTTGACAAGTTGGATGGTGATCGCAAGGGCGTAATCCGTACGATTGCGGAGACAGGGGAAATCGTAGCTTCACTCTATGAGACCTTCCCTGCCAATAAAATTACTGATCCAAAAGTGTTCCCAAGTTTGCTGTTTTATTACGGTATGCTTACCATCAAGAACACTCGTGGTGCAAAACTCGTACTTGGAATCCCTAACAATAATGTACGTAAGCAATATTACGAGTATCTGATAGAGTTGATTGATACAAAGGCATGTGTGGATACCAACTTGCTCACGGATTACTATTACGATATGGCGTATGATGGAAGATGGCAGGATGCCTTGCAATATATGGCAGATATGTATGCCCAAGTATCATCTGTGCGAGATGGTATCGAGGCGGAGCGTAATTTGCAAGGCTTCTTCATGGCATATCTTAGTTTGAATGCCTATTACTATACTGCTCCAAAGTTGGAGTTGAACCATGGCTATTGTGATTTCTTCCTTTTGCCTGATTTGACGCATTACTCGACGAAGCATAGTTATATCTTGGAGTTAAAACTTGTACCAAAGCGTGAGAAGGGAGAAAAGGAAGATACATATAAGTCTCGTATAGACGAACAATGGCATCTGGCTGAGATGCAAATCAATGGCTATGCCGCAGCACCAAGAGTGGAAGCTCTCCGACAAGGTACGCTGTTGCATAAAATCATCATGCAGTTTGATGGTTACAAATTACTTCGAATGGATGAGGTGAAATAAGTTAAAGGAGCATGCCATGATAGGCCATTCTATAGAAATGATAATCACATATAACAATAGATGAATCAATTTACAAAACTGATAGCAGCCCAGCTCAACTTGCGTGAGCAGGCTGTCGAGAATATTTTGGAGCTGCTCGAAGAGGGCTGCACCATTCCGTTTATCTCTCGTTACCGTAAGGAGAAAACGGGCAATATGGACGAAGTGAACATAGAGGCTATCGCCCAGGCAGGCGAGAAGTTGAAGGAGATGGCAAAACGTAAGGAGACGATCTTGAAGACCATCGATGAACAAGGAAAGTTGACCGATGAGCTAAAGAAGCGTATCGGTGACTGCTGGAATGCCACGGAGTTGGAGGACATCTACTTGCCTTTCAAGCCCAAGCGCAGGACTCGTGCGCAGGTGGCTCGTGAGATGGGGTTGGAACCTTTGGCACAGTTGCTTCTGCTTCAGCGTGAGCGCAATCCCGAGCAGGCTGCCCGCAGGTTTGTTGGCGACAAGGTAACCGATGTAGAAGCCGCGCTTCAAGGAGCCAAGGACATTATTGCCGAGATGGTGAGCGAGGACGAGCAGAGCCGCAACCAGGTACGTGGTGAGTTCCGTCGGGGCGCCATCATCACTTCCAAGGTCGTGGCAAAGAAAAAGGACGAGGAAGAGGCGCAACGCTACTCTGATTACTTTGATTTCTCCGAACCATTGAAGAAGTGCTCTTCCCATCGTTTGTTGGCCATGCGCCGCGGTGAGGCGGCAGGCTTTCTGCGTGTAGGCATATCAGCGGATGAGGAAGCTTGCACCACCAAACTGAAACGTCACTATGTGCATGGGTTTGGCGAGTGTCAGACCCTCGTGGGCGAGGCGGTGGATGATGCCTTCAAGCGCTTGCTGAAGCCCAGTATCGAGACCGAGTTTGCTGCACTTAGCAAGCAGAAGGCCGACGAAGAGGCTATCGCTGTGTTTGCCGAGAACTTGCGTCAGCTCTTGCTTGCCGCTCCGTTGGGGCAGAAACGAGTGATGGCTGTAGACCCAGGCTTTGCGAATGGTTGTAAGACCTGCTGTTTGGATGCACAAGGCAATCTCGTCCATCATGAAATCGTTTATCCTCATCCTCCTCGCAACAAGCGTGCCGAGGCTACTGCCGCTATCTTGCGCATGGTGAAGCAATACCAGGTGGAGGCGATGGCGGTGGGCAATGGTACGGCGAGCCGAGAGACCAGCGACTGGTTGCATGGCATCAGTTTTCCGCACCCTGTGGATATCTATGTGGTGAGCGAGGATGGTGCTTCCATCTATTCAGCCTCCAAGATAGCGCGTGAGGAGTTTCCTGACGAAGATGTCACCGTTCGTGGTGCCGTTTCCATCGGTCGCCGCTTGATGGATCCATTGGCAGAGTTGGTCAAGATTGACCCTAAGAGCATTGGCGTAGGTCAGTATCAGCATGATGTAGACCAGACCCAGTTGAAGAAGAGCCTCGACTCTGTTGTGATGAGTTGTGTCAACTCGGTGGGTGTCAATCTCAACACGGCATCGCAGCATCTCTTGACCTACGTGAGTGGTCTCGGTCCTACGCTCGCCAAGAACATCGTGGAATATCGCAAGGAGAATGGTGCCTTTGCTTCTCGGGCGCAGTTGAAGAAGGTGTCTCGTTTGGGTCCTTCTGCTTACGAGCAGTGCGCTGGTTTCTTGCGTATCCCTGGTGCCAAGAATCCTTTGGACAATAGTGCCGTGCATCCAGAGCGTTATGCCTTGGTGGAGAAGATGGCGAAGGACCAAGGCGTGACGGTGAAGCAATTGGTGGAGGACAAGGCTCTGCAGAAGAAGATAGACATCAAAAAATACGTTACTGCCGAGGTGGGTGTGCCCACGCTTACCGATATTATGGCGGAGCTTGACAAGCCAGGGCTCGACCCTCGTGGTGAGGTGGAGAAGTTTGAGTTTGATGCAAGTGTCAAGGAGATCGAGGACCTGCAGATAGGCATGGTCGTGCCGGGTATCGTGACCAATATCACCAAGTTTGGCGCATTTGTCGACATCGGAGTCCATAACGACGGATTGGTTCATGTCTCGCAGATGGCAGACCGCTATGTAAGCGACCCTTCGGAAGTGGTAAAGCTCCACGAGCATGTAATGGTCAAGATAACAGAAGTCGACCTGAGACGCAAGCGCATCGCCCTGTCGATGAAACAGCTATAAAGATACAGGCTCTCTAAAGGGCCTGTATCTTGTATTTTAGACTTATTCTAAAATACCTATATTTAGGTATTGTGCGACTTTTTGTTTCTTCTTAACTTTGCAGCCGAATTGTTATTATGTGTTATTAGCGGCAACGAATGAAGGAAATAGGCATCATGCTATTGTTGTTGTTTGGTATGAGCGTACCTGGGGGGGCGCAGAACAACAATAAGGGAAAAAACAATAAGTCTACAAAGTCAAGTTTATCCGATACTCTTAAGATTGCAGAGGTGGTGGTAACGGCACAAGAGACACGTGGCGTTACGGCAGCTTCTGTCATCGAGAAACATGCCATGGAGCATTTGCAGCCCTCAAGTTTCTCCGATATCTTGGAATTGTTGCCAGGAGGTCGTTCGCAAGACCCTACTCTCAACGCCCCTAATACCATTCGTATCCGTGAAACGGGTACAGCCAGCGACTATAATACTTCTTCGCTTGGGACCAGCTTCGTGATAGATGGTGCTCCCATCAGCACCAATGCCAACCGACAGGAAGTGAAAGGGGCGTGGGAAACATCGACCGCGGGAAGAAGCTTTGTCAACTCTGGTGTCGACATGCGTACCATATCGACCGACGACATCGAGAAGGTGGAGGTGGTGCGCGGCATACCCTCGGTAGAGTATGGCGACCTGACGAGCGGACTTGTCAAGATAGAGCGCAAGCGAGGCGGCAACAATTGGGAGGCTCGTCTCAAGGCTGATATGGACAGCAAACTCTTCTATCTGGCCAAGGGTTTTGAATGGAAACCTCGCCGGATGACGCTCAATCTTAGTGTCGACTATCTCGATGCCAAGGCCGACCCTCGTAACCGCTTGGAAAACTACAAGCGGCTGGGGTTCTCGGCGCGTTTCTTCAAGGAATGGAGTCTAAGTCGGTATGCCGTGCAACTGAAGACCAACTTCGACTATACAGGCTCGTTCGACAACGACAAGAATGATCCCGACCTCGATAATCAGGCTGTCGATTCGTATAAGTCGCAATACAATAGGTATGCGCTCAATGCCAGTGTCTCGTTCTCGCCTAAGAGCAAAGACAAGTGGTTTCGTTCGCTCGATGCCATGCTTTCCACCTCTTATGAATATGACTTGATAGAGCGCACCAAGTTGGTGCAGTTGTCGCAGTTGGTAGCTGCTGTCGGTACTACCACTACGGGTGAGAGCGATGGCATCATCTTACCATATAAATATGTGGCTTGGCAGAATGTGGACGGTCGCCCCTTCAACCTCTTCGCCAAATTGAATGCCAAGTTTCAAGTTCCTTCTCAGGAAGTATCCAATACCCTCTTGGTAGGTACCGATTGGACTGTGGACAAAAACTATGGTCGTGGGCAGGTGTTTGACCCGGCTCGCCCTTTGTACACTACATCGGCCACTTTGCGTCATCGTTCCCTTTCGAGCATTCCAGCCAACAAGCAGTGGGGCCTCTATGCCGAGGAGCGTATCAGTACTATGCTGGGCGATAGCAAGGTGGAAGTGGTGGCTGGTGTGCGAGCCGTACAGATGCAGGGCTTACCCAGCTCTTACTTGATGCACGGCAAGTTTTATCTCGATCCACGTGTCAATGTGGGATGGACATTACCCAAGTTTAAGATAGCGGGGCAAGCGGGTTTCCTGCGCCTGTCAGGAGGAGTGGGCGAGCATACCAAGATGCCAACCATGGACCAGCTCTTTCCCGACCCCGTATACATGGACTTGGTGCAGCTCAATTACTATCACGCCAATGCCGACTATCGTCGAATCAACCTGATGACCTATGTCATCGACCCTACCAATTACGACTTGAAGCCTGCCCGCAACTTGAAGTGGGAGGCTACGGCTGACGTGACATGGGGAGGCTATCGACTCTCGGTAACTTACTTTCGCGAGAACATGACCTCGGGCTTCCGCAGCCAGTCGAGCTATGCCCCTTATACTTACAAGCAGTACGACGCATCGGGTGTGGATGCAGGAGCGTTGACAGCACCACCTTCGCTTGTCGACATGCCCTATACCCTGCGTACGGACCTGCGTGGTTATAGCCACTATACCAACGGAAGCCAAACGCTGAAGCGAGGAGTGGAATACACTTTCTCGACCAAGCGATTTGAGCGCATCATGACCCGCCTTACCATCAATGGCGCATGGTTCTACACCATCTATCGCAACTCGATGATGGAAACCTACAAGCCCAGTGCCGTGGTGGCAGGCAAGCAGATTCAGTATGTGGGCTATTATGACCAAGACGGTGGCAGCAAGAACCAGATGATGAATACCAACTTCACCGTGGATACTGATATTCCCAAGCTCAAGTTGGGCTTCTCGGTGTCGGCGCAATGCCTGTGGTTTACCATGCGCCGCACGGCTGAGACCAGCAATTATCCTGTGAAGTATATGGATGCCAATGGCGAAATGCACGATTGGGAGGACGAGGATGCCAACGACATATACCTGCGTTACTTGATACGCAACTATACGGCCAGTAACTTTGCCCTTTACCGGGTGCCCTTCTCGATGAATGTCAACTTCAAGGTGACCAAAAAGTTGTTTGCCGACCGCCTGACCATTGCTTTGTTCTGCAACAAGCTCCTCGATTGCACCCCAGATTATACGAGCAATGGACTGACTATACGTCGCCATGTAACTCCTTATTTTGGACTGGAAATGAACGTGAAGATATGAAACGAATACTGATGATATGTGTGGCTATGCTGGGCTTGGTGCTCAATGCGTGCCACCAAGACGAGGACGACCTCTTTACCACGGTTGCCATCACCTTGGCTACCGAGGAAGGCACAACCGTGGAGCGTGTGCAGGGAACGGTGCAACTCACCAACCTCAACACCCGACAGGTGACCACTTCGGCCGTGTTTGATGGCAACATAGCCCGTGTCACACTGCTTCGTGGTGCCTATTCGGTATTGGTCGAAGGCTCCATACAATATAAAGATGCCCATGGCACGACGGCCGTAAGGCAGTTTCGTGCCACGTCGGATTACCTGGAATTTGCCAGCAAGAGTCTTCATGTAGCAACCCTCAATGTCATATGGATGCAATGATGAAATACAGAATAACACTATTTGCCATGGCTTGCTTGTCGAGCCTGTCTACCATCATGGCTTCGCCAGGCGACACGGCTCGTGTGGAACACCTGTCGATGTGGAATCAGCTCTCGGCGTCTATGTTCCATAATCCAGCCTTGCATGGCGATGCTTATGCCAAGTCTTATTCCGAGATGGCACTCACCTTCGATTATCAGCATCAGTCGGAGTCTTTTGTCGAAGAGAAAGGCAAGGGACATGTGATGGGGGCGCTGGCTGTCAACAGTTACCTGCGCATGAATCCTCGTTCGGCTGTGTGGGGCACGGCATCTTACACCACAGGCAAGCAGAAGAGCATCTGCTGGAACTCTACCTCCGATTATGATCTGCTTTCCCCTTATGTGATGGCCGATACATTGGGTGGCGATACACATAGGGAACGTTATACTTTCTCTGGCGGATATGGCACCAAGGTGGGACTGCTACTGCTTGGGGGCGAGATGGCCATTCGCGCCGAGCACGAATATCGCGACCGTGATCCACGTATGCGGGGCATCGTGACCGAGCTGTTGTTGCGGGGAGGTGCAGGCCTGACGGCTTGGCGATATCGTTGGGGAGTCTTGGCGGAAGGTTCCATCTACAAGCAAACCAATAGCGTGGACTTCTACAACGAACTGGGTGTCATTCCTGAGTATCACATGACAGGCTTGGGAACCGAGTATAGCCGTTTTGCAGGTGAACAACGCAGTCTGGCTTATCGTGGAGGTAGCTTTGGTGTTGCATTGGATGCCACTCCAATGGGCACGAAAGGACTCTATGGACATGTGTCTTTGGGGCGCAACGCATACGAACGTCTGCTGGCGAGCGCCAACTCGTTGCCTCTCTCTCGCCTTGTATATAATAAGGTGGAAACCACAATGGGGTGGAAGCATGAGGGTAAGCACCATTGGACGGCCTATGCCAACTTTGCCTTCACCAAACGTAGTGGCGATGAAAACGTGACGGGCAAGTCGGACTCGCAGTATTATCCTGTGATAGGCAAGCTCACCATGTATAAGGATTACCTGATGGATGCCTCGCTGGGAGGTATGTATGGCCAGCAGGAAGGCGACCGCTCATGGATGGTAAGCTTGAAGGCTGGTTGTCGCAACCATCGTGAGCGCTATGTCTATCCCGAACGCCATCTCGACCGAGCCCATGCCTATGTTACGGCGGCAGGCGAGTGGATGCGGCCTCTCTCTCGTCGCTTGTCCCTCTCGCTGGGAGTGGATGCCTGCCATTATGCGCGGGTGAGCGACAATATGGTGATGCCCTTTGCCAATATGGACCGCAAGTTTGCCGAGATGATACGCCATAAGTATCGTTTTGCCAAGGCCAGCTACACCGAGGCCAACCTGCATGCACGTGGCGACTATCGCCTGAAGTCATCCTTCATGGGTCTCTTCGCCGAAGTGGCGGGTGGCATGGTTCTTTGCTCGGAGAGCGAGCAGCAAGTGGGGATAAGGGCTACCATGGGTGTAACTTTTTAAGTGAAGAGTTAAGAATGAAGAGTGAAGAAACGAAGCGTGAAGAATGAGATTTTGCTTCTAATATATAATAATAACAATTAAAATAAACAGAAACAATGAAAAAGAATTTCTTGATGAGCATGTTGATGCTCCTTACCGTAGGTTTGTCGTTTACGGCTTGTAGCAACGACGACAGTGTGACATACACTCCTGTGTCGCTCAGCGTAGAGATGCCTTTGGGCATCGAGAACGTGGAGTTTGCCAACAGCAAGGCTGTGTTTACCAATGTTCAGACAGGCGAGGTGTTCACCGTCAATCAGCTTGTTGAAAACAACGGTAGCTTTGCAGCCTCGATAGACCAAGTGCCAGAGGGCACATACAATGTGGCCGTTACCGGCGACTTGAGTTTCACCAAGGACGGTGTGGCTGGTACAGCGAAAGTGAACCAGACCAGCGAGAATGTACAGGTGAAAAGTGGTAGTGCCAATGTCAAGTTGGCTGTCAACACCTTCGATGCCAAAGGTGGTTTCGTTATCTCGGAGATTTTCTTTGCCTGTACAAAGACCACAGCAAATAAGGCATACGACAAGGATCAGTATGTTATTATCTCCAACAACTCGGACGTAACCCTTTACGCAGATAGTATAGCTTTCGTCGAGTCTCAATTTACAACCGTTCAGAAGAGGGAGTATACTCCTGATTTGATGAACGACTATATGTCGATAGATGCTTTGTACATGATTCCAGGAACAGGTAAGAGTGTACCAGTAGAACCAGGTAAGTCTTTGGTGCTGGCCGTGAATGCAATGGATCATAGAGAGGCCAATGAAAATTCTTTCGACTTGAGTAAGGCTGACTTCGAGTTCTATGATGAGAGTTCACAGCCAAATAATTTAGATACTCAAAACCCTGATGTGCCAGATTTGGATAAGTGGTATTGTTATACAATGAGCTACTATGTACTGACACAACAAGGCAATAGAGCTTATGCCATAGCACGAATGCACCAGGACAAGGAGAGTTACTTGGCAGACAACTATTACGAGGCGAAATATATATATGTAATGCCTAATGGTACAGAAAAGGAGATGACCTCAAAGTGCTATAAGTTGTCTAACTCTTGGGTGCTTGATGCTGTAAACCTTAGCCCAAGCAGCGCTTGGCAGTGGAACGTCACCTCTTCTTCTCTTGATGCTGGATATACCCATGTGGCAAGTACGGCAACCTCGGCCGATCGCTTCGGCAAGTCGGTCATCCGTAAGAAGGAGAACGGCAAGTGGGTAGACACCAACAACTCGACCAACGACTTTGAGGCAGCTACCGCCAGCTTCTTGCAGAAATAATCAACTCAAAACAATGTGAAAATATGAAGAAACAATTTCTAAGCCTGTTCCTTCTTCTCTGCTTGGCTCCCACATCGCTGCTGGCTCAGACCGTCAAGCAGGATGACGCAGTGCGTCAGGGCAAGTTGAAGAACGGACTCACTTACTACATTCGCCATAACGCCAAGGAGGCAGGACTTGCCGACTTCTACATCGCCCAGCGTGTGGGCTCCATCTTGGAGGAGCCTCGCCAGCGCGGCTTGGCTCACTTCTTGGAGCACATGGCATTCAATGGTACGAAGCACTTCCCGGGCAAGGGCAAGAAACTGGGCATCGTACCTTGGTGCGAGACCATCGGTGTGAAGTTTGGCGCCAACCTCAATGCCTACACATCGGTCGACCAGACGGTGTATCATATGGGATCCGTGCCTATCAAGCGTGAGGGCATCATCGACTCCTGTCTCTTGGTGCTCAACGACTGGAGCCAGTACATCAACCTCGAACCGAAGGAGATAGACAAGGAGCGTGGCGTCATCCACGAGGAATGGCGTAACCGCCGCACGGGCATGGCGATGCAGCGCATGATGGAGAATGTGATGCCCAAGATTTACAAGGGCAGCAAGTACGAGGACTGTCTGCCTATCGGAAACATGGACATCGTGGACAACTTCCCTTATCAAGACCTCCGCGACTACTACCAGAAATGGTATCGTCCCGACCTGCAGGCCATCATCGTAGTGGGCGACATAGATGTCGACAAGATGGAGCAAAAAATACAGAAGCTCTTCGGCAAGATAAAGGCGCACAAGAATCCTGCCGAGCGTATCTACTATCCCGTGCCCGACAACGACCAGATGATTGTCGCCATCGAGAAGGACAAGGAACAGCCCATCATCATCGGCAATCTCTATATGAAGCGTGCCACCACTCCCGCCAACGAGAAGACACAGGTGAGCTACCAGAAGGACAACTACATCAGCGGTCTCATCACCTACATGCTCAACAGCCGATTGTCGGAGCGCAACAAGGTGGCCAATCCTCCATATATGAGTTCCACGGCACATGACGGCGGTTTCTTCGTGTCGAGCACCAAGGATGCTTTCAGCTTGAGCATCAGTTGCAAGCAAGACAGTGTTCTGGAAGGTATTTCGATAGCTGTGGGCGAGGTGGAGCGAGCTCGCCAGCACGGATTCACCCAGAGCGAGTTGGAACGCGCCAAACGCCTCTATCTCAATGCTGCCGAGCGACGCATGAAAATGGAGAAAGACTATCGCAACTCACACTATGTGAACCAATGCGTGAACAACTTCCTCAAGGCAGAGCCTATCCTAACTTCTAATTATAGCTACGAGTTGACCAAGCAGTTTGATGGCGAGGTGACACTCGATGAGGTAAACCGTGAGTTAGGCAACATTGTTACCAACAAGAACGAGGTGTTTGTGCTCTATGGTCCCGACAAGGAAGGCGTGAGCCTGCCCACCGAAAGCCAACTGAGCCAAACCGTCCTCGCTGCCCAGCAGAAGAAGTATGACGCTTATCAGGAGGAGCCGGTGCCCACAACGCTGATAGCCAACCTGCCCAAGCCCGGAAAGATTGTGGCAGAGAAGCCATACGGCAAGTTCGGCATGACGGAACTGACCTTGAGCAACGGCATGAAGGTGTATGTCAAGACCACCGACTATCAGGCAGAGCAGGTAAGCATGACCATGAAGGGCGAGGGTGGAACTTCGCTCTATGGCAATGAGGACATCCCTAACTTCTCGCTCTTGTCGAGTGCCATCACCGAGGCTGGCGTGGGCGATTTTGATGCTACACGCTTGCGCAAGGCTCTGGCAGGCAAGTCTGTTCGTCTGGCTCCGTCCATTGGCAGCGAAAGCCAGCGCATTGCGGGAACTTCGGCTGTCAAGGACTTGGAGACGATGCTTCAGCTTACCTATCTCTACTTTACGGCTCCACGCAAGGATGCTGAGGCATTCGAGGGCTTGATGAATCGCACTCGCTCATTCCTCACCAACCGCAATGCCAGTTCTAAGGTCGACTACAACGACTCTATCTCGGCTACGCTCTACGGCCACAATCCACGCATGGCTCCTGTGACCAAGGACGTGGTGGAGAAGGCCAGCTACGATCGCATCCTGCAAATTTATCGTGAGCGTTTCAGCGATGCCAGCAATTTCAAGACTGTCTTCATCGGGCAGGTGGACCTCGCCACCCTGCGCCCATTGCTCTGCCAGTATCTCGCCACCTTGCCTTCTACACACAAGGCCGAGAAGGTGAACAAGGCCAATGTGGCTCAACTTGTCAAGAAGAACGAGGTGGTGAAGTTTGTGCGCCAGCAGCCTACGCCGCTCGCCAATGTGACAGTGTTCTATACTGGCAACGTGCCATTCTCACCCAAGAGCGACTTGACTCTCGACGTGCTGACCCGCTGCTTACAGATAGCCTACACCGACTCGGTGCGTGAGGAGAAGGGCGGCACCTATGGTGTGGGTGTATCGTTCTCGCTCGAAAAGGACGACGATCCGGATGCCTTTGTCCGCATTACCTACAAGGCCGATCCCAAGCGTTACGAGGAGTTGAACCCCATCATCTACAAGCAGCTTCGGAACATCGCCGACCGTGGTCCTGTGGCAAGCAGCATGGACAAGGTGAAGAAGTATCTGAAGAAACAGTACGGACAGATGGCCATCACCAATGACTACTGGAGCTACGTCATCTGGCACCAGCTCGACGACGATGCCGACTTCGACAAGGACTATTGCAAGATGGTGGACAACCTGACCGCGGCCGACGTGCAACAGATGGCAAAGGAACTGCTCCGCCAGAACCATCGTGTGGAGGTAACCATGCTCTCGGAGTAGGAGACGAAAAAAGTAGCAGGAATGTTTTTGCATAGATATGCAGAAGCATACTATCTATAGTTGAGAAAAAATAATTTCCCAGTTAGGAAAAAATATTTTGTCAGTTGGTTGACAATTTTTCCTAACTGGGATTTTCTTTTATGGTAATTGTTGTATGGATATACGGCATAAGTATGCATTTCTGCTCATGACTGGCAATAATGTATGCAATTTTTTGTCCTTAAGTGAAAAAGCTGCGCTCAAGGCATTGGCTTTTCGTTTTTTCTTTTTACTTTTGCGCTATATTAAATGTCAATATGATATGAACACAAATTTTACCAAGGACAGCGTCGAGTCGGCTTATTGCTTCTTCCATCAGAAACTGCGTGTGTATGAATATTCCACCAGTCCCACCCAGCGTGATGACATAGAATATGCCATCAGCCAATATATAGACGAAATGAATCCCTCGCTCTACCAGTTGTTGGCGGGGGATAGGAAGGAATTCTTGCTTGACCATACTCGTTTTGAGGAGGATATGCGCGAGGCACAGGCGAAGTTGGAGAAAATGATGTAGCTCTCGTTCGTACACATGTAATATTTTTTGCGGGAAAAAGTGTCATTGAGGTCTCATTTTTGCAATGAAAAACTTCCTGTTGGTCTTTGTTTTCTAAAAAGCTTCTTTGTTGGTCTTACGGTGGTAGTGCCCAAAATCAGGATCATACTTTGGGCACTCGTTGCCCGCTGTTTGTTCACCGAGGGACCAAGGCTTGTTCATCGAGGGACCAAGGCTTGTTCACCGAAGGACCAAGGCTTGGTCACAGTGTGCTCGCCGCTTGTTTACGGGGGCACAGCCGTCTGTATCAAGTGCTTGTAAACGAAAAAGAGAGTGTGTCATGGCTTTATGACACACCCTCTTTCAAATTTATAGCTTAACAGCAAAGCGTTGTTACTCGTCCCAAATGCCACCAATATTCTGCTTGGCATCGACGTACCCCTGGTCAATAACGTCATTGTCGTCAGTTGAGATGGTGATGCTGCCTGGCTCGTTGCTTGCTGCAAGGATGCAGCTTTCCTCGATCATGTGCGTTACCTTCATATCAGGCTTTTCATATACCAGGGTAAACGCATCAAACTTTTTGGCACTTTTGCGCAAGGAAGGGGAGAGGCATCGGTTGGTGGCCCGTCTGAAGTCACCTGTGGATGTCAGTGGCAACTTCTTTGAGGATATGTATGAGACTATCTGGATGAGCCATTGGCAGAAAGGTATATATCATTTACCGTGCGAAAGGTTAAGAACGGTGCAGCTTGCAACCGTGATGTCTTCGAGGAGAAAGTAAAACGGATAGGCATGAAGTAGCTTGCCCCCTTATTAAAACAACCAAGGCTCATCCATAATAGGGATGAGCCTTGGTCGCTAATAGGGGCGAGCCTTGGTCGCTAATCCATATTAGATTGTGGACTATTCCACGATGAACATGGCATTCTTTGTATCCTTGCTGTTGGGACCCGCCATGATATCGAAGTCTCCAGGCTCTATGATATATTTCAAATCGGCATTATAGAACTTCAACATCTCAGGAGTAATCTTGAAGCTTACTTCCTTGCTCTCGCCTGCAGCGAGGTGGATGCGCTGAAAGCCTTTCAATTCCTTGACAGGGCGTGAGATGCTTGCCACCTTGTCGTGGATATACAGTTGCACGATCTCGTCGGCATCTCGGTTGCCAGTGTTCTTGACATTGATGGTGGCTGTGATGTCTGCGTTGCCGTCCCAAGCCTCGCTTTCAGCGTCAGCGATATGGGTCTTGTTGGTACTGAGTCTTAAGTCTCCATACTCAAAGGTGGTGTAGCTCAAACCGAATCCGAATGGATAGAGGGCACCGTTGCGCACGTCGAGATAGTTGCTGGCATACTTGGCGAAACGTGGGTTGTCGTCAGGTACGGGGCGGCCTGTGTTTTGATGGTTGTAGTAGAGAGGTTCCTGGCCTGTTGCCTTAGGAAGAGAGGTGGTCAGCTTGCCACTTGGCACTTTGTCGCCAAACACCACATCACAGATTGCGTCGCCAGCCTCCGAGCCGCCAAACCATACGTTCATGATGGCGGGGATGTTGGCTTTCTCCCACGTGAGGACGGTAGGGCGCCCCGAGAAGTTGAGAAGCACGATGGGTTTGCCGAGCTTAGCCAACTTTTCGAGCAAGTCACGCTGTGTGTCGGGCATTCTGAGATCGGTGCGGCTGGCGCATTCGCCACTCATGTCTGCGGTCTCGCCCATGGCGCAAATGATGACATCCGCTTGTCGGGCTATTTCCAGAGCCTCTGCCTTCATCTTGGCATCGTCGCCGCGTGGTATGCTCTTGCCAAACTCTCCGTCTTTTTGTTCTTGCTCGTCGTATACCACGTTGCAGCCTTGTGCATAGAGCAAGGTAGCCTTACCAGCGAGGGCCTTCTCCATGCTTTCCTTGAGAGAACGATAACGGTCGGGTGTGGCAGCTACGCTCCATGTTCCGCTCATGTTGTTGCGGGTGTTGGCAAGTGGGCCGATGAGCGCTATCTTACCTTCCTTTTTCAAGGGGAGCAGATGGCTGTCGTTCTTCAAGAGCACGAAAGTCTCTGCGGCTATGTCACGAGCCGCCTTGCGGTTCTCGGCAGTGAAAATCTCAGTCTTCTGTCGCTTGCTGTCGCTTGCTGTCGCAATATCTGTAAGGATTGCTGAAAAGTCCTAACTTGTATTTGGCTTCTAAGATGCGGCGGCAGGCGGTGTTGATGGTAGCCTCGCTCACCTTGCCTTCCTTGACGCTTTGTGCCAGATTACGTACGAAGCCTTGCGAGCACATGTCCATGTCGGTACCAGCGTTGATGGACTGCTCGGAAGCCTCCTTGAGGTCCTTGGCAGTGCCGTGCTGTAGGATTTCGCCTATCGACCCATAGTCGGTGACAACGAATCCCTTGAACTTCCACTGATTTCTCAGCACGTCGGTCATCATGAAGTGACTTGCCGTGGCAGGGACATAGTCGATGAGGTTGAACGATGACATCACGCTGCCTACGCCAGCCTCCACCACAGCCTTATAAGGAGGGAGGTATTGGTTGAACATGCGTACCTTGCTCATGTCGGTGGTGTTATATTCCTTGCCACCCTCTACGGCGCCATAGAGAGCGAAGTGCTTGAGGCAAGCCATGATATGGTTCTTGGGTACGATGAACTCATGGTTGAGGTCGAAGTATTGGTAGCCACGAGTCATGGCCGCCCCCATCACACCGCTGAGGTATGGGTCTTCGCCATTGCTCTCGCTGATGCGTCCCCAACGAGCGTCGAGGGAGACATCGACCATAGGAGAGAAAGTCCAGTTGATGCCATCGGCACTTGCCTCCTTGGCAGAAATCTCACCCACCTTTTTCATCGCTTCGGTGTCCCAAGAGCAAGAGAGGGCAAGTGGGATGGGGAAGATGGTCTCGTAACCGTGGATGACATCCATGCCAACGAGCAATGGAATGCCGAGACGACTCTTCTTGATGGCGATGTCCTGGAGAGCTTTAATCTTGTCAAAGCCCTTGATGTTGAACACGCCACCCATTTTGCCGGCTGCGATGTCGCCGCCCACCTGGGTGCCCATGGCACCGCCCGTGGTGATGTCGCCAGCCACCATGAGGTTGAGCTGCCCGATTTTCTCCTGGAGCGTCATGCGGCTCATGAGGTTGTCTATGAATGGCTCCATCGCCATGAGCTTGCCTGCAGTGGCTGCGGTCTTGGCTTTCTTCAGTTTCACCTTGGAAGCAGCAAATCCTGTTGAGGGCATCGTAGCCCCCAACAGGATGAGTGATGATAATAATATTTCTTTTCTCATATTTTGGATAATAGAGTTAAAGTCGTGTTATGGCTGTTGCTTATTTCAACTCAAAAGCTTTCTTGAGCTTCAGGTTGTCGGAAGCGTTGCCCACCAATGCCTCAAACAGACCAGCCTCTGCCTTCCAAGCTGATGTAGCCTCGTCGTAGAAGCTGAGGGCTGATTTGTCGATGGTGATGGAAACATCCTTGCTCTCGCCAGGTTGGAGAGATACCTTCTGGAATCCCTTCAACTCCTTGTAAGGACGGTCGATGGAAGCCTTGGCATCGTGTACATAGAGTTGGACGGTCTCTGAGCCAGCACGCTTGCCTGTGTTCTTGACCGTGACAGTGAAGGTGATGTTGCCGTTGGCATCCATGGATGTCTTGTCGGCACGGAGGTTACTGATGGCAAACTGTGTGTAGCTCAAGCCATGGCCGAAGGCGAAGAGCGGATGAGCCTTCATCTTGTCCGCCCAACGATAACCTACATAGATGCCTTCCTTGTATTCCTCGTCGATGATGTTGCCCTTGGTCTGTGCACCACCAGCTTTGCGCCATGTGCCTGGATAAGTGCCTAAGGCATGTGCACCAACTTCCTGAAGGGAATTGACCCATGTGAATGGCAACTTGCCGCTCGGGTTGGCATCGCCTGTGAGCACGGATGCCAAAGCCTCGCCAGCCTCCGACCCGATGAACCATCCTTGTATGATGGCTGGCACCTTGACTTTCCAAGGCATGGCAACGGCATTGCCTGATATGTTGACATACACGAAGTTCTTGTTGGCCTTTGCCAGTGCCTCTATCACCTTGTCTTGGTTGTAAGGCAATTCGTACTGCTTGCGGTCGTGACCTTCGCAATCCTGATAGTCGCTCTTGTTGAGGCCACCAAACATGATGACATAGTCTGCTTCCTTGGCCTTTTTGACAGCCTCGGCAATCAACTCAGCCTCGCTGCGCTCGTCCTTTAGATCCTGACCCGTGGTCACACCGTTGTAGCTACCTGTGACATCGCCCACATATCCACGAGCATATTCCACATCGATGCCTTGCTTGCCCAAGCGAGCCTTCAAACCGTCGAGTGGAGAGATCTCCTTTTGCACCTTGAGCGAGGAACTTCCTCCACCCACGGTCATCATTTTGATGGCGTTCTCGCCCACGACAAGCACACGCTTCGCCTTCTGAGTGTTGATAGGGAGCACCTTGTTCTTGTTCTGCAACAATACAATGCCTTCCTCAGCTATCTGCTTGGCTGTCGAATAGTGCGATTCAGAGCAAAGAAAACCATGAGGGCGATTGGGGCTCATCGTGGTGCGATAGAAGAGGCGGAGCACGCGACGTACCTTATCGTCCAATTCCTTGGTGGAGTACTTGCCCTCCTGTATACCTTTTATATAGGGCATGGCAAGATAGTAGTTGTCGTAGGCGTTGCTGGCACCCCAGCTGAGGCCGTTTGTCCAGGAGCCGAACTCCATGTCGAGACCATTCTTGACAGCTTGGTCTGTGTCGTGCGCACCGCCCCAGTCGCTCACCACGACGCCATCAAACTTCCAGTCACCCTTCAGAATCTTGTTGAGTGTATACTGGTTATGGCAGTTGTGCTGGTCTTTATATAGATTGTACGCGCCCATGATAGCCCATGTCTTGCCTTTTTCGACGGCAGCCTTGAAGGCTGGGAGATAAATCTCGTGAAGGGCACGGTCGCTCACGATGACATTCACTTGATGGCGATATTCCTCGTCGTTGTTGAGGCAGTAGTGCTTCACACAAGCTGATACACCCTTGGACTGGAGTCCTTGGATGTAAGGCACCACCATGATGGAAGCGAGATATGGATCCTCGCCCATGTACTCGAAGTTACGGCCATTGAGCGGAGTGCGGTAGATGTTGACGCCAGGGCCGAGAATCATGTCCTTGCCACGATAGAGGGCTTCTTCGCCGAGAGCCTCGCCATAGTAGCGAGACATCTGAGGATTCCAAGTGGCGGCAAGGCAGGTGAGGGCAGGGAATGCTACACAAGAATCGTTGGTCTGCCCTGCCTGTTCCCATTCATCCCAAAGTACGTCTGGGCGAACGCCGTGAGGACCGTCGTCGGTCCAGAAGTCAGGAAATCCCAGGCGAGGAACACCTGCTGAGGAGAATTTACTCTGTGCATGGATGATGCGAACCTTTTCCTGCAAGGTCATGCGAGAGAGGGCGTCATCAATGCGCTGTTCCACCGACTTGGTATTGTCGAGATAGATTGGCAACTGCTGTTGTGCTTGTGTCGTGGTCACTGCAGCCAATGACAGAACACAAGATAAAATCAAATGTTTCATAGGCTTTTAATCATTGTTTTTTGTTGTTAATATTCATACTGCAAAGTTATATAAAAATATGTATCCACCGAAGTGTTCTTGGTGAAATAGTGGACGAATGTATGATGCTCAAATAGACAAACCGTTGATATGTAGTGTTTTAACTGGATGTGTAGTGGTGCTAAAAGTGGTGGGTGGTGAGCTGGTGGAGGGAATTTTTGTTTGCTTTGTGGTGAGAATAGGCTAAAAGTGAGGTGATGGTGAGGGAGAGAACATCCACTTTTAATAACGTTTCCAAAGAAGACGAAAAAGCTGATAGAAAGGGATATAGAACTGAAAGTGAAGAGCATGATATCCCCTAATTGCTATTAGGCATCAAGGATATCGAGCAAGAAACCTCGGCATCGACAACCGTCTACGACTTGAATGGTCGGAAGGTAGGCAATGCCAAAAATAATCCGTCATGCAAGGATGGAATATATATTATTGGTAAGAAAAAGGTGGTGCTTTAATTTGACAAGGTAAAAGAGGGGGGCGAGGACATTTTTCAAACTGCTCCGAGCCTACTAATAAAGTGACTCGGAGTAGTTTGGACTTTATTGATATTTTTGTCATTCTATTGGATGTTGACCTGAAGGGGAGCCTTTAGTGCATCCATGAAACCCTTGATGCGGAGTTGCCATTCGGCGTAGCTTCTTACATCGTATTTACTCCAAGCGGATCCGAAATAGTAGCTGAACTTCTCTCCACTCTTCAAGGCTCTGTGGAGACCGAGTATATGACCTGTCGCTCCATCGTGCTTTTGGTCGAAAAGTTGATAGTAAGTTTCGTCGATGCCGTTAGGGAAAAGCACACCCACGTAAACTTGGCTGTTGTTGACTTCAAGATTGTCGGTAGGGTCGGCATAGCTCACGTAATCCTTGGCAAGGGTTTTGGTCTCGGTGTCCTCCTCGTGGATAGGAACGCCAGTAACGAAGTCGGTAGGGTGGGTGAGACCTTCATACCAAACGGTCATCTTGTTGAAGTTGCTCCCTTTGTCAAGTGAGATGATGCGGTGCTCCACCACATTCTTTTGGTCGCCTACGGCAGATGGGTTGTAAGTCAGTTCTACGGTGAAGCGTAATGGGCCATTGTCAAGAATCTTGTAAGTCTTGTAGCAGTACGGCATGATCAATTCCTTGCCGACCATCAAGCCTGGGGCACCAAGGCCGAGTGTGGCTCCTACACGATAAGGGTCAAGTCCATTGCCATGGTCGAGATGGAAGGATGTGGTGACATCCACTTCATGTGATTGTGCTCGTAATGCCTTGGCTTGCTCTGATAGCTTGGTAGCCTTCGTCGGATTCTTCTCTCCCTTGGCTTGCTTTTCCAAAGCCTTTGCTTTAGCATCAATTTGGGCACCGAGAATATTGCCGTTCATATCCTTGAAATATCTATCGTAAACCACCGTGTCGGGAGTGTTCTTTGCCCAAATGTCAGTGCCAAAGGAACGCTCGCCGGTGCGTTGTAAGGCAGGACCATAGACACGATAGGCACAGCGGTCGTTCTCCCAGGCGATGTCGTCCTTGCGTATCTTGTAGTAGGCACCTGTAGCCCATACCTTTTGTGGCTGAGGCTTTCCTATACTTATATAATAGGTGGAAGATCCGTGTGGGCGGACGCTGGCGTCAATGAGAAGTTTGCCATTGTAAGTGACTTGTGAGCCTATCTGTTGCCCACGTTTGTTCTTGACGATGTAAGCTTCTCCTTGTTTGGGAGTGGCTTTCAAACGGAAAGCCACTTCGGTCATGTTGATTTCCACTAATTCCTGACGCTGGTCGTGGGTGGGATTGCTGACCAGCACGGTAGCTTGTTGAGCGTAGCTGTAGTTAGAGGAAGCAACGGCGAAGAGCACAAAGATGCACTTCTTGAATTTGTTTTTAGTCATCATGCTTGATTTGTTTTATTTTATTTATGTGTAAAATGAATAGTCGTCGCTACGAAGTGCTTTAGCCTTCGATGACCTCGATGGTCATGGATACATCTTCCTTGGGGCGGTCACCACGAAGCGTCTCGCAGTTTTGAATTTTTTCCACCACATCAAGTCCGTCTTCAACTTCGCCGAATACTGTGTACTGGTTGTCGAGGAAAGGAGTGCCGCCTACTTCTGTGTATGCCTTTACTTGTTCGTCGGTGAACTTAGGATAGCCTTGACCCTTGCAGCGTTTCTTGGTCTCGTCGATGAGTTGGTCTTGAAGATTCGTCAAGCCCTGGCGGTCACGATTGCGACGGAAGTTCATGATTTCGTCATGGTGCTCCCTGGCGAGTTTGTTGAAAACGGTCTGTTCCATCTGCATGCCCATCTGTTTCTCCATCTGTTTGAGCTCGTTAGGATTGTAAGTCTTGCCCCAGACAATATAGAACTGGCTGCCGCTACTCTCTCGGTTAGGGTTTACCTCATCGCCCAAGCGAGCTGCGCACAATGCTCCTCGTTTGTGGAAAAGTTGTGGATAAACGAATTCTGCAGGAATGGTGTAGTCGGGACCACCCGTTCCCAGCATCTTGCCCTTGGGAGCCCCCTTGCTGTCAGGGTCGCCCCCTTGAATCATGAAGTCTTTGATGACACGGTGGAAAAGAGTGCCATCGAAATACCCCTCTTTCGCCAACTTGATGAAGTTGTCACGATGCTGAGGAGTATCATCGTAAAGGCGAACCGTGATGTCGCCCTCTGTAGTCTTGATAATTACTTTTGCCATATCTTTTCACTTTAAAATGTTGAGTGTTGAGTGTTAAGTGTTAAGTTGGGCTTGCGCCTTTGTGGATCCTGCTAATTGTCCGTAGGCAATTTGTCATTTAACACTTAATTATTTTTATAATGTTCGTCCCATTCTTTCATGGCTTTCTGCCAGTCGGTTTGTTCTCCGCTTTGTGTTTCTTCCCATTAAATAATTGTAGGTGTTATTGATTTGAGTGCAAATTTACGGATAATCATCGGCAATGCCAAGCAAATGGCAGAGAAATTGTGGATGTGGCATGCGTTTCTGTCAACTTGTCAGCCACAACCTGACACTTTTCCCTTGGCACATGCTTTGTTATATAGGATAGCGTGAACGTTGTGATGAAGTTCCCGACGATGCATATCCTCGGTAGATTTCAAAAAACAATGATTCATGAGATAAATAACATTATTAATAACGATAAAAATAAAAATATATATATTATGGGAAAAGTAATTGGAATTGACTTAGGTACAACAAACAGTTGTGTTGCCGTATTCGAAGGTAATGAACCAGTTGTAATCGCTAATAGCGAAGGTAAGCGTACTACTCCATCAGTAGTAGGTTTTGTAAAGGATGGTGATCGTAAGGTTGGCGATCCTGCTAAGCGTCAGGCCATCACAAACCCAAAGAACACAGTTTACTCCATCAAGCGTTTCATGGGTGAGACTTACGCACAGAGCCAGAAAGAGGCTGAGCGTGTTCCTTTCACCGTAGTAAACGAAGGTGGCTATCCACGTGTGGATATTGAAGGACGTAAATATACTCCTCAGGAGATTTCAGCCATGATTCTTCAGAAGATGAAGAAGACCGCTGAGGATTATCTTGGTCAGGAGGTTAGAGACGCAGTCATCACTGTACCAGCATATTTCTCTGACTCGCAGCGTCAGGCTACCAAGGAGGCTGGTGAGATTGCAGGCTTGAAGGTTCTGCGTATCGTGAACGAGCCTACAGCCGCAGCTTTGGCTTACGGTGTTGACAAGGCTAACAAGGATATGAAGATTGCCGTATTCGACCTTGGTGGTGGTACATTCGATATCTCTATCTTGGAGTTCGGTGGCGGCGTATTCGAGGTTCTTTCTACCAATGGTGATACACACCTCGGTGGTGATGACTTCGATCAGGTAATCATCAACTGGTTGGCTGATGGCTTCAAGAACGATGAAGGCGTAGATCTCCGCAAGGATCCTATGGCTATGCAGCGCTTGAAGGAGGCTGCTGAGAAGGCTAAGATCGAGTTGTCAAGCTCTACTTCTACAGAGATCAACTTGCCTTACATCACAGCCGTTGACGGTATGCCAAAGCACTTGGTTAAGACTTTGACACGTGCTCAGTTCGAGCAGTTGGCCCACGACTTGATTCAGGCTTGCTTGGTACCATGCCAGAACGCTATCCGCGACGCTAAGCTCTCTACATCAGATATCGACGAGGTTATCTTGGTTGGTGGTTCAAGCCGTATCCCAGCCGTTCAGACACTCGT
>DJOI01000047.1 GCA_002439605.1 Candidatus Segatella mututuai | reverse complement strand
GTTATCTTTGATGATATCTTTCTTTTCATAAGTTATTGTCTTTTAATGAATTGCTCTGCAAAGATACACTTTTTCAATGTTTCGATGATAAGGAAAAAGGCACGTCTTGTAAGAGACGTGCCTATATATAAACCTATCACCTTCCCTTACCTCATAAAAGATATAGATTGTTTCAGAGGCAAAGCATCGGAGCTGCCACCTACCATAATCTCGTATTCACAGTTCTCTACAACAAACCGATGCTGGTCCATATCGTAATAAGAGAATGCGTCCATATCAAGTTTGACCATCAATCGGCGACTTTCGCCCTTCTTCAACCATACCTTCTCAAAACCTTTTAGTTCTTTGATAGGACGCGGCACAGCAGATTTAACACAACCAACATAAACCTCCGCCACCTCTGCAGCATCCATCTTGCCAATGTTCTTCACATCAAAAGAGACCTCATAACCGTCAGAAACTTTCTTCAAACAAAGATTAGAATAAACAAACGAAGAATAAGAGAGGCCATAGCCAAATGGGAACAATGGTTTTACACCATTGGCATCATAGCCACGATAGCCCACAAAGATTCCTTCACGATATTCCACTGTCTTGCATTCTCTTCCTGGTTTATTCTCATAATAACTGTCATGGCAAGGATTATCCTCCCATTTCTTCTCTATGGAGATTGGAAGTTTGCCACTTGGCGACAACTTTCCTGTCAATATTTCAGCCAAAGCAGTACCGCCTTCCTGTCCAGGATACCATGCCATCAACAAGGCATCCACCTTGCCTAACCAATGGTTGATGTCCACGCCACCACCAGCATTGAGAACCAGCGTCAGTTTTTTGCCAATTTTGGAAAGACGATCTATCATCTCCTCTTGATAACCACTCAAGGCAAAAGGACGGTCGAAGCCCTCGCCCTCCACATTAGAATTGAATCCAGTACTATAGACAATATTATCAACCTTTTCCAGACCTGCATGAAGTTTCCTTTCATTGAGACGAGAGATGTTACACCTCACTGTTGCCGAAGATATATTATCAAAGTAGTCCAAAACGAAATGGTACGTTTTGCCCTTAGCCACCTTGAAAGTCTTTTCACGATTTGAATAAGAGTGATTGCCCCAATCACCTGTCAAGAGAGAATCATTAACAAAGATGCGATAGCCATCGTCTCCGCCCATAGATACACGCAACATGCCGTCTTCCTCCGCCTTATAGTAGAATGACCATTTAGCTGAGAAATGATCCTTTGGAAAACCTGGACCTATAGAATCGTATCCCCAATCAAAATCTATTTTATTGTCTACATGCGTTGAATCAGGCACACCTTGCATCTTTTGATTCTTATAATAAGAAGCCAAATATCCCTTTTGAGTCATCGTCTCATCTATATATACCGCATTGCTGACATCCTCAAATATAACATCATCCGTCAATACGACAAGGTTAGACTTAGCTTTTTTCAAAGCGATGCTCAAGGATGTCGAAGAGAAAGGACTCACAAAGCCACTACCGCCACCAGTTGCTACAATGTTGGCATTTTCTCCAACAATTGCTGTACGTCCTTTCAGTGGCAAAGCATTTCTATTGTTCTTCAACATTACGACGCCTTCACGAGCTATCTGAAGTGCCTTCAGCTTTGAAGGAGCATAATCCAAGGAAATTTTCTCATCCTTCTGCTGTCTATCCAATAAGCCGAAAGCTATCAAAGATTGCAGGATATGCTGCACCTTCAAGTCTATCGTTTCCTCTGTCACCACACCTTTCTGAATTATAGGATAAAGATTCGCATAATTAAGATTACGTCCTTTTGGCATCTCTAAATCAAGACCATTGTTTGCAGTGTTGACCACAGAATAGACAGAAGTCCAGTCCGACATCAAGAATCCTTGGAATCCCCATGTATCACGCAGGATTGTCTTGTTGAGCCAAGCATTTTCTGTAGCGTGTATTCCATTGAGCAAGTTATAGCTATCCATCACGGCACCGACATGAGCCTGTTGTACTGCCTTACGGAATGCAGGAAAATAAATTTCACGAAGAGTCCTCTCATCTATATCCGAGCTCACATGATGACGACTCCATTCCTGATTATTTCCACAAAAATGCTTAACCGTTGCCATAACCCCCTTGCTCTGCACACCTTGGATATACTGGCTTGCAATCTCAGAGGTCAAGAATGGATCTTCTCCCATATACTCATAGTTACGACCACACAAAGGAGAGCGATAGATGTTTACACCCGGTCCCAACAAAATCCCCACACCACGGGCACGAGCATCATCTCCTAAGCCTTCACCCAACAAGTGGGCGATATTGCGATTCCATGTCGCCGCCGTCAACATTCCACAAGGATACAAGGTACTATGCTCTGCATGGTTGCGAATACCACAAGGTCCATCAGCCAACAATATGCGTGGAATACCCAACCTTGGAATAGCTCGCAGAGAGAACGAGGTTTCACCCGAAAGATAGTCTATTTTTTCCTTGAGAGTCATTTGGGACACCAAGTTTTTTGCTCTCTTGACAGCTGCATCATCCACAATCTGCGCCAAGGAGTTGGAACAAACAAGGCAAGCCATCAACAAGAAAGCACCGCGTCTTACCAACTTCCATGTTTTGTTTTTCTGTATTTCCATTTTATCTTTATTTTACGGTTAAACTTATCTTACATGTTTGCAGTCCTTCGGCAAAGGCTTCAAACTGCAAGACACCCACTTGCTTCGTTCCTTTTACCATAGCCATCAACTGTCCCTTAAAAACTGGCATGTTTGGCAGATGATAAAGATGCAAGTCTGTAGGATCACCATTAGCAGAGGCAACAAATTGTCCATTTCCTGTCACCTTGAAATGTATCATCTGGTTACTGTCTACACATAGATTTCCATCCTTGTCCACAACATCCACTCGCACAAAGGCTATGTCGTCGCCATTATTTTTGAGTATTTTCTTGTCCACAGTTGCTACCAAACGGTAAGGTGCTCCTGCTGTACAGACAGAGTCCTTCATCACAGCATGGCCCTCTGAATCATATGCCACCGCAACCAACTTACCTGGTTCATATCTCACAGAGTCCCATATCAATCGATAATGACGGAGAAGTGCCAAGCTATCATTCTTTAAATTTCCAACCTCTGCCAAAGACAATTTTCTCTGCCTTCCCAAACTCTTGCCATTTAGGAACAATTCCGCCTCAGGATAATCAGTATAAACCATGACTGGTGTAACCTCACCCTCTCTTCCATGCCATGTCCAATGAGGAAGGAGATGCAACGTATGCTTTTGGTTGTTCCATTGGCTACGATAAAGATAGTACCTATCCTTTGGAATATTTGCCAAGTCGATGATGCCAAAGACAGAACTATGGCTCGGCCAACTATCATTATTATATGGCGTAGGCTCACCCAAGTAATCAAAACCTGTCCAAACGAACTGCCCCAAGTACCAAGGATTATTCTCCGCCAAGGCAAAATCAACATCAGGAGTATTGCTCCAGCTACAATACTCGACATCATAGCCAGAGGACTGATGATCTTCATACATCGCCATCGCACGCAAACGAAGAGGAAACTTATAAACACCACGTGAGCTGACCGTAGAGGCTGTCTCTGACCCAAGAATTATTCCTTGTCTCCAAACATTCTTCGCCTTAGCATAGTTCCAAGTATTATAATTGATGCCAGGGATATCTACGTCCTTGGCAAATCCATTAGCAAGCACACAAGGTATCTGGTCCATGCAGACCGTTACCTGGCGAGTAGAATCTTCCTCATGACAATATTTCTGCAATCGCTCAACGAGTTTCCATCCATCGACATCACGTTGGTTAGGCACCTCATTACCTATTCCCCACAGGATAACAGAAGGATGGTTACGAAAATGGCGTACCATGTCCCTCACCATTCGCTCGCTATAATCAGCGAAGTAACGATGGAAGCCATTCTCACATTTCGGAGTGTTCCATTCGTCAAAAGGCTCCACCATCAACATCAATCCCATCTCATCACATAGATTCGCCAAAAGGGAAGATGGCAAGTTGTGAGAAGTACGGATGGCATTGCAACCCATATTCTTTAACAGCTTCAAGCGATAGCGCAACACTGCCTCGTTGATAGCCGTACCATAAGCTCCTAAATCATGATGGATGCAAACACCTTGTATCTGACGACGTTCCCCATTGAGGAAAAAGCCCTTTTCTGATATGAAATCCACCGTGCGGATTCCCACCTTCGTCTCCAGACAATCAATCTGACGAGAGCCACGATAGAGAGATAAACGCAATCGGTATAAGTTAGGGGTCTCCGGAGTCCACAACTGAGGGGAATGCAGCCTTAGCCGTTGATAACTTCTTATCAAGCCTGACTTATCATGAGACTTTATCCTTTGTTCTTGCACAGCAATCTGCCTATCCAAGCAATCCATGAGTTCCACCTTGACTCGCAACCCTGAAGTTTGTTTACCTTGGATAGCGATATTCAAGCTGACCTCAGCCTCTCTCCCTTTCTTCAACAATGTAATGACCTTCGTGTCCCACTCAGCAAGGTAGGCATCAGCCGTCTCAACAAGCTTTACCTCTCGGAACAAGCCTGCACCAGGATACCATCTCGAAGAATGAGCCTTCGCATCCAATTTTACAGCCAAGACATTGTCCTTGCCTCTCTGATCAAGAAATGGGGTTATATCTACATAAAATGCTGCATAACCATTAGGTTGGAAAGCTACTTTCTTGCCATTAACAAACACTGTAGCCTCACTCATCGCACCATCAAAATACAACCGACAATGTTTGCCACCTTTCGTTTGAAAATGACGACGATACCAAGCCTGTCCATAGTAAGGAAGCCCGCCTGTACGTCCAGTCTTCCGATTAATCTGGGTCTCCTTGTTTTGGACATTCATGACATCCTGTATGTCATTTGCTCTATCAAAAGGACCCAAGATGGCATAATCATGCGGAACAGAGACCTTCTCCCATTCAGAATCATCATAGTTTACTTGCTCTGCCATATTGTGCTCACCACGCACAAACTTCCATTCTTCACCCAACACCTGTTCCTGGCGTTGGGCGAAAGTTGAAAGACAGAAAATACTCGCCATGATAGCGAGGACGATGTACCTATTCATAAGCAACTACTCAATATTTATTTTCAACTTTTTGTCCCCAACAACAAGATAGACCTCACCCTCCTCGACGAAACGATGCCCATCAGCATCTACAAAACCAAAGTCTCGCTCCACGTCCACATCAAATGTAAAAACTTCCGTCTCTCCTTTCTTGATGAGTTTCTTCTCAAAGAACTTCAGTTCCTTATTAGGACGAGTTATCTTGCAATAAGGGTCAGAGACATACCAAAACACCGTTTCTTTCCCATCATAATCACCATCATTGGTAACAGGAACTGTCACAGTTAACTTACCATTTTTAGCTACTTGCAACTTGTCAGCCTTGGGCTCTCCGTATAAGAAATGAGAATAACTCAGTCCATAGCCAAAAGGATAAAGAGGTTCGCTCGTCATATCCTTATAGAAACCTTGGTGACGACGGGCACTATTTCTGCGATTATAATAAATAGGTATCTGTCCTTGCACATAAGGGAAAGTCATTGCCAAACGCCCAGAAGGATTATAACGTCCAGAAAGGATGCCTGCCACAGCATCACCTGCAGTAATGCCAGGATGCCAAATTTCCAAAATGGCATCAGATAGTTCTACTGTTTCTCCCAAGATGACAGGGCGACCACTTGATAAAGCCAAGACAATCTTACCACCAGCTTGCTTTACCGTTTGCATCAGTCGTCTTTGTATCATTGGCAAAGAGATGTCGGCGTGTGAATTGTTCTCACCACTCCAACTGCCTTTCTCACCCATACACATGATTACAACATCAGCCCATTTCGCCAAATCCTCGGCTTGTTTAAAACCACTCTCGTCCTCGCCGTCAAAAGCACAGCCTTGCGTAAATCGAACCTCAGCCTTGCCTGCATATTCTTTACGGATGCCATCTATCAACTTTTGAATGTCTTGGTTTTCTCCATGTCCCCACCAGCAGCCGAGTAATTCATGGTCTGCGTCAGCCATCGGCCCCATCACAGCAATCTTCTTCACACCCTTTAATGGCAAGATGCCACTGTTTTTCAACAACACCATCGACTCCGAGGTCAACTCCGAAGCGACTTGCATACTCAGTGGTCGCAAGAAACGGGAAGTCGGCTTGGAAAAAGGAGTGTAAGGACGTTCAAAAAGTCCCAACAGGAACTTTACTCGCAACACCCTCCTGACAGCCTCATCGACTGTCTCCATATCAACCTTTCCCTCATTCACCAATTCCTCCAAATAAACATCATATGAATGGGACATCATATCCATGTCAAGACCCGCGTTCAACGCCAACTCACCAGCAGTCTTCAAATCCTTAGCCAGCCCTTGGCTTTGCAACTGCAGGATAGCTGCCCAATCAGACACAACCATGCCAGAGAAGTTCCATTTATTACGGAGTATTTCTGTCAAAGTATAACGATTGGCAGAACCTGGGGTTCCACTGATGTCATTAAAACTACTCATAATGGTTGCCGCACCAGCCTTTACACCCATCTCGTATGGAGGAAGATAAGTATCCCAAAGCGTTTGGCGAGAAATCTCGGTATAGACATAATCACGGCCTGCCTCTGAGGCACCATAGCCTACATAATGTTTCAAGCAAGCAGCAACGGACTCCTCACCCGACAAACTTTTTCCTTGGTACCCCCTAACCGCAGCTTGGGCGAACACGCCATTGGCGTATGGATCCTCGCCATAGCTCTCCGCAACACGTCCCCATCGGGGGTCTCGGCTTACATCTATCATCGGAGAAAAAGTCCAATCAATACCACTCATTCTACATTCTTGGGCTGACACGGCACAACCTTTCTCCACCAATTTAGGATTCCAGCTACAAGCTTGTGCCAAAGGTATTGGCATCACGGTACGGAAGCCATGAATAGCATCATATCCAAACAATATAGGAATACCCAAGCGTGAATCTTCCACCGCATGATGCTGCATACGGTTTCGTAGGTCTGGGTCTGTTCCGAAGTAAATCAAAGAGCCTATTTCGGCAGGGATGTTCTTAACCTCGATGCCTTTATTGTTCTCTATATTATTGGTACCCAAGGTGTATTGATTCAACTGCAAGACTTTCTCCTTCAACGTCATTCTTGACAGTAGATCTTCCACCCTACTTTCAAGCGGAGCCTTTGGGTTCTTATACACAATCTTTGTCGTCTGTTTCCCTGCTGCCACCATAGGTTCAACCAAGGAAACAGACAGTAGTAACAAGACGGTTTTTATTTGCATTCTCATAGACTTTATTATTTAGTGTTACTATATTCTACTCTTTTCTTCTCGTAGTAATCGTGCATGATATACCATGCCTTCTTGCGCTGACCTTGATCAGAAACCAATCCCTTTCTATTCCAGCCATCTTGATTAGTAGGATGGAAACGGAATGGAGAACGGAAATCGAAGAGCACCCAAGGGGATACGCCCACCAAGTTAGGGATATTCTCAAACATCCGCAAGTTGTCATGGTAGAGTTTGGCTTGGCACTCCTCACTCCAAGAGGAAGCCACGGTCTCGTCACCATGCTGCCCAAACAAAGCTTCACCACCAAATTCTGAGATAATCAACGGTTTGTTGGTAGCCACCTTCCAAAGGCATTTTGCTGGTTCCAAAGGCCACGGGGCATACCAGCCCATATACTTATTGACCCCTATCATGTCCAACTTATCCACAAAAGAATCCTCCATTTCAAACATTTTGGAGTTTTCCTTGAAATATACATTGTCAAAAGCTGCCACAAACAAGCGAGTCGTATCTAAGTTCTTTCCTGCTTGCAACAGCTCGCTCAAAAAAGCATTGCGAGCCTCGGAGGGACGTGTCTCATTGGCTATGCCCCAGAAACAATCAGCACATCGGTTTTTGTCACGCATGATGGTTTCCTGCAACATACCTTTTGCTTTCTCCAAAGTTTCTCGATTGGAAAAGTCGATGGCTTGCCATACAGGGATTTCCTGCCACAACATGATGCCCATTTTCTCCGCCTTGCGAACAATATACTCATTCTGTTGATAGTGAGCCAAGCGTACCATATTCACACCCAATGCCTTAGCCTCTGACAATAGCATCTCAGCATCTGCCTCAGTACAAGCGCGTCCTACTCGTTGTGGAATCTCCTCATGAAAAGAGATGCTCCGCAAGAATACAGATTTGCCATTGAGGCAAACTTTCGTACCTTTCACCTCTATATTACGGAAGCCTATCTGCTCCGACACTTGGTCAAAAGCTGTGCGGATGTTCACTTGATACAGCTTAGGTGTTTCTGGATTCCAACGCTGAATCTTATTGGTTTTAATAGTTCCCTTCGCCACACCATCGACATCTGTTTTCAAGCGTAACACTTGTCGCAGTTCAGGAATCTCAACTGTTACGTTCTCATTGGCAATTGCCTCCGATAAGGATACGCTCACACAAATCAAGTCAGAGCGATGCTTGTCCAACTGAATAAAGTAATCACCAATATATTGTTGTGGCATTGTCACCAACATTACATCACGAGTAATTCCTCCATAGTTCCACCAATCAAAAGACAAAGCTGGGATGGCAGATTTCTGACGGCGGTTGTTCACTTCCACAATAAGTGTATTGTCACCTTGCTTCAAGGCATTCGTCACCTCTATCTGAAACGGAGTAAAAGAGCCTTCATGCTCCCCGACCTTTTTGCCATTCAAGTAAATCTTGCATCGATAGCTGATACCTGCGAAATACAGGAAACGACGCTGGCCATCATTCACATCTGATTGAAAATGCCGAGCATACCACACCGACCCTTCATAATACTTGAGTTCTGGCATTTGGGAATTCCAGTCACCAGGCACATTAAGACGCAGACCACCGTCAAAGGAATACTCATAGAAATCGGTCTTCCCCTTTGGCTTCTGGTTCAAATACAACTTAGAGTCCTCTCCACGTTCATAGAGATCCACGATGGCATTCCATTTTCCATTCAGAAACTCATAATTTCTGCCAGAAACGTTTGCTATATATGTATTAGCTGCCATTGCTCCCTCACAAAGTGCCATGAGCAAGAGCAAAACTACCACAATCTTTTTCATTTCAGTATCGTATATTGGTAAATTGTAAATTGGTTTTTATTAGGTAAGGTGAAAGCTATGCGACCATCCTCGTCCACTACTGCCAAGAAGGTTTCTCCATCACCAACTATCTTCTGCATCCGTACCTGAGTACCAGGAGAAAGCCAAGTCTTCAAACAAGCATTCCGTCGGTTATTGTCCTCTCGATAAACAATGAAATATCCCTTATCTTGCAGTACTATAGATTGGAAACCTGTCCAAGAGCGTCCCGAAGGTTCCTCTCCTATCGGAAGGATAACACCAGAATGGAATTCATGTTGTATCTTCTTATAGCTTTCTATCAAAGGAGCCACCTCAAAAGCCTCTTGCGGCAGGTTGGCAGCCTCCATCCAAGCCAAAGGTTGAGCTGCCGCTGCGATGGCAAAGAGATAGCCAAAATTATATTTGCTTGGCGCAAATGGGTCATTGGCATCATACTTATCCTCGTTACGCCACTTATTAAGGAACTCCACTTGCAATTTCTCCGCTGGTACATAGCGAGACAACTGCCAAAGATTCCGCAAGGTACGGTAAGGATAATAATTCCCCCAATCCGTGTAACGGTTCTCCAAGAAGATATTGCCATACTCGTTCATGGAATGATAGCCACCTCTTCTTCCTGCGGTTGCATCCAAATTGAAGATAACATGATGTTCGGTTTCCTCGCCCACTTTATCAAAAAGACTATGCAAGTTCTCCTCTGCCCTTTTGGTTGGAATCTGCAAGCCATCTATCTTGAAACATTCTATACCATATTTCTTATACAGTGAGATGATTACCTGGGCATCTTTCTCCCAATCGGCGAAATCATCCTGTATGCTTGGATTGAACCACAAACCAATACGGATTCCCAACTTTTTCCCCTTGTCGACAATCTTCTTCAGTCCATGTGGAAATTTCTCTGGATTTGGAGTCCAATAAGTATTATCCTTCCATATATCCTTGAAAGAGCCACCCTTGAACTTGGAGTTAGGACTCTTACCACTCTGCCATCCATCATCCAACTGGAATACCGTGATACCCAACTGAGCGGCACGGTCCAATTCCTGGAGACAGAACTTTTCATTAATCTTAGCATCCTGACTTCTATCGCCCCAAGTGTTGAGCATAATCATCTCATCATTTGTAGTCTTCTCTTTTCTCAACTGTTTCTGATAAGTGCGGAGCACTGTCAATGCCTCTCTCTCTCCACCCTCAAACACACCCAACACACAACCATAGAGACGTGTCCAAGTCTTCTCCGATATATCGGATGCCGCCACTCCCGAACCCACGACCATAAAGTCATTGAAATCCGTAATAAAATCGGCACTTTTATAATGTAATTGAGTGCTTGAGGAAGGTGCCTCTTTCAAGAAGAAAAAACCTTTTCCTGTCACCTGATCCTTGGCAAACAAGAGATTTCCCCTATAATTATTCTTACGATAAGGGATAAAATTCCGCTCAAAAACCAAGTTATCATTCCAGTCTGTATAGTCCACAAACTCTATCGCCTTGGCCTGCCAATGCATGCCTGTTAATTGCAGTCTATCCAAAGTTGGAGTTTTCAGTTCGGTAGCCATATCACTCGCTGACTCTATATTCTTTCTGTCTGCATTCAATATGTTTCCTCCATCGTTAACATTCTTCATACTCCCTTTCAGATAGGTATCACATGCGATAGCAGCCGTATTCTCATAAACACGGAAAATACGCTTAATGGCCAAACTTCCTTGCATGTAGTTCACACAGACTTCCAAATAACAAGGATGGACACCGTTGGATGATACACAACGAGAAGTCATATTTCCATCCTTCACCTCACCTTGCATGATGGCAAAGTCTGGTCGCTCACCACGAGCATACAAGACTGTTCCTGCCGCCTTGTCCGTCAATGACAATGTTTTCAATGCGCCCTTGTTCCAACAGAACGCACGTTCCACACAGGAGTTTCCTATACGGAGCGTATCGTTCTGCAAGATGGCATAACAAGTTTGCACAGCTTTTGCGGAATGCCATGCCATCAACAATGTTACTAATATCAAAAGCTGCTTTTTCATCTTACTTTTCTTATTTGTTCATAAATGCACGTGGTTGCTCCAACAGTTTGTTGGGCTCGTTGAAGTGCTGGTTGTCAGGAACATTTTCTCTTCCAAGTCCCTTTTGCATCAGTCTTTTCAATTCCACTAAATGATTGCGATACACTTCTCTTGGGGTGACACCATACTTATGGCACAAACCTGCAGCCATTCCTACGACCTCTCCCATCATGCCTGTGGTTCGCATCACTCTCACCGAACCCAATGCTACATGGGTGCAACTGATATTGCGACCTGCCATCAAGAGGTTGTCTATATTGCGAGAATAAAGGCAACGGAAAGGTACTGCGTATGGATGTATCCACCTATGTACTGTGCGAGTCTTGAATGCATTGCCAGGGAATCGGCTATTATTGACACTATCTGCAAAATGAAGGTCTATGCTCCAGGTTGTCGTAAACGAAGCGTCCTCATGCAAAACGTTCTTATTAATATCTTCCTCCGAAAGGACATAATCACCCAAGAGACGGCGAGACTCACGCTTTCCTGCGATATAGCCTACCCAAGCCAAAGAACGGTTTTGATACTTTTTCTTTTCTGAGGACCTATTTTTCAAGAAACTCCAGTTAGAATAGATAACCAACAAGCCATAGTCCCTGATGCGTTCAGCTTCAGTTATCTGATTTCTGTTCATACCTGTTTCCCAGGTCCACTCTCCTTTCATCACAGGTTCCTTATTGGTTTCATCAAAGCGAACACCATAGCAAAAGTCAGGAAAGGAAGTCTTACGCTTCATATCCTGCGAATACCACTGAACAGAAGAACCCATAACGATTGAATCTGGCGTTTGCGGAGCCAATGACTCGTAGTATTCGTCTCGTGCCTCCCTACCCATATGCCAATCAGCACCTGCGAGGTAACCAATAGTTCCATCGCCTGTACAGTCACTAAAGGTCGAAGATTCTAACAGAATTTTTTCGGAAGTTTCTATCTGACGAATCAGCACAGACAGAATCTTGTTGCCTTGCTTCTTTACCTCAACAGCACGATAAGAAGGATATAAAGTGATATTCTTCTCTGCCAAAATAAAAGAATCCTTCTTAGCATCCTCATAGAAGTCACCAGATTGAGCATTACCTCCACGAGAATGTCCAAATTCACGAATCATTCTTCCTAAACCCTTATTTGGTTCCATTTCAATGATTCCCCCCAAGTGGACTCGAACCTCTGAAGAGTTATTACCGCCCAAGACTGGGCGGTCGTTGACTAAGGCTACTTTACACCCCAATCGAGCTGCAGACACAGCGGCACACATACCAGCGACACCTCCGCCGATAACCACGAAGTCAAACTTCTCACGCTTGCCTATAACCATTGGATTCACACGGTCACGGAGTTGCTGTGTTCTTTCCGTATCAAAAGACAAAGGGGATTGCATGGCATCAGTTGTCAGATATATTGCATCACAACGACCATCAAAGCCCGTTAAATCATGAAGTGACAAGGTTGTCTTACCTGCCTTGAGATTCATCTTGCCTGCCATCTGCCATTGCCAATATTTGCCTTCCGTTCCCAAGACCTTTGCCAATCGCTTGCCATTTATGGAAAGTGAGAAGCGTCCTGGCCCCGGTTTCTCGCTCCAAGGAGCTGTCCAATTGTAAGTCCTTACATATATATAATAAGCTCCTCCCTTGTCTACGTTGATGGTAGTTGTTGCATCTTCCACCGGGATTCCCATACCATGCGCCATAATATAAGTAGAACCCATCTGGTCCATGAACTGTTGGTCTATCACCCATCCACCCTTGTGGTGGAAGCTTTCGGTTTCCACGAGGATTTCCGAAGCATCTACCATAAGGGTGCTGAATATCGCAATAAGCGCTAAGACGAATTTCTTGCACATATATATTTTTTCATTACTTAATTGTTACATCTGAGAGTTTCACCCATCCATCAGCAGTCTGATATTCATCACGTGCTGAGATATAGATACCTATGCTATTATCCTTGGTAGTATCTACTATACCTACTGCCCACACATACTGTCCAGGAGTTACACCAGACAAAGTAAGATTGGTATTGTAGGTATGTGGCTTATCCTTCACCCAATCGGAGAGTTTTGGCTCTGGATCGACAAAGATTTGGACAGGCTTCTCATTACTCTTGTCCAACAAAGCAAATGCCACCTTGAATTTCTGGTTCCATTGTGGAAGATTGGTAGGACAATACCCCCAACCAAGATTTGACCAGCGGTGAGTCAAGGTTACCTTTCCATCTACGGAAGCATTTTCTGGAACAGAGATTTTGTCAGGATAGAGACGATAGCCACCATCCGCAATGAAGTTCTCAACCAAGTTGTAGGCAGAATTAAACCATGAATGAGTCTCGCCTGTCATAGGATTGTTGCTATAGCGAAAATCCATCATGTTGACATTGGCTCCTTTTGCCTCGTCAAACTCTCCTTTTCTTACCTCGGCAAAGTTAGCATAACCATCACCCTTGATAGAGTTTCCATGAGATGACTCCACCCAACCGCCTTCCATAATAAAAGGACAAGTATAACGGTAAGAAGTTGCGATGCCACGCTCCCAATCCTTATAATACTGCTTCATTCCGAAAGCATCATGACGAAGGCTAAAGCCTTTCTTCACAGCTCGGTCTATCAAGTCTGCAGCATCAGTAAGACTTGCTCCATCAAAACTACTGCTACTCAAGAGGCAACGATGATAATTGATGAAGATTGGAACCTTGGTGAAGGTCTGGGACATCAAGTCAGTAATCCACTCAAAGACCTTATACTTCACCTCTCGTTCTACCTCTTTTTTCTTATTAGAATCTGTTTCTGCATCCACAGCCTTGTACTTCAAGGTATGGGTCTCACCCCACATGCCCAAACCAAAACCACTGACGTAGTTGGTTACATCTGGATCATTGTACTTGGCTGCGAAGTCTTTCAGAAACTTAGCATACTTTTCTTGAAAGATTGGGTCGTCAGGATAAGGAGACCAAACGTCCACACTACCAGTACGTGTCACATAACCCTCGCACCCTGCCTCCTTCACGTAGTTTGGAGTAAAATTGTAATGCTTGTCACGGCTATCCACTACGAAAGTAAACGCCAACTTCAAGTCACGTACCTTAGCACCTTCCACCAACATACGGAAACGTCTTGCAGGCTTAGTGTCCACACCTTCTTGCCAAATATAGACACCTTCTTCTGGGTTAAAGTCACTCCATGCGCCACGAATGTAAAGGGTCGTACCATAGTCTGACACCTTGATTTTGCCCACAGAAGACTCGAAGTTATCATATACATCCCAGAAATTGTCGATCAGTCCATCACCGATACCCGTATAGATATTCCAACCTTGCAATGGATTGCGAAGGAACTTACTACGTTCTGGCTTAATTTCAACAACTTTATTGCCAGAGATATTCCAGTTATATCCTGTTGTTACCTCGTCGTTATCGGAACATGAAGTTCCGACAACGAGAGAGGATGCGATGAGTCCCAATGAAAGGACTGCCATCTTTGCTTTACCAATATAATTTTTCATTTGCATGATTGTCTTTTGTTATTGATTATCGCTTATCAAACAATACTGTATTCTTCTCAATATTGACAACTACGAAGTTACAGCCCTCTGGAATGATGAAGAACGCATAACGATTATTACCTTGACCGGCTACTATTTTATCTTCCTTACCTAATACGGCAGTGGTGTAACCATTATACTTTCCACGTACAGCATCAGCAGTAGAGCCGAAAGCATAAACGTTGTTGTTCATATTATCCACCTTAAAGTTGACCGTAGCCTGAATGACATTCATTCCATCATTGCCAGACTTGCGTGGCAATTCATCACCCTTATATACGAATACACATGGGTCTGCTACACTTTGGCGCAAACAATATTTATCTTGATAGCCTGTAAAGACCCCAGGGTCATGCTCATAGGCATTGAATGTACCATACATATACAACTTTTCTATCACAGTTGTATAAGGATTGATACCCAAGGTAGTATTATTCCAAGAAACACTCTTAGACTTTAAGTCCTTTTCTGCAGAGTAAATAGTAATGGTCTTTTCTTCCTTGTTCAATACAATACGATAGGTTCCTGCCACAGGGATTGTCCAGTAGCGTGAGGTCTCTGCTGTATTAGTCGCAACCAAGGCAAATGATGAGCTTTGACCATCATTGATGTCATGACTACCTGACTGCAAAGGTACTGCCGACATCGCCTGTTCACCCTCAAATGTCAATGGGATATAGAGGTTACCCGCTGAGAGTTCTCCACGCCAAGCATAGAGATTCTCGTTCTCCAAGGTCTGTCCTAATTCTATCTGTTTGCTACCCACAGCAGAACCTGCCAAGAAGATTTGGTCAGCCTCAACAACAGCACCAGCCGCAACAATCTTGACCGTTTGGTTGATTATGTTGATGGTTACACGATATGTGTCAGCCTCAGGAATAATCCAACTGTTAGCCTCGGCACGGTCTGTAATGACAGCTGGCATATCACCCAAGGTAATGGATGCATCCGCTTCTGATGGACCGATAGCATTTTCCTCATCCCCGAAGTGAACAGGGAAGTTAATCTTACCTGCACTTAACCTTCCAGTATAAGTATAGATGGTGCCATCGTCGTTGCCTTCCAACTTCACGTCCTCGTCACCAACAGCCGTACCACCCATAAAGAGTTCGTCTGCGCTAAACTGCTTTGGACCATAGGTCTTTACTCTCACTTTGGCAGTGGCAATGTCAGGAATCATCAAACGAGGTCCCTCGAAAGAGGCTGTCACAGTAAACTGAACCTCACGGGTTGTACTTGTAAGTTGCCCGAAGTGCTCTACCAAGAGGTCTTGCAATTGCTTGTTGGTAAAGGTACGAGAAAAATGCCCATCATCCTCATACTCCGTGATTTCATCGGCAGTACTACCACTCACACGCATCTCATATTTATAGGTTGTGATATAATCGTCACCATAATTATGGGCTGTGGTCCAATCCAAAGTCAATGCCGTAGCATCTGGATTGTTCTCATCCAACTTGATATAATCGCCAGATGGCTGAAGTTCTATCACAGACTGGTTTCTTGAATAAGAATTGTCAATATCGTCATTACAAGACATAGAGAGCAAACTCATAGAAGATACCAACAGCCAAACGATTGCTTTATTTATATTCTTTGTTCTCATCTGTAAATACGCAATTAAATCTATTACACAATGTATGCTTAGGTTTGGATAACACCCCCGACTTAGTAGCCAGGGTTGTTAGTAAGGTTAGGACACAACTCCATGTCATGTGTAGGAATTGGCCAAAGGTACTCTCTGTCTGGGAAGGTACGTTTGGCACCTGTTGTACAATAACCAGCGTTGAAGAGAGCTGAGAAATCAGCAAAACCATTCTCGTCAATCTGTGGTGTCATACCCCAGAACCAAAGACCTTTCTCGACCACATTACTTTTCAATTCAGCAGGTTGCAACATAATGTAGTTATAGCCATTAAGAGCTGTGGAAGCCAACTTCCATCTCATCAAGTCCTGCAAACGAGAGTTTTCCATAGCAAACTCCATACGACGCTCGATGCGAACAGCCTTTCGCATCTCATCTTGACTACCCATCTGCACAGCAGGATAAGCAGAAGTCTCTGCAACATCCACCCCATATGCACGAGCGCGTACCATATTGATAGCCTTTACTACAGATTCGTCGATTTGATTCTGCTCAATTTTTGCCTCGGCATACATAAGAAGTACGTCAGCATAGCGCATAACAATATAATCCTGTTCTACCTTCATACCATTCTCCAACCAAGAAGCATCAATGCCCTTCTTCCAAAGAAGACCTGTATAAGATGAGTATTGGTTGACAGCACGGTTGTCATTATTAGCCTGCATCTTGCCAGTCGTATAGTTCATAACCTGCAATGCCGTTGGGTTTGGATCATATTCAAAGCCGCAGTGCTCAGTATTAAAAGGCACGATGGTCATGCAGCAACGAGGGTCACGATTTTTGAAAGGATCGTGTGGATCGAAGAGTGGAGACTCGTCGATTGGAAGGCCGTCTGTACAAAGGTAAGATGCCAACAAGTCCCAGGATGGGTTGTAAGAGCCATATCCACCAGCATTACGTGGAAGGCCATTCTTAACAATCCATGAATCCAAAACCACTTCGTTTTCGATAGAACGAGGCAACACAAATACCTTCTCAGGATTGGTCTTGGTACTCTGCTTGAACAACTTAGCATAGTCTGGCTCCAAAGAATAGATACCTAAGTCCATACAAGACTTCGCCTCCTTGGCTGCCATCTCATAATCACCCATATAGAGAGCAAAACGAGCCTTCATCGCCATTGCCGCACCCTTGGTGAAGTGAACAGGGTCGCTTGCTCCATAAGAAACAGGAAGTCCCTCGATAGCCTTGTCAAAGTCGGCATATACCAAAGGTATTAATTCACTTTTTGGGCGACGACCTTGTTGTTCTGCCTCCGTGATTGTCTCGGTGTTCTCCAAATAAGGTACGTCACCATAGAAGAAAATCAAGTCAGCATACTTGCAAGCACGTGCAAAACAAGCCTCGCCAATATAACGGTCAATCACGGATTGTGCAACTTTTCCTTCCGCCTTATGGATGTTCTCCAACATGGTGTTGGCACGAGCAATCAACTTATAGCTCTGCTCCCAAAGGGCATATACCTCCCATTGCTGACCATTCATCGTTCCATCGAGGATAGTGCCACCACTACCAGGGTTACGGTTTTGAAGACGATAGGTTGTATTGTCACACCACTGCTCAGAAGAGGACAAAGGTTCCTGCCAATAACCCAAGATATAAAACTCATTAGCTGCCAAAGACAACTCGGTCTCATTTGTGTACCAAGAAGCTGTGTTTCCTTGAGACTTAGGCACCAAGTCCATACTCTCACAAGAGGCCAACGCCAAGCTCAAACCTGCCAAAAATATCTTTACTTTCATATTCGTAATCTTTTAGAAATTAACTTGAACACCTACAATCAACGAAGTTGTAATAGGATATGCACTTGTTCCCATTTCTGGATCCCATCCCTTAGGGAAGTTACTGATACAGAACAAATCCGAACCACTGACATAGAGACGCGTACGATCAATACCAACTTGCTTAGTCCAAGCCTTTGGAAGCGTATAGCCCAAAGTCACATTCTTCAGACGGAAATAACGACCATTGAAAAGCCAATAGCTGGAAGTTGCATAGTTATTATCCTTTGACACATTAGAAATACGTGGATACTTGGCATTTGCATTCTCCTCATCAGTGTTGAAAGGACTCCAATACTTACCCTCGATGATGGCTGGCACATTACCGTAATTGTTACGGAATGGCTGTACCATAGCAGATGAAAGATAAGAATTCTGCTTGCCAATACCTTGGAAAGCGATGCTCAAATCGATACCCTTCCATGCTGCATTCAGGTTACCTCCATATTGGAAACGTGGCAATGAGTTACCTAAAGGTATACGGTCGTATTCTGGGGAAATTTTGCCGTCTGGCACACCGTCAGGGCCACTGATGTCACGATATTTCAAGTCACCAACTGTCACGGTACTACTTGTTCTTGCCGAGTTGTTGACTTCTTCCTGTGTCTGATAGATACCATCGCAGATGTAACCATAGTATTCGTCAAATAATACTCCTGCACGCTTTACCTTACCACCAGAGATAATGTCCGAGTTGTTCAAGTAATCTATCTTAGATAAATAGTCTGAGAAATTGACACTGATACCATACTTAAAGTCACCGATGTGGTCTTGCCAGCTTACGTCGATATCGTAACCATGAGTTGACATTTTACCAGCATTGGTGTTTGGGCTATTGTAACCCATTGTATAAGGTATCTGGATGGCAAGCAACATATCTGTAGTCTTCTTCCAATAGTAGTCGAAATTGACATGCAAGCGATTGTTCAAAAAGTTGGCATCGAAGCCCAAGTCGGTACTTGTTGTTGTTTCCCAAGTAATGTCCTCTACAGCCAATACCGCAGGACGAGCAGTTGAGCCTGAGACTACGCTACCGTCTGCCATATAGAATAAGGTACTACCGAATGACATCAAGGCGATGTATGGAAAGTAGTTACTACCAATGCGCTCATTACCCAACTTACCCCAAGAAGCACGGAGTTTCAAGTAAGAGAGCCAAGGCAACTTTGCCTTCTGCATGAATGGTTCTTCCGACACTACCCAACCAGCAGAGAATGAAGGGAAGGTTCCCCAACGATAATTCTTGGCAAAACGAGAGCTACCATCACGACGCACATTAGCCTGGAAGAGGTAACGGTTAGCGTATGAGTAAAGCAAACGACCGAAGAAAGAGTTGGAGGTATACTCAGAGCCAGTGCCACTATTAGTCTGGAAATCCTCTGAACCGATATTCAAATAAGGATAGTCGGTTAACTCATATTGGTCACGGGCAGCAGAAAGAGATTCTGACTTCATATAATAATTCTCAAAACCTGCCATCACCGTAAGATCATGCTTCCCAAAAGTACGCATATAGTTGGCAAGCAACTGACTGGTCACATGCCAATTGTCATTGCGCCCTTCCGTCAATTTATTGGTAGAATAGAGAGAGCCTGCATCCAAGTAGCCTCCTATAACATCAGGATCGTCTTGCAAAGTGTACCAACAAGCCAACTTAAACTGTTTGCTCTTCTGATAATTAATAAAAGGAGAAATGACTGCAGAAAGGCTTAATCCACTAATCGGCTTAAAGGTCAAGGATGCCTTGCCTGACAACTGAGTACTATGAGAAACTGTACTACCTCCGTTCTTCAACAACCCGTATGGGTTAGAACCACTCTTACCTGAAGCTATGCGACCGTCACTCCAAACTGCCGGATAAATAGCAGGCATCAAACGCATGGTGCTAAATGGATCGTAAATCTGATTACGACTCTTGGCATGACGAATGCTCACATCCAAGGCTGCACTCAATTTTTTATTGATATTGAAATCATTATTAGAACGGAACATATAACGTTGGAACCCACGACCATCATAGAGACCATCCACCTCATCATAAGTCAAAGTGGCAACAGACCTTACAGCCTTATTACCGCCAGAAACAGTCAAAGAGTGAGTCATACGAGGTGCGCTACTATTGAGAATCATTCCCTGCCAGTCCGTGATAGGATAGTTATCTGGATCTGTTAGGTTATACTTTACCCAATTTTTTGTTTGATCAGCCGTATATACTTGGAAGAATCCACCCGATGGGTTGTCATTGTACATCATCTCGTTGTTCATCTCCAAGTAACGGGTCACACCCACCATACTTGGTTGTTTGGTGCGAATTTCCCAACCGAACTCAGCATTATATTTCAAGTCTATCTTGCCTGTATCATTACCACGCTTGGTAGTCACGAGGATAACACCTGCAGCAGCCTTGGAACCATAGATACTTGCAGCGGCAGCATCCTTTAATACAGATATGCTTTCCACATCGTTGGCATTCACATAGTCGAGCGTGCTCTCCACACCATCAACTATTACCAACGGACTTGACTCACCAATGGTAGTGATACCACGCACACGAATACTGCTGGCACCCGAACCAGGAGCGGAAGAGTTACGAGAAACTGTAACTCCAGAGAGTGTACCCTGCAAAGCATTAGAAAGCATGGTAGTTCGCTTGTTGACCAACTCGTCACCCTTAACAGCTGCAACAGCACCTGTCAAGTCCTTTTTCTTCACGGTACCATAACCAATGACCACTAATTCGTCCAAGCTATTAGAATTTTCCTGCAGTTCTATGTCATAGTTTGCCTTGGAACCACTGACTTTCACGGTTTGATCATTGAAGCCTATATAGCTAACCACCAATTCCGCACCAGCAGGAACTCCATCCAATTCAAAGTTACCATCCATGTCAGTCACGGTAGCGATATTGGTTCCCTTTACCTTGACGGTAGCACCAATCAAAGGCTCATCATGATTGTCACCAACGACACCCTTGATTTTCTGTGAACCTTTCTTGTTCACTAACTTAGCCTGTTGCTTAGAAGCAGCCTTAGCACCAACCGTAATTGTCACCTGACGGTCGTTGATACGATACTTCAGCCCCGCCTTGGTACATACCTCAGACAAGATACTGTTAATAGACTTGCCAGTAGTGTTGATGCTTACCTTCTTAGACAACAAGTTCTTGACTTGCTGATCATAGGCAAACACATACTTGCTATGACTCTCAATATAATCAAATACCTGCTTGATAGTAGAGTCCTCTACTTTCAAAACCATTGCCCCCCCATATTCCGTCAACGAAATATCAGAAGCTTGCAATGACACAACAGGAAATGACAACATACCTGCCAAACAGAGCATCTTAACGTTCATGCCTGTCTTTCCTACAATAGTTGTTAGGTTCATACGCAATAAATTAATTGTTGATTATAGGTTATTACTTAATTTTCAAATGACCAACAGAAAGCCAACCCTTGTCTTGTAGAGACAAATCCACTGCCATTGCCAAACCTGGTTCGTCTTTCCGAGTCGTATCCACCAAAGCCACCCACCAAGTATATTTACCCTTAGGAAGTCCCTGTAGACTGACGGATGTCACATACTTTCCATCCTGTTCCTTGGTCCATTTAGAAAGGTCGGTCTCGGTAGCAACGTGCTTACGCACCATTTGTCCTTTTTCGTTTTTCAGTGCGAAGCATACCTTGTACTTCTGATTCCATTGAGGGATGTTGGTTGGACAATAGCCCCATCCCAAGTTTCTCCACAGATGTCGAACCTTGACCGTTGCATTTTTTGAAGCATCCTCCGGGAGTGTTATCTCCATAGGATAAAGACGATAGCCTCCTTCTTGAGTAAAACGTTTCACAAGGTCGAAGCATTTTCCAAACCATGAGCGAGTCTCGTCATTGATTCGTAAATCCATCATATTGACGTGTGTTTCACCTGCAATCTCATACTCACCTTTTCTTACGTCCTCAGAATGTCCTTCGCGGTACTTGCCGCATGGATCTATCCAATAACGGTGGTGGGCCTTGGTAATCCAACCACCCTCAAAGATGATAGGACGGCGGAAGAACCAGTCTTTTACGAAATTCTTTTCCCAATCCATGTAATACCCAGTCATCCCAAAAGCATCATGGCGAAGGCTGTATCCCTTGGCGATGGCTTCCTCAAGCATCTGTTTGCTGTGTTGATTTGGAGCAGCCCAACTCAATGTATCACCTACAAGACGATGGTAGTTGATCAAGAGTGGCACTTTCTTAAACGAACGACTATATAAGTCGGTTATCCAACTGAAAACTTGCTGTTTGTTTTTATAATCTTGATACCTTACAGCATGTGACTCGCCCCATTTACCCAATCCGTACGCATCGATGAAGTCCACCATATCGGGATTATCAAAATATGCTGCGAATGCTTTGATGAACTTCCCATATTTCTCCTGAAAAATAGGGTCGTCTGGAAATGGTGACCAAATCTTAAGATTATTAGGATCCTGAAATCCTTTGGCACCTGCCTCCTTCACATAAATAGGCGTATTCTGTCCTTGATCTCGGCTATCGATGACGATTCGGAAAGCCAAGCGCAGATTTCTCTTTCTCACACTCTCGAAGAGTTTGTTCAAACGAGACTGCTTGTCAAGCCAGACATACTTACCTTCCTCTGGTTCCAAGGAACTCCAACTGGTACGCATATAAGCAGTATTGGCATAATCGGATACTCTCACGGTCGTACCATCTCCCACAGACATATTATCATATCCTTCTGTCTGCCAAAATTTCTCGTCCCAGGTTCTACCCAAATACATCGCCCAACCTGTGAGGGGATTTCTCAACACAGTCACTGTATCAGGCACGAACCTGTGAGTTTTCTCTTTTGCCATCACTTGTCCTGCACTCAAGAGAAGAGCCAAGAGGGGCAAAAATTGCAAAAACTTTTTAATTTTCATACTACATTTAGGTTTTTAATGATATATAGTCCCCTTACCCATTAAAGGGAACTTGGTTTCACAATAAAAGCAAAAATATGTTAGTTCGACATGATATGGATTTCATCGCCTCGACAAACTGTCTTTGCTCCCACCATACCATTGATAGTTTTCAATACCTCCGTCACAGAATCTTGCAACACCAACTTACCATACAGAGGTGTCGAACCTGTCTTGTCGCATACGATTTTAACTCCATAATGTCGGCTTAATGTTTTGGCGATGTCTTGAACGCTTTCACCATTCAATTTGATAATACCATTCATCCAACTGGTATAGTCAAGCACGTCCACGTGGGTCTTTGCCACAAACGATCCATCATTAATGTCGACTTTCTCGGAAGGTTTCATCAACACCTTATCCTTATTAGCGGTCGTCAACTCCACAGAGCCTTGCGCCAACACGACGCTTGCTTCACGTTCATCATAGTTGGAGATGTTGAATCGAGTACCCAAGACTCTTACCTTAAACTTACCACTATTAACAATAAACGGATGCTCTGCATCATGAGCTACTTCCAAGTAAGCCTCTCCTTTCACAGCAACCACTCGTTGGGCAGTCCCTTGGAATGTACGTGGATAAGAAAGTTCCGTCCTTGAATTTGCCACGATTTTCGTTCCATCAGAAAGCATGATGGTCATCTTTTCTCCCACAGGCACAGATATGTGTTGCATTTCCACGGTAGTTCGTTTCTCGTTATTGGCAAAGAAGTCATCAACCTTGTCCTTTCGCATACTCCAAACGCCAGCACAAACAACAGCCACCAAGGTGCAAGCTGCCGCTGACAAAGCAATCCACAAACGACGACGCTTGCGTTGCTCCTCTTCACGAATATTCATGAATGTCTTTTGTTTGATAGCATTTGTATCCATACTTTTCGGATTAGCGTGCTCTACGAAAGCCTTCAACTTGAGGTCTTCCGACGAGTCACCATATTGATAGTTACTTATTTGATTTTCCATTTTTTACCCATGCTTTAACTTTTTCTTCAATGTTGTCATAGCGAAACTTATATGATAGTTGACCGTAGCGAGAGATATCTCCAACATCTCAGCTATTTGTGCATACGGTAGTCCTTCTATCTTTGCCAAGAAGAACACATGCTTACATTTCGGAGGAAGTTTCTCTATGGCATCATTCAATGCCTGTACCTCTTCCACGGAAATAATCTGGTCGGCTGGTGATTCCGTGACAGGGAAGCAAAACTGTGTCAGCCCTTCCATTGAGATGTCACGGTTTCTCTTCTTTTCTTTTCTGAGATATGAGATGGACTTGCGATAGGTCATCGTATTGAGCCATGCCTTTATATTCTCAATCTCAAACAATTTCTTGCGGTTCTTCCAAACTTCCAAGAACACATCACTGACAATCTCCTCCGCCATCTCCTTATTATACAAAATACCAAATGAATGGTAGTAAAGCCCATCCATGTATCTGTTCATAAAGCTGTTGAAGGCTAACTCGTTTCCTTGTTCTATCAGCAATATTTCTCGTTCCAGATCTTCCATTTCTTAGCTATTTAGGTTTCTGACTACACTGCTTTTACTGGATTAGCAATGTGCTTTATACCATTAAAGACGCAAAGGTATAAAAAATCTATAAGTTTAAAAAGCAAAAAAACAACTTTTTTCCTTTTTAACATCATTGCCGAACCTACTACTTAGCCATATACTTCTTGCCGTTTTGTATATAGATACCACTCCACATCTTGCTTATGCGCATACCTAAAAGGCTGTAAAGAGGCTTGTTTGATTCTATTTCAGACATCCCATTTGCAACTTTTCGAACGCCTGTACTTACTGCAGCATAAGCTCCTGGGAAGCTACAGTCCTGACGATGGTTACCAAGTTGGTCAAGCGATACGTCTGCCGCATCAAATCCCCATCCATTCACGGTGTCATTGAGAGTCGATACAGGCACACCTGCCTTGACTGTTGCCAAAGGGCACAAGACACCGTTTTCAAGTGTTGCATTGCCAAATACTGTGGCAAAGTCATCGAGTACATTTCCGTCTTCTTCCGTGGTGGTAAGATTGGCACCACAAAGGATGGAGTTGATAATCTTCACGTTTTTTGTTCCTGCAAGTTCCAACTGCACATCACCTCGATTACCAGAGAATGTACTACTGATGATTAGCACTTCATTCTTGAAATCTTTATTTTTTCCATTTGCATAAACCGCTCCTCCAGACTTGGCTATATTGCCAAAGACCGTGGTATTGACAATTGCCGTACATTGGGCATGTTGCACACAGATTGCGCTTCCCACACCTTTAGCGTCCGCCACTTGGTTTCGGGCTATCAAGCAACGTTCAAAAGTACTGTACCCCTTTGCGTTGCTATTGGACGAAAGGCGAATGGCTCCTCCACGACTTCCTGCCTCATTGTCGGTAAACTCACTGTCAAGCACATGTGTCGTACTATATTCCGCACGCAAAGCAATGCCACCATATCCAAGTGACTTGTTTTTATAGAAACGGCAATTCCGCACCACCACATTATTGCAATCTTGAAGATGCAACGCACCAAGAGAAGCATTTGCGTCAGTATTTACACAATAAGCACCCGTAAAATCTATCCCTTGAATACGCATCTCTCTCTCTCGCTCCAAAGTACCTACAAGATTGATCAGAAAGACTTCACCTAAATCGCCCTCATCAAATGTGCCAGACTGATTGGCATCGCCCGAAAAGATAGTTGGGTTTTGTGACGGATAAGCAAGAGTTGGCGTATCCGTTCCTGTGAGCTGAGGGTCATATCCACCTAAGAACGTATAGGGTTCCGCAATATTAATGGTTGTCGTTGGACAATAAGTTCCCCCGGCGAAATAATAGGTATCGCCTGGGGTTCCATTGACTATGTGACTGACAAAACCATCCAAGGTGAAAGCATTGTCCCATGAAGAACCATCTCCATTCTCCTTTGCCTTCGGGTCATTGTTTGGGCGCACGAAGTATGCCTTAGCTCCTGTTGTTTGCTGGATATAACTTAAGTCAGTCACGGCATCTGGATCCTGACAAGCTTCATGAGCAGCTGTCTGCGCAGCTATCTTCAAACTTTCATTCACATTGGGAGCAACAAATGTACAACCTACAGGGTTTACACCCAGCACAGCCTCCAACCAAGTACAAGCTGCCGTATATCTACCATAATATACATTCAGGTGCTGACCATCACGATTCATTCTGTCACCGATGAAAGTGGTACGAGCATTCTGCACTGCCGTTCCCACTGGCACAAGTATGTCAAAGCCATAGTCTTTCACAGCTTGTCGAGCAGCCTCTATTATAGCTTGATACATCTTCATCTGATTCTTATCGTAATAAGCAAAACCAGAGAGAGTACAATCAGCAGCATATGCCCATGTCTGATGCCATACCAGCTTGACATTCTTTGGAGTAAATTCTCTTACATAACTGATGAGGTCAGCGAGATAAGGAGTATAGGTTTCATACTTTCCTGAAAAAGGACTTGCCTGCTGCAAACTTACATAGTCCCATTCCTCGTCTTTCAATGCCGTCTCCAAGGAGATCTTTTCCTTGGTCACCTTCACTCCATCCACTCCTATCTTGCGATAAGAATAGGCAGCCAAGTTATCTTTAGCATTGTTATAATGCTTCTCCAAGGAACAGCCACCTATATACATATTGGCAATAATGGTTTTCTTTCCTGACGCTTCCGCCAACTGATGAAGGTAATTTTCTATGGCATCTTGCGAGAAACTGTTTCCTATGGCAAGAATGCGAATGACACCGTCATCACTTGCATGAATTTGAATGCTGAATACCACCACCAACACTAACATGAATAATTTCTTGATTGTTTTCATTACTATTTCTTGTTTTAGTTATTAAATTGTTCACAAAAAAGAATATTACATGGAGAGATAACCATGTTTCTGTAAGAAGCTCTCTATCAGTGAGAGTAATGTGCCATAGTCTGCCGTAAGAGACTTGCGATAGTAAAATATAGGATGATGCCGGTCCTCAAAAGGATGGAACTCGCATTCATTGTCCAATGCTTTCACCTTATTTATATAGTCTTTTACCATATCCATTTTGGTAAACTCGTCCTTGGTACCCATGCAAAGTAGCATCGGAGGCATCTTCTTTCGTACCTTCTCCATCGGCAAAGCCAAGGTAGGATATTCCAATAGCAACAAATTAGGAATGGCAAGACTATCCTCTCCCGTTCTATCCAAGCTACCCAATAAAGCCGCCATACTGCCACCTGCCGAAGCTCCTCCCACAGCAATACTATCCGTCGATATTTCTAAATCTTCCGCATGTTCCCTCATCCATTTGATAGCATCCTTGGCATCTTCCAAGGCTTCTTGACGAGTGGTATGATAAAGATAGGAAATGCGATAGTCGAAAGATATGGACAACATTCCCAACCCTGCCAAATGCGCAGACTCCCGATAGAACTGCAAAGGAGAACCATACTTCCAACCACCGGCAAAGAACCAAGCCATGGCTGAATGCCTTGCATTCTTCTGTGGTCGAAAGACATGAGCATAGAGACTATCTCCGGATTCCAACACTTTGTAAGGAATCCGCTCTACCGAAAAATGACGTGGAGGTTGTTGCAAGAAAGGACGCAATGCTGCAAACCATACCTTTGCCATTTGCTCTCTACCTTTTTTGTTAGGATGCACTTTGTCGGCTATCGTCATCATCTTCCAATCAAAGCCCTTGTGTTGATTGACCAAAATGATTTGGGAGGAATGATAACTCTTGACCATCTTGGCTATTTCCTTATTCAACTGAGGAATATAGGAATACTTCGGGAGTTTACCACTACCCACCACTTGTGCCATCAAGATACGGGCCTTTGGATTCACCTTTAAGATAGTGGCTATCATCTTGCGATAAGCGGCTATCATTCCTTTTACCGGTTTCTCCTCTACAAAATGATTATGCCCTGCATGAATCAACACAAAGTCGGCAGGATATTTACGATAGATACTATCCACCTGCGATGCCAAGAACTCAACGTTCTTGCCACTAAAGCCGCAATGTGCCAATTTCCCTATTCGGCACACACTCTCACGAGGTCCGATGAAGTCGAAATCATAACCAGCCATAAACAGGCGTTCCCATAAAGGGTAAAGATAGGAAGAGAAGGTAGAACCTCCCTCCGTAATGGAGTCACCGATTCCCATCACCGTAAACCGTGCCTGTTGCTGTCCGAAAGCAAAAGCAGTTGTGCTCCAAAGGAACACAACTGCCATAAAAAGATGTTTCATACCATGTATTTACATTAAAAACTATTACCAAGTAATGATTAAAAAATA